>JBEKLA010000047.1:0-21983 GCA_050010455.1 Binataceae bacterium (SeqCode) | reverse complement strand
CCGTTCTTCGAGGCGCGGGCGCGCCGCCATATGGCGGCGCGCCCTATCGCTTGTGGTGTGTATCCGATGGAGACAGCGACGAATTTTGCTACTGTGGGTCGCCGTCGCTATAATGCCAAAAAGTGGCTTCCCTGCGTAAAGTAATGACGGAAACTATCGCCTTGGAGCGCAAGACCATGGCGTTGTATGCGGGCTTTTACCGCCTCTTTGGCGCCGATCCAAGGCTGCGCGATTTCTGGTTTGCGATGGCGCGTGACGAAGCCGGCCATGTTGGCGCTCTTGAATTGGTCACGACGATTCTTGAGGTGGGCGGCCTGCTTGACCAGCCGAGTCCGGTGTCGCTCGACAATTCCAGTTTCCGCCAAGTGCGCGAACTTCTGGACACTGCCGCGCGTGAGGCAGCCGCAACGGTCACGGTTGAACGCGCTTTGGCTATAGCGGTAGAGGTCGAGGACTCGAAGATCGAAGATCTGGTGAGCGAACTGCTAGCCGCGGTGCAAGACGAGCGCGAGCAGCGGCGCTATCAGCGCCTGCTGGTACACGATCTTGGCGACCTCAGCTACATGATCGAGCAGTACTGTCAGGACCCCGCGTTGCTGCAGCGCTGCGATACGATGGTCAACCGGCACGCGGAAGCCCTGCGCTTAGCCTCAGCGCGCTGATCACTGCGCGGCGGCAGCCGCGCTGTCGGCCTCCTTTCGCGCCAGTAACCCGCCAAAAAAACAACGCGGCCCTATTACCGGAAATCCGCGAAAAGCGCTAAGGTGCGCTCAACGGAATAGCATTCCAGGAGGGTTGATATGGCGGGAACGCTTGATGGTAAGGTCGCCCTGATCACTGGCGCCGCTTCAGGAATTGGCCGAGCTACCGCGCTGGCATTCGTCCGCGCGGGCGCTCGCGTGGTCGCATGCGATACCGATCAGGCCGGAGGCGAACAGACCCTGGCCAAGATTCAAGCCGAGAACGGTAAGGCCGAGTTTTTCCGGACCGATGTGAGCCAGGCGTCTCAGGTCGAGGATTTGATCGCGAAGATCGTGAAGGCGCACGGCCGATTGGACTGCGCGTTCAACAACGCCGGGAGCGAGGGCGAGGTCGCCCTGACGGCCGATCACAACGAGCGCAACTTCGATCACGTGATGGCGGTTAACGTCAAAGGCGTGTGGCTGTGCATGAAGTACGAGCTGAAGCAGATGGTCAAGCAGGGCCGCGGCGCGATCGTCAACACCGCCTCGGTTGCCGGACTGGTAGGCTTCGCCGGGCTGCCGATCTACGTCGCGAGCAAGCACGCGGTCGTCGGACTGACCAAGACCGCGGCGATCGAGTACGCGCTTGCCGGCGTCCGCGTCAACGCGCTATGTCCCGGACCGATCGATACGCCGATGATGGAGCGTATTGGCAACTGCGAGGGCTGGCCGAAGCGGTCCGACTACGAGGGGTTCGTTCCGATGCGCCGTTACGGCACCCCGGATGAGATGGCTAACGTCGTGACCTGGCTGTGCTCGGATGCCGCCTCGTACATCAACGGCGCGACGCTGCCGGGCGACGGTGGCCTGGTGGCGCAATAGCGTCGGCGGCGAAACATCCTCGGAAGACGCCGCGGTGCTTTCTTGAGCGCCTTCCGATCGATACAATCTGACCTCACGCTGAGGAGTCGGCTAATTGGTAAGCCACCTGACTCTGGATCAGGCGATTGCAGGTTCGAGTCCTGCCTCCTCAGCCAAAACAACAAAAAACCTCGGTTCATCCTTCGCGGATGTGCCGAAGGTGGCGCAAGACCGGCCCCATCGTCTAGTGGTTAGGACACCGGCCTCTCACGTCGGTAACGCGGGTTCGACTCCCGCTGGGGTCACCAATCGTTTCAATCCGCCTGAACGCTTGAAGTCCCCACCGGCTCCGAGCGCTGTCAGCGGAGCGCCACCTGTCCAGCGACGGCCTCGGATAGCCGCCAAACAAACGGGGAAAACGGTTAGATCGTCGTGAGCCTCGTGCCTTCGTCCTCTATGCACCGTTCGACGACGCAGCTGCTGGGTGTCTGAGCGCTCACAGCGCCGTCGTGCGCTTTGCCTCATCCGGAGCGCTCTGTCATGCTATCATTCTGTATAGTTTTGCGCCTTAACGTTTTTTGCGATGCGGAGAATGCCGATGCGAGTCTTGAGCGCGGTTCTGATCGCGGTCATAGCCGGTTTGCTGATGGGCGCCCCGGTGCATGCGCAAGCGCCGGGGACCTGCGCGGGAATGAGCGTCGGCCAGCTCACTAACCTCAACGGCTTCGTCCCGTTTCAGCAGACCGATAGCCTGTGGAACACCGACATTTCCAGCGCGCCCGTCGATCCCAACTCCGCCAACATCATCAACTTTATCGGCTCGTCGGTGACGCTCCATCCGGACTTCGGCTCGGGCAAGTACGCCAGCCAGTCGATCGGAATCCCATACCAGGTAGTCGCGGGCAGCCAGGCCAAGGTGCGAATCATCTTCACGGCGTATGGCGACGAAAGCGATCCCGGCCCGATGCCGATTCCCGGCAACGCGCTGATCGAAGGCTATCCCAAGCCCGGCAACGGCGATCGGCACGTGCTGGTGCTCGAGAAGGACGGTTGCTGGCTGTACGAGTTATACAATTCTCACTTGCAGAAGAACGGAAGCTGGAAGGCCGGCTCCGCCGCCGTCTGGGACCTGACGATCGACGAGCAGCGTCCGTACTCGTGGACGTCGGCCGACGCCGCCGGGCTGCCGATTTTCGCGGGCCTCGCGCGTTACGACGAAGTTGCCGCCGGCACTATCAGCCACGCACTTCGCTTCACCGTTCCGACCACCCAGCAAGCTTTCGTGGCGCCGGCCTCGCATTGGGCGTCGTCAAACACCAATCCCAGCGCGCCGCCGATGGGCACGCGGCTTCGGCTGAACGCAAGCTTCGATACCTCCGGTTTCTCTCCCGAGAACCAGGTAATCCTCACCGCGCTAAAGCATTACGGAATGATACTGGCTGATAATGGCAGCGGCATTTTCATCAGTGGCGCTCCCGACAGCCGCTGGAACAATTCCGACCTGGGCAATCTGAAAACAATTACCGCCTCGAATTTCGAGGTGGTGTCGATGGGCACCGTCTACACGCCTAGCAACCTTCCGACCGGTGCCGCGCCCGATATCGTTAACTTCAGCGCGACTCCCGCGACGGCGTCGGCGGGGGAAGCGGTGACTCTGAGCTGGAACGTCAGCTACTCGGAATACAATATCATCTCGCCGACGGTGGGCGCGGTGCGCGGCACGAGCGTCGTGGTCACGCCGTCCGCGACGACCACCTACACGCTTTACTCCACCAACGCCTACGGCCGCACCACGAGTAAGGTGACCGTCACCGTGCGGTGACGAGCGCGGTTTGACGGCTAAACTCCCGGATTTCTCACGCAAGCGCTTCGCCCTGAGGCGGGCTTCGTGAGAAATCCCGGCTTTCGCGGGCGCGACGCGAAGCTCCCCGGATAGCAAGGAACTCCGGGAAGAACGCGAGTTCCTTACGTCGCGCTAGACGGCTGCGCGTAGCGGGAAGCCGTGGCGCTGGCGATTGCGCTCGTCGACGTGCACGACGGTCGGTGAATGGCGGCGCGCAGCGGCGTCGTCCATCTGCGCGAACGCAGCCACGATCACGATATCGCCTGGCGAGCCTTTGAGCGCCGCTGCGCCATTCAAGCAGACTTCGCCTGAGCCGGCCGGCGCCGCGATCGCGTAGGTCTGGAGCCGCTCGCCGTTGGTTGCGTTCCACACGTGGACCATTTCGTACTCGAGAATGCCGGCGGCGTCGAGCAGGTCCGAATCAATCGCGATGCTGCCTTCGTAATCAACGTTGGCTCCGGTCAGGTGGAGGCGGTGGAGTTTGGCTTGGAGCATGGTTCGCATTGGTTATCTTCGTCTCCCAAAAAAAAGAGTTACTTTCAATTCATCGACGCGCGGCTTTCTCAGCCGCCGCGACGGGTGTTAGCACCGCATTGTCAATCAGACGCACTTTGCCGACACGCACCGCGATCGCGACTACCACCGGGCGTTCGAGCGTGCCGACCGGTTCGAGACTATCCGCGTCTACGGCTTCCACATACTCGATCTCGACGCCAGGCTCGCTCGCAAGCACCGCTGTTGCGGCGCGCGCGAGTTCGGCGGCGGTATTGACGCCGGCGGCAAGAGCGTCGCGTGCGGCGGCCAGCGCGCGGCTCAGGCTGAGCGCGGTCTTGCGCTCCGCCGCCGAGAGATAAGCATTGCGCGAGCTCATTGCCAGGCCGTCAGGCTCGCGCACGGTCGCCATCGGCAGGATCTCAAGGTCCATGTTGAGGTCGCGCACCATCCGCTCGATGGTTTTCAGTTGCTGATAATCCTTTTCGCCGAATATCGCGACGTGAGGTTTGACGATATTGAACAGCTTGGCAACCACCGTCGCGACGCCGCGAAAATGGCCCGGGCGAAAGTGCCCGCAAAGACCTTGGGTAAGCTGGGTGACCTCGACCCAGGTCTGCGAACCGGGCAAGTACATATCGGCGGCTTCGGGAGCAAACAGCACATCGACGGGCACAGTGCTCATCAGCGCGCAGTCGCGCTCGAGATCGCGCGGATAGCGCGTGAAGTCCTCGTTGGCGCCGAACTGGGTGGGGTTCACGAACAGCGACGACACTACCATGGATGCGCGCCGCCGCGCCTCACGCATCAGGCTGAGATGGCCCTCGTGGAGGTATCCCATCGTTGGCACGAGCGCGATCTGATCCCCTTTGCGGCGCGTCGCTTCTGCCAGCCGCTGCATCTCCAGCGGTGAATTGACAATCTTCACGCGTCGAACTCCTTGCACGCTTCGCTACCTATCTGCACCAGACCCAGAACTGTCATCCCGCTTTTCCTCTCCGTCGCCCGCAAAAAAGAACGGGGTTGCCAGGAACCCGGCAACCCCGCAATAAACGGCGGTGTCAAAATGCGCGCGATGCGCTAAGTCCGAGTCCCGGTCCGAGTCCGGATCCAGGCAAACCCTATGTCGATCGCTCCGCTAACGGAGCTCTTTCTTCTATCCTTCTCGTCCTGCGACGTCGTCTCACCGGGGCATCAGCCCTCGGCGGACATATTTGCTCTTAATATGAAACGAGGTTCGATGTAAAGCCCTCTTAAGCCGTCTTGTCGGCCCGAGTCATTTGGAGGCTTGCGTCATTGGCGGCAGACTAACCGGAATCTGGCGGCGCACGCCGCTGCGCACGACGTTGAGATACACGATATCTCCGGGTCGGAGCGTGCGCGTACGGTCCTCGAACTCCATCAGATCGGACACCCGCGTTCCATCGACGCCAATAATCAGATCATAAGACTCGCCAACATGGGTCTGATCGATGATGGTGAGTGCTACGATCGCGGGCGGGAATACCAGCGCCGCCGCCATCGTCGCGCCTTCGAGCACGACGTGCGTTCCCCCACTGTAGGCCTGCAGCCCGGCGCGGGCGGCGGGGCTGTCCTTAGCGACGCTGAGCACCGCCAGTCCGTTGATGTTGTCGCCGTTCTTGAGCTTGGCCTGATCCTCACGCAACTCGATTCCCAGTGACGAGCTTTCGCTCATCTGGTCGAGAAACTCCCGAAGGCTGTGCAGATCAGGGACGGATGGAGGCGTGGCGCTCAACTGATCGTAAGCCCCCTGATCCGAGGAATCTGAGGCGGGCCGCTCCTCAGAGGGGGAATCCTGCGCGCGGGGGATCTCGGCGATACTCGCACCCTTGTCCGGCGCCGAGAGTTCCTGTTCAGGAATGTCGACGACCTCGGGTTTGCCAGCATCGGCCGCGGGCTTGCCGGCATCGGCCGCAGGCGTGCCGGCATCGGCGCCGAGAACGGTCCTAGGGCACCACAGCGCCAAAATCAGAGCCATAATGATGGCGGCGGACGGCTTCATACGCCAACCTCATTTAAGAGCCCATCGATCCTGATGCTCGACTACTGCGCCTTCGTGAAGCAGCTTTCTCAGATGCGAGCGCACCGAGTTCGCGGCTGCCTGATGCAGGAACTCGGGAACGTCGGTGTATATCTTCTTCACGATCGCGGCTATGTCGAGCGGTCCTTGTTCCAGCGAATCCAGCACCTGGTTCTCGCGAAGTTCCCGATGGGCGAGATAATCGAGAATCTTTTCCTTCGGATTGCGGATCACTGGACCATGCGCCGGATAAATCGTCTCGAGGTCCAATTCCAGCAATCGCCTGAGCGAATCCATGTATTGGGCGAGGTCGCCGCCATCCTCCGGGATTACGGCGGTTCCTGCTCCGAGTATGACGTCGCCCGTAAACAATGCACGCTCCTCAGGTAAGTAATAGCATAAATGATCGGGCGCGTGACCGGGAGTGAATACTGCCTGCAAGGTCGCACCCTCGGCGAGAATCTGCGCGCCGGCATCGATAGCCGTGATCGGAGTCGCTCCGGCTGCCGCATCACGTTCGGGCCAGGGCTTTTTCAGCACATCGATCTCGCCGAACATCTGGCGCACCTGCCGTACTCCTCCAATATGGTCAGGATGGCCGTGAGTAGCCACGATTTTGTCGAGTTCGCGGCTATCGCTTACCTCCGCCAGCCCTTTCGCCAGGACGTCAGGGTAAGTGGCGACTCCGGCGCCGGTGTCGAGCAGCAGCGGCCGACGCCCCAATCCCACCAGATAGGTGTTGGTGCCGGGCCCGGTAAACATCGTGGGATTCTGACCCAGCACGAACGCGACGCGTGGCGAATAGCGAGCGTAATCGGGCAGCTTGATCCCGAACATCGAGTCGGTAACGACGCGTCGCGGCCCTTCCATAGCCCGTTCTAGTCCTCCCGGGAACCTCGATTGCGATCGAAGATCAGGCGAAGCCCTTTTAGTGTCAGAAATTCATCCACATCTTCAAGCGTCTCGGATTCGGGAGCGATTAGTTCGGCCAGACCGCCGGTGGCGATCACTCGCGCCTTCTCGCCGCGTTCCTTGCGGATTCGATGGACGAGACCGTCCACCAACGAGGTGTAGCCATAAATGAGGCCGGACTGAATCGCAGTAACCGTGGTGCGTCCAACGACTTCCCGCGGGCGTACCAGTTCGACTCGATGGAGCTTGGCGGCGTGCGCGACCAGTGCGTCGAGTGAGATTCCGAGCCCCGGTACGATCGCGCCCCCGACGTATTCGCCGCGCCCGGTCACATAGTCAAAGGTGGTCGCGGTGCCGAAGTCGACCACGATGCACGCGCATCGGTAGCGATCGTAGGCGGCGATCGCGTTGACGATACGGTCCGCCCCAATCTCTTTGGGGTTCTCATAGAGCAGCGGCATCCCGGTCCTGATTCCGGGCCCAACCATCAGCGGCTCACACTTGAAATAGCGCCGCGTCAACTGCTCCATCACCTGGTTCAGTGGCGGAACCACGCACGCGATAGCCACTCCGTCCGGCCTGGGCGGCACTTCCAGCCCCTCGCCGGCCAGCAGGGTGCTGAGCAAAGCCCCGTGTTCATCGGTGGTGCGCTCGTGATTGGTGGCGATCCTCCAATGATGGGTTAGCTGCTCACCCTCATAGATCCCAATAACCGTGTGGGTGTTACCCACGTCCACCGCGATCAGCATATCGGAGACGCTAGCACTTACCCTGCGCGGAATAGAAGCGTCGCGGCCGTTGGCAAAGTTCAGCGGTAGTGCCCGCGGCCCGGGCCTAGGCCGTGCCAGTGCGGTCCCCCAGGCGGGGGCGGCGGCGGTGGCGGTGGCGGAGCAATATAAACACGCCGTATCGGCGGGCCGACTATAATCGGCGGCGGACCCCAGAACGGATAGTAATTGCGATAGAAATACGGATAGTAGAACGGATACCAAGATGTGGGCGGGAGCATCGCCGTCATCGGCAGCCCGGTACCGACCGCCTCATAGGACGCCTCCTGATTCATATAGTCGTCGATCCCGGCGTATGAAGGCAGCGGACCGGACGCCGCGTTCTGATTGTTGGCGTAGTCCTGCGCGTTACCAGCGTCGGGCGCGGCGTTCGTGCCCGACTGATCGGCCGACGGCGTCGCGAACGCCTGCGGCAATACGCCGGGCGCGATTTCAAGCGTCGAATCGGAATTGGTGTTCGCCGGGACGGCGTTCGCAGCCGCCTGCTGCGGTATCGGCGTAGGCGCTGGCATTTGCAGCAACCCGGATTGGGCGGGAGGACTTTGCGACGTGGCGACATTTGCCGCCGCCGGGTTTGCGTAGGATGGCGCCGTCGCTTGCTGGCCGACCGAGCACGATCCGAGAGCAATTGCGGCAGCGAGAATGGACGCGAAGAAGATAGCGGTTGTGCGACTCACTGGATTGTCGGCGATCGGGAACCCAGCCGTCAGCAGCCGCTGAGATAATCGCAACCGGCTCCGAACCCTGGCGGGCGCCTGATTCGTACGAATTGTAGCATCTTGGAGGCAGGTGACCCAACTCGGATTTTCAACGCCAGGACCATTGCCGAGCAGTGATGGACTGTTGAGCTGATCGGCTTTTTGTCGAGTCTTACCACGCGACCACTTGCGGTCACGCACGGGATGGGTAATATGCCCGTTCATGCCAGAACCGAAAGTCGCATTGGTCACCGGTGCGGGACGCGGAATCGGCCGCGATATCGCGCAGCGTCTTGCGCGCGAAGGTTTCGCGGTCGGACTGATCGCTCGCACCAAGTCTCAACTAGAAGAAACCGCCGATCTCATCCGACAGGCCGGCGGGCGCGCCCTCGTAACACCGACCGACGTCGGCAAACGCGAGCAGGTGTTGGCTGCGATCGCCGCGGTCGAGAGTGAGCTTGGCCCGATCTCGGTGCTGATCAACAACGCCGGCGCATACCTGCGCAAGCCGCTGACCGAAACCGCCGAAGAAGATTTCGACTTCCAGATGAAGGTCAATACCTACGGGCCGTTCTTCTGCACTCAGGAAGTCGTCAGGCGGATGCAAGCGCGCAACGCCGGTGGCACGATCCTGTTCCTGCTCGGTTCCGAGACCCGGCTGGGCCCAGCGCAATTCGCCGCCTACAACGCGTCCAAGGATGCGCAAAAAGCGATCGCCCTCAGCGTGGCTTACGAGTATGGCCATGTCGGTATCCATTCGGTCGCGCTCGATGTTGACGGCGCCGTCGACAGCCCGCGCGTGCGCGAATCGATGCCCGATGTCGATCCGTCGTTCTTCGTTCCGCCGGAGCAGATTGCGGACGAGATCGTGCGCCTGATCAATCAGCCGCGTGGCGCGTGGTCGTATACGGTCGATCTGCGATCGTACGCGCAATGGCGTCCGCGGGTCGCGAAAAAGGCCAAGCACTGAGTCCGGCTGATCGGGCGTTGTGCTGAGCGCCCGGTTGGATCACAATTGATTGCCGCGTCGTCCGCCGAGCCGGACGGCGCGAGCATCCTGTCGCAAAGGTCGGGGCGTGGCGCAGACTGGTAGCGCACACGCTTGGGGTGCGTGTGGTCGCCGGTTCAAATCCGGCCGCCCCGACCAAATAAAACCCCGCCAAACTCAGAGTCCCCCGCTAACACTAAGTCTTGCCGCGCACTACCTGTTACGATCACGCAACCAGGCCCGTTTATGCCTGTCCTTGGGCTCGATGATCGAGCGACGCCGCGGCAGTGGAGGGGGATTTCAGTATATGAGAGGTCGGTTCAGGCTAATTAGGTCTGGTATTGCCCGTTAATTAATTATCCGGCCGTGCACGGCAAAACGATTCCCGTCAATGAAAGCGATAAGGTACGTTGACTTATCTTTTTATCTCGGTTAATCATACGGCGCTTTTGAATGAATCCGCGATCGTATTACCACCGGAGCCATAGGGGGTTTTCATGGATGCGCAGCTAGTTTGCCGCAATTTTGTCCGGCGCCAGCTTGTCGGCAACGCGAACGCTCGGGTGCGGACGCATCAGGCAGCGCAGCAGATGGTGACGCTATGATACTAGGGTGGCTTCCTAAAGACGTTTCGACCTTCGGCCCCGGCATCGACTCGACATTCCGCTTCATCCTTTACGTGACCGGCACGTTCTTTCTTCTGGCTGAAGCCGCGATCATCTTTTTCCTGATCACATCCCGCCGCAAAGAGGGAGGCCGCGCGAGTTACATCGACGGCGGAAGCTGGCGGCAGCTCAAGTGGCTGTTGGTGCCTGTTTTCGTGGTCGTCTGTTTTGACGTCGCGATCGACGCCATGGCGGTGCCCGTGTGGAATTCGGTCAAGGAAGACATACCTGAGGGCGCACTCACCGTTAAGGTCTGGGCGGTTCAGTTCGGATGGCAGTTCACGTATGCAGGACCCGACGGCAAATTTGGCGGGCCGGCTGAATTCTCCCGAGCCAACACGCTCACCGTGCCCACCCATACCAAGGTTCGTTTGGTCATCGCCTCGAAGGATGTGATTCACAGCTTCTATGTGCCGGCCTTCCGTTTGAAGCAGGATGCGGTTCCCGGCCGAGAGATTCCGGCGTGGTTCGAGGTAACTGAAGAAGGGAAGTATGAAATCGCCTGCTCGCAGCTTTGCGGTGTTTCGCATTACGCGATGAAGGGAACCATCGTTGCCGAGTCGCCCGAAAAATTTCAACCCTGGCTCAACGAGCATCGGCAAAGCGCGATCGCGCGGCACAAGACGGCGTCCAATGTAAATCCGCCGCGACACGGAAACGAAGGGGTGAATCATGGCTGAGCTTAACCCCAGGCACGCTCCCGCCGAGGCCCATCACGAACCCGGTTTCTGGGGCCGGTACGTCTTTTCGGTAGATCACAAAGTGATCGCCAAGCAATACCTGTTTCTAGGACTGTTCATGGGGTTCATCGGGGTATTGCTCTCGTTCGTATTCCGATGGCAGCTCGCCTGGCCCGGTAGCTCGGTTCCGATGTGGGGCAAGGTAAGCTCGGCGCAGTATTACGAGATGGTCACGATGCACGGCAGCATCATGATTTTCTTCATGGCGATGCCGATACTGTTGGGCGCCTTCGGTAACTTCCTGATACCGCTGATGGTCGGCGCGCGGGACGTGGCCTTTCCCCGCCTCAACATGGCCTCGTTCTGGACCATCGCTGTTGGCTCGCTCATACTGCTGGGCTCTTTCTTCGTGCCGTACGGCGCGGCGAACGCTGGATGGACCAGCTATCCGCCTCTGTCGGACTCGACTCCTTACACGGCCGGCGTTAACTGGGGAATCAACCTCTGGATCCTCGCGGTAGCGATTGAGTTCGCGTCAGTACTGATGGGCGGCATCAACTTCCTTACCACGGCGATCGCGATGCGCGCGCCGGGGATGAGCATATGGCGGATGCCGTTGATGGTTTGGTCGGAGTTGGTAGCCACGGTTCTGTTCATGCTCAGTGTTGGCCCGCTTCTCGCCGGAGGCGTGATGCTGTTGTGTGATCGGATCGTGGGGACGGGGTTCTTCCTGCCGCAAAAGGGCGGCGACCCGCTGCTTTTCCAGCATCTGTTCTGGTTTTTCGGGCACCCTGAAGTCTATGTGCTCGCGCTTCCAGGGTTCGGAATCCTTTTCGAGATCATACCGGCATTCGCGCGCAAGCCCGTCTTCGGCTACCGCGTCATCGTCTGGTCGATGTTGATCGCCGGGGGGCTGAGTTTCATTGTCTGGGCGCATCATATGTTTGTGGCCGGGATTGACCCAGTCCTGGCAGAGCCGTTCAGCATCGCGACCATCGCGATCTCGGTCCCGTTCGCGACGATGGTTTTCGCGATGATCGCAAGCCTGTGGCGCGGCCAGATAACTTTCACGGCCGCGATGATATTCGCATGCGGCGCTTTGGCGCAGTTTCTATTGGGCGGCGTCACCGGAATTCCCCTGGGAACCGACGCCACCGATATCTATCTGCACGACAGCTATTATGTGGTCGCGCACTTCCACAACACCCTGGTGCCGGTGTCATTGTTTGCCGCTTTTGCGGGAATCTACTACTGGTTCCCCAAGATGTTCGGCCGCATGATGAACGAGTTTCTGGGCAAGCTCCATTTCTTCCTGACCTGGATCGGCTTCAACATTATCTTCATTCCGCTGTTCCTGATCGGAATCGGCGGCGGCCATCGCCGGGTCTATTCGCCTGAGGCCTATACCTTCTACCAGCCGCTGCAGCCGCTGCACGTGATCGCCACGATCGGTCTGATCTTGCTGGTGATAGGACAGATTCCGTTCTTGATTAATTTCTTCATCAGCTTGTTCAGCGGCGAGCGGGCGACCGCCAATCCGTGGAACGCCACCACCCTGGAATGGGCGACCGAATCGCCACCGCCTCATGAAAACTTCGAAGCGATCCCGGTCGTTTATCGCGGGCCCTACGAGTACAGCGTGCCTGGCGCCAAGCAGGATTTTCTGCCACAGGACGCAGCTCCTCTTGCGGCCGCCGCGACTAACTAAAGTGGGGTGATGAAATGACGAGCAGCACGGTCGATGCCGGTATCGCTCATCTGCCGGAACAGGCGCCGCCGAGTTCGTACGAAATCGGCAAGGTCGGGATGTGGGTCTTCCTGGCCGGCGAAACCATGGTTTTCGGCGGGTTTCTGTGCGCCTTCGTCCTCATGGGCCTCTATCGCGGGGGATGGGGAGCGCAGGGCGCGCACGTCAACTGGCCTCTGGGCAGCATCAACACGTTGATTCTGTTCACCAGCAGCATGACCGCGGCGCTGGCGCAGGCCGCGGCGCGGGGCTGCGATTTGTCGGGCCTGAAACGTTTCATTGGTATCACCGCGCTTTTGGGATTGCTGTTCCTGGTAGTCAAAGGCTTCGAGTACGCCGGCGACTTTGCCGAAGGCCTCACGCCGCAGACCGGGATGTTCTGGAGCTTTTACTATCTAGGCACGGGCCTCCACACGCTCCATCTACTTGCCGGTGTCGTAGTCTTCCTTGGCCTGTTCGTGATGGCGACTCCGGATAAGCCGGCCGAGTGGCTCGAACGAAAGCTCAAGTACGCGTGTCTGTACTGGTATTTTGTCGAGCTCATCTGGATTTTCCTGTTTGCGTTGGTCTATCTGAGCCCCAGCGTGGCCTAACACGGAGCTAATTCCGATGGAACAAGCTATTTCGGGTGCCTCTGACGTACTAAAGACTTTCGCGATACTGGTCGGACTGCTGATCGTAGGAGTCCTGACGGTAGCGCTGCGGATTCCTGGCGAGATGGCGCTCGTCGTCATTTTCGGCGCCGCGCTTATCGAGGCCTGCATCGTGGGCCGTCGTTACATGCGTCTGCGATCGGAAGACGCGCTTATTTATATCCTTGCGCTGGTTCCGGTGTTGATGTTGATTGGATTTGCGATTTCGCTGGTGCCGGATATCGTACGGCGCAAGTGAGAGAGACGGACTTTTGGCTGCTGCAACCCCACTTCCGCAAATAGTTAACCCAACGCCTCGGCTCGCGATAGGCGACGGTGGCGGCTCGGGTCGGCTTGGGGAGCGCAAAAAGATAGATCCCTCCCTCGCCGTCCTCATATTCATCGCTTCCGAAGTGATGATGTTTGCAGGCCTGATCAGCTCGCTGATGGTGGCGCGTGCTGCGGCGTCCTTCTGGCCGCCGCCCGATCAGCCGCGCCTGCCGATCGCAGAGACTGGATTCAATACGCTAATCTTCGTGGCGAGCGCCTTCACGATTCGCTGGGCGGTGCGATCGTTGCGAGCGCATAATCTTACGGTGGCGGTCCGATGGATGGTGGTTACGGGCGTGCTCGGCGTTGCCTTCCTGGCCCTTCAGGGCGTTGAATGGGTGCGGCTCCTTCACTTTGGCTTGACGATGACCTCGAGCCTTTATGGTGGGCTCTTCTATCTAATCGTCGGTGCGCATGGTGTTCACGTCGTGGGCGCGCTGCTGGTCCTCGGCGTGATGACGATGCGGGTATGGCGCGGGCATTACGACTCGGACTGGCGAGGCGTGTCCGCGTGCTCATTGTATTGGCTGTTCGTCGTGATCCTCTGGCCCATACTCTATGTTCTCGTTTACTTGGCGTAAGGCTGCGTTATCGGCGATCGTCGGCGGGATGCTTATTCCCTCCGCCGCCTATGCCTGCCCGCTATGCTTCGGCTCCTCCCCGCCGCGGGTGCTGCATGCGTATTATCTAAGCGCGGTGATCCTCGTCGGACTGGCGTGGACACTGATCGCGGGAATATGTCTGTACGCGTTTCGTATGTACGGACGAGACACCGAATCGAGCGACGAGACCACTATCCAAAGCGAGGTTCGTTCGCAGAAAGTTCTGCTGTTCTCCCCCCACCGGCAAGACGATAGCCAATAAATCCCCAACGCTAAAATTTTAGCGCCTGAGGATTCGGCCAGCCGCCGTTATTTTCTGACGCGGGCGCGCGCCGCGCTGCGAAAATCTTTACAGTCCGTTTCCGCGTTACGGTCTAAACCCGATCCTCCGGGGGGGTTCGTAATGCGCGTCGCAGTAATCGGACTTGGCTACGTAGGATGTGTAAGCGCGGCATGTCTGGCGCTTGCAGGTCATGACATCGTTGGGCTCGACGTCGATCAAGACCGTGTCGACGCGATCAATCGTGGCGAGAGCCCGGTTGTCGAACCCGGGCTTGACCGCGCTATCAGCACCGCGGTGGACGCCGGAAAGCTGCGGGCCGAATGTGGCGTGACTAGCGACGACCGCGAGTTGTCTTTGGTTTGCGTCGGCACGCCGCGCGCCGCCAACGGCTACCAGGACTTGCGTGCGCTGATCAGCGCGCTCGAGAACTTGGGAGGCAGTCTGCGCGGGAACTCTGACCGGCACGTGGTAGCGATTCGCAGCACGGTATTGCCAGGCCTGTTTGCCACGCTGCTGGGTCCGACGCTGGAGGCAGCAAGCCGCCGGCGTCTGAACGAAGGCTTCGGCCTGTGCGCGAGTCCGGAATTCCTGCGCGAGGGTAGCGCGCTTTCGGACTTCGCCACGCCGTCGCTGACGTTAATCGGCGAGTCCGATCGTTCGAGCGGTGATCGCCTGGCCGCCCTGTTCGGCCATCTGCCGGGTCCTCAAATGCGCACCGATCCGGACACCGCGATGATGGTGAAGTATGCGTGCAACGCCTTCCATGCAGCCAAAGTCAGCTTCGCCAATGAAGTTGGTAATATCTGCCGCCGCGCGAAGCTCGACGGCCGCCGGGTGATGAGCATCCTTGCGAGCGATCATCAATTGAATCTGTCGCCGGCCTATCTCAAACCCGGATTCTCCTACGGCGGTTCGTGTCTATCGAAAGATCTGAGCGCGTTGCTGTCGATGGCGCGCAACTTAAAATTAGCGACTCCGATGCTCTCGGCGCTTGAACCAAGCAACGACCATCAGTTCGGCTTGGGATTGGAAATGGCGCTTGCCAGCGGCGGCCATCGGATTGGGTTGGTCGGACTGAGTTTCAAAGCCGGCAGTGGCGATTTGCGCGAAAGCCCGCTCAACAAGCTCGGTGGGGAACTGCTCAGGCGCGGTGCCGACGTCCGCGTCTACGATCCCGATCTCCCGCTCCCGACGGAGCGTGGCCATCACTCGTGCCCGGGCGGCTCGAAAGCGGACCTGTGCCATCTGCTGGTTTCGAGTCTCGACGCCCTAATCGATTGGGCCGAAGTCCTGATCTTCGGCAAACCAATCGATATTCAACCCGGACTCAAAGAACGCTTGCGCCATAAGCGGGCGCTGATCGATTTTGCCAGCCTCGGTGACAGCGTCGCGCGCTTCTCCAACTATCGCGGCATCTGCTGGTAACATTCCCGATCGCGGAAAACTGCGCCGCGCGCCCTCCGATTGACGCCGCCGAGCACATCCCTTGGCGGCACAGCCGTATATTTTGATAGCTCCGCTTGCTAGCACTATGATGCTGGCGTCGGGAAGCTGTCATCGTTCGATACCAGGTAGCAAGTAATGGTCACGGCTGCGCGGGAATTCCAGGTGATGGTGAAGCCGGCAGGCGCGATCTGCAACCTCGATTGCACCTACTGCTATTACCTCGAAAAGGAAGACCTCTATCCGGGCGGCGAAGCGCCGCGCATGGCTGACGATCTGCTCGAGCGTTACATCGTCCAGCACATCGAGGCCAGCCCGAAAGACGTGATTTTCTTTCTGTGGCACGGCGGCGAGCCAACCATCCTGGGGCTCGATTATTTCCGGCGAATCGCCGAGCTGCAGCGAAAGCATCGCCCCGCCGGCCGGCAGATTCTCAACGGCATCCAGACCAACGGCGCGTTGCTCGACGAGGAATGGTGTCGGTTTCTCGCGGCGGAGAGTTTTCACGTCGGGCTCAGCATCGACGGGCCGAAGGAGCTGCACGACCGCTATCGCTTGGCCAAGGGTGGACAGGCGACGCACAAGCAAGTGATGGCGGCGTATCGGATGCTGAAGAGATATCGCGTCCCCTGCGACGTGCTCTGCGTCGTTCATGACGCGAACGTCCGCGAGCCCGGGGTCGTTTATCGTTTCTTCAAAGAGATCGGCGCCGAGGTCCTGCAATTTCTCCCGCTGGTGGTCCGCGACGCAAAGGGCGGCGTCAGCCCGGAGACGGTGCCGGCGGAAGCTTACGGCACGTTCCTGTGCGCGGTTTTCGAGGAATGGGTCAAGCGCGATATCGGCCGAATCGCGATCCAGAATTTCGATGAAGCGCTGCGGCCGTTCGCCGGGGTCGAGCACGCGCTATGCGTGTTCAAGCGGACCTGCGGCGACGTCGTTGTGGTCGAGCACAACGGCGACTTCTACTCCTGCGATCATTTCGTCGTGCCGGAGCACCGAATCGGGAATATCCGCGAGACGCATCTTGGCGAGATGATCGAGAGCGTGGCACAGCGCAAGTTCGGGAGCGATAAACTCGATCGCCTGCCGCGATATTGCCTGGAGTGCGAAGTCCTCACCTCGTGCAATGGCGGATGTCCGAAGGACCGCTTCATCCGCACGCCGGACGGCGAAGAAGGTCTCAACTATCTCTGCGCCGGCCTGAAGCGATTTTTCATCTACAGCCGGCCGTACCTGCGTAAGATGGCGTCGCTCAGGGAATCGGGGGAACCGATCGAGCGCATCGCCGATCAATTGCGGTCCGCCGACGGCGAAGCCTCTCACGCGGCGGGTCGCAACGACCCGTGTCCGTGCGGCAGCGGCAAAAAATACAAAAAATGCTGCCTCGGGAAGTCGCCCGCCGCCGCCCGCTGAACGGCTGGGTACTGGCGTAATTAAGACACTGAGAGCGGGCAATTAAGACAGTCAGAGGGAAAACGTGAAGTGGCCGTCAAATGAGAGCGCGAGCGAGCCACGACAAATAATGTCCCTGCCTACTAAAATCTGAAAGGGACTTTGCGGGACTGCTGTAAATTCGCCGACTTGAATATTTGGAACAAAGAGTGCGCCTGGGCCAAACAGCAGGGCAATGTCAACTAGATACTGATTTGCGGGAATCGTATGCGTGGCCGATATCATGGGCAGCTTGCCAATAGGCGCTAGTTTCAAGGTCTGTATGACAGCAGGAGATATACACGTGTTGCTCGCACCTGTATCCATTAAGGCCGGGAAAGCCGTTAGTTGAGCGTTGCCGATTCCGGTTGGTGTAACGGTGCCAGGCGGCAGAACGCCAACGTTGATCAGTAGACCAATCGCCGGATTATACTGACCGCTAAGGCACGGCATGCGAGAAGAATCCGAGATCTATCGGAACGTCTGTGACTTCTTGAATAGAGAACGGTTGATCACGAAAAATTTTTTGCCCCGCCCGAAAAGCATCGGCTGCGGTGTCAAAGAATTCTACAATCTCAGCGTTTCTCATGAGGGCAAATTTTCCCCGATGGGATGCGACGATCTCGGGTAATTTTTGCACAAAAGCTGTGTAGTTTCGGGTCACTTCTTCGTTTTGTGTTTCAAACATGTGCAAAAATCTCCCTGTTTTAAATAGGGCACCTACCCATGACGCAATCGCCATGCCGATTGGCTATCCGCTCGGTCAAGCAATTTATAGTGATCAGTCTTGCTTCGCAATGCCGCATGTGATAAATACAGGCAAGCCTGCCGCAGCCGGCCGAAACTTACTTCGGTTTGCTTATTTTCCCACCTTGAATTACGCGCAGCCTGAACGGCGTTGTTCCCGGCCTAAGCGTCGTTTTTGGCTCCTTCGGCAGCGGCGGTACGTCTGTAGGCTCAAACGCAGCGCTCAGAAGCTCCGCGATGCTCCAGATGTGGTTAGTGACGCCAAGCGCCATAGCGGGCGTGCAACGCAGCGTCTCGTGATACCGGCAGAGGTTGTAGAAGCAGACCCACAGATTGACGGCCGCGCGGTGGCTCTCTAGCCGCTTTGAGAATCCGTTTGTTAGGCGCGTGAATCGGCGCATCTGCATCCGGCTCGACAGGTTGAACCGCTCGACATAGCTGGTGCTGATATGGTCGGGATCGGGCCTGCCTCTTATCACGTTCCGCTCAACGCCGATGACGTGGCCAGGCGAGTAGCGATGCGCCGCGTCAGGCAAATTGGAATCGCCAACGTATTGTTTCGTCAGGACCGCATAATCAACGTCGGTCTGAAAGGCCAGCGTGATCGCGTTGTAGTACGGTGCATAGCCGTCGCTCGTGATCTGCGGGCGGTTGAGAATCCGTGCGCGTAGATCAAGCGCAAGCGCTTCGGTATGCTCCGTGTCGCGCTTCCCGACGACGTAGCTGATTACGGCCTTCTGCGTGGCCGCGAGTGCGACGTACAGCCACACGTCGCCAAAGTCAGCGGAGTCGCCAGAGTGCACGCGCTTTTGCTTTTTCTGGATGAAATCCCACTGCTCATCAAGCTCGATGGCGTTGACCTGGAGATCGCGCATCAGGCGATCGTGTAGCCGAACGCAACCATCGCCGACGCGAAGGCCGAGACTCATGATCGTGTTGCGGTTGACGTTGGTAAGGCGCTCAGTGGCGCGTATCGAGCAGCCTTCGGTAAGGCCCGCGATGACTTGGACTTGCTTCTCGAACGGTAGAAGGTTCATTGCCAGCTCCGTGACTTGACGGGCCGGGTCTGCGGAGCAACAATGATGTTGCCAGCTTCAATTGTGTCCGCTCACCCGGATGCATTGGGGTGAGACCGGCGCGGGTGTTACAAGCACTCACGCCGGTCGGTTTATTGGAAAGGCTCACCACGGCTCGGTTCCCCGTCGCTCCCAAGCGGACAGGGTTCCGGGCCTTTTCGTTATGGCCCCGCGCATCGATGAGCGCGGATGTCGGGGCTAAGTGAAGTCTCATACTCATCACCATACCGCATCCTATACTTGCCCGAGCGCTTGTGTCAATACTTGCTCGGAGCAGGTATTGATTTAATTTCCTCGGGCAAGTATCCTCTACGGTTATGGACGAACACGCGAAGTCGGAATTGTTCTCGGAGTTATCGAAACTGGGAGCGGCTAAGGGTGGTCGGGCGCGCGCCAACGTACTCACTGCCGAAGAACGACAGGAAATTGCACGAAAGGCAGTTCAGGCCCGCTGGTCGAAGGCCAAAAAGACCGGGCCAAAATCGACCATCGAGCAAGTATCAAACGACCTGGTCAAACCACCAAAAAAGAGCCTAATGAAGAATCCAGAGGGCCTTCCGGTCGCCTTGTTTCGAGGCAATTTAGAGATCGGAGATGCGAAATTCCCTGTATACGTGCTTGATGACGGCAAGCGCGTAATGGCCCAGCGGGAAGTCGTGCGCGCGCTTACCGGGCGAGGACATGGAGATATTTCGCGCTACATTGAGACCGCTAATCTTCGTGAGTTTATTGATAGTCAATCAATTCTGGATCAGGCAATTCGATTTGTGATCTCTGGCACGCAATTTACCGGCAACGGTTTCGAGGCAACGTTATTGTTGGACATTTGCGATGCGTATTTGAGGGCTAGGGAAGCGGGAAAGCTTGGACCACACGAGGAAATAATCGCAAAACAGGCGGAGATTATTACGCGCGCTTGCGCCAAGGTCGGAATCATCGCCCTGATAGATGAAGTAACGGGCTATGGTGCGTTTAAAAAACAACGCGAGTATCAGCTCAAACTTCAGGCATTCATCGCAGACGATCTACAGGAATGGGCGCGGATGTTTCCGCAAGAATTCTGGTTTGAGCTTGCCCGTCTTGAGGGCATTCACTATTCCTCGCGATCGCGACCGCTCCGTTGGGGCAAGTACATCATGGCGTTTGTATATGACGCCATTGACAAAGATATTGGGAAAAAACTTCGCGAGATCAATCCCGATCCACACTTCCAACAGAATCATCACCAATGGTTGAAAGAGTTCGGACGCCAGAAGGTTCACGATCAAATTGAGCGAGTAGTAACGATAATGAAACTCTGCGACAACATGGACGATTTTAGGGCAAAATTCGCGCGTGTGTTTAAGAAGAGCGCCGTTGCACAGATGAGCTTTAATTGGGATCAGCCATGAAGCCTCGCCATGCCGCCGCGCTCGCCCTTAGGGCAGAATGACACTTAGTTAACATCCTGTGACTGCTTGACTCGCTCATTGCCGGTGACGCATTATGCCTTTGCCAGTCTGTGAGTTGTCCCCCCTTCTCCGGCTGGCCAAAGGGGGCCGGGTGACAAACGAGTCGCCCGGCCCTCAGATATGCGAAATGGCAGCGTCGAAAAGTTTACACCGTGAGATCGTCCAGATCCTCCCGGCAGACGGTTGGGGCGCGGAATTCCGCTATAACCACGGCAAGACCATCAGCACGATCACGTTGCCTCTGATTTGTTGGTCTCTCGTAGCTGACGAGCAAATGGGCCGTAGACTGGTTGGCCTGATTGCTGGCGAGAATGGCCACGTTGCCTTTGCCGACCTCGAAAAGGGTTTTAACAAATACGAGCGCTTAACGTGAGCTTGGCGCTCTGTCCCGCTTCATCCCGTCCGATCCCAGCTAGTCCCGCAAAGTAAGCCACTCACGCTTTGAACTTAAGACACTGAAGCCCGAATTAAGCCAGTACCAACGGCTGCACGACCTACTCCAACGCGACCGATCCGGCTATAATGATATCGGGTCGCAGTTCTGGAGAACGGGCGATTCACGCCCGGGCACGAGCGAACGACGGCCGGCAGGACGATGGACCTGGAAGAAGCGCGGGAGCGGATGGTGGTCGAGCAACTGGAGCGGCGCGGGATCCGGTCGCCGCGCGTGCTCGCCGCGATGCGTGAACTGCAGCGCCATCTGTTCGTTGCGCCTGAAGCCATCGAGCACGCATACGAGGACTCGGCGCTGCCGATCGCGGCGGATCAGACGATCTCGCAGCCGTACATGGTTGCGCTGATGACCGAGGTCGCGGATTTGAACGGTACCGAGCGCGTGCTCGAAATCGGCACCGGCTCCGGTTATCAGACCGCGATCCTGGCGCGACTGGCCGCGTCGGTGTATTCGATTGAATACATCGAGGAGCTGCATCGCCGCGCCCGCGAACTGCTCAGTAGCCTCGGAATCCTTAACTGCTTCCTGCGATGCGGCGACGGCTCCGAAGGATGGCCCGAAGCCGCGCCGTTCGACGTGATCGTGGTGACGGCGGCGATGCCGGGAATCCCGCGGCAGTTGCTTGCGCAACTCGCGCCGGATGGCCGGTTGGTCGCTCCGATCGGCGACGAGGACCTGCAAACTCTGGTGCGTATCCGCCGAGTCGGCGGGCAATGGCAGGAGGAATACTTCGGCGAGTGCGTCTTCGTCAAAATGGTCGGCAAGCACGGATTCGAGGAATAAGTGTCCCGATATAAGCAACGTCGATTGTGAGTTAGGTTGATCGCGGGCTCGCGCGAGGGGTGCGAGGCGAGAGGTTGTGAGGCGGCGTAACGGTGGCTAGCGCGAAGCGGCGATGGTGGCGGCGGGCGAGTATCGGCCTCGCGCTGTGTATCGCGGTCGCGCTGTGCGGCTGCGCGGCAGGATCGCCGCAAAATCAGGTAGCCCGCGGATCGATTCAACAGAAGGCTGCCGGCGCTCGCCCGCGGTTTGATTGGCCCGTCTCAGGTGGCGTAGTCTCGTCTGGCTTTGGAATGCGCCACGGAGCCATGCACGACGGTATCGATATCGCGGCGCCGGTCGGAACGCCGGTGCAC
>JBEKLA010000046.1:0-22172 GCA_050010455.1 Binataceae bacterium (SeqCode) | reverse complement strand
AGCAGCGCCGGCTGGGACGCTCGTGCCCATCGCTCTACGACCAGCGCAATCTGTTCCAGGTCAACGTCGAGGAGGGGCGTCATCTGTGGGCGATGGTTAACCTGCTCCAACGCTACTTCGGGCGTGACGGGCGGGAGGAAGCCCAGGAGTTGCTGCGGCGGCGATCGGGCGACGCCGACAAGCCCAGGATTCTCGAAGCTTTCAACTATCCGATCGACGACTGGCTGTCGTTCTTCATGTTCACCACCTTCACCGATCGCGACGGCAAGTTTCAGCTGATGTCGCTGGCCGAGTCGGGTTTCGATCCGCTGGCGCGGACCTGCCGCTTCATGCTTACCGAAGAAGCCCATCATATGTTCGTCGGCGAAACCGGTATCGCTCGGGTGGTGCAGCGCTCGGCTGGGCTGATGCGCGATGGCAAGGAGCCGCGCGCCCACGGCGCGCTCGATCTTGCGACCATCCAGCGCTACCTGAACCTCTGGTATTCGGCCTCGCTCGATCTCTTTGGCGCGGAGGTATCGACCAACGCCGCGACCTACTTCGCCGCGGGCCTCAAGGGCCGTCCGAAGGAACAGCAGCAGTTTACCGACCATCGCTTGCTCGAAGGCGCGAGCCGAATCGAGTTGTTCGAAAACGGCGGCTTGGTGGAGAAGGAAATCGCTCCGCGATTGGCCGTGAATCGAACCGTGCGCGAGGCCTACACCGCTGACTGTGAGAAGGTGGTCGAGCGCTGGAACCGCCATCTCGAAGGTGTCGGAATGAAGCTTAAACTGCCGTCCGTCCGATTCAATCGAAAGGTCGGCACTTACGCTGGCGGCTGCTTTGAGGCGTCCGGCGAATTGCTGAGCCAGGAGGAATTCGCACGTCGCTTGCCCGACCTGCTTCCTTCGAACGGAGATCGCGACTACATCAAGTCGCTGATGGCGCGGCCGGTGCTCGAAGCCGGAGCGTTCGCGAACTGGGTCGCGCCGCCCGCGCGTGGTATCGACGGCCAGCCGCTCGATTTTCAGTACGTGCGCTACAACGAACAATGAAAATAAGCTTGTGCGGCAATCGTCAGCGAACCTGCTCCGGCCTTCGCTTGACATCAAATCGGAATCGTCGTTACTAGCGCTAGTGTCGCCGCGGAGGTGGCATTCGTCCGGCCCGGGCGGCGCTTCCACATATCGGACGACGGGGTTCAGCGGCCCTGATACAGAGGAGAGCGGATTGTGGGCTTCACGATCGAGCTGGATACTGGCGGGACCTTCACCGACGGCTACGTCACCGGACCTCGCGGCACGGTGCGATCAAAAGTCGATACCACACCGCACGATCTCACAGAAGGAATTCTGAATTGCATCGACAACGCCGCCTCCGCGCTCGGTCTGCAGCGCTCGGCGTTCCTCGCCGAGACCGACGTGGTCCGGCTTTCGACTACGGTCGGCACCAACGCGCTGATCAATCGCAGCGGCGCCAAGGTCGGCCTGCTCTTGGCCAAGTCGCTGCGGGACGAATTCATCACTCGCATTCCCGAGCGCCTGCCAATCGCGAAATCGCTGATCGAGCCGCTCCCTGCGCCGGGAGCTGACGCCGCCGCCCAGACGGTGCAGGCTCTGCGCCGGCTGCTCGACCGGGGAGCGCGAGTAATCGTGATCGCGCTCGAGAATGGCCCTGATCTCGCTCAACGCGAAGGCGCCGTGCGCGAGTTCATCGCCGCCGAGTATCCACGCCATTATCTCGGAGCCGTGCCGGTGCTGCCTTCTCATCAGGTGACGCTGACGCCAGACCCCTTCGTCCGCATCCACACGGCGGTCCTCGACGCCTACCTGCATCCGTTGATGGCGCGGTTCCTCTATCGCGTCGAAGATGAACTCAGAAAGTCCGGCTATCGCCAGCCGCTGCTGATCGCGCAGAGCAATGGCGGGACTTCACGCGTGGCTAAGACCACGGCGATTCGTACCTGGGGTTCGGGGCCCGCCGGTGGCGTCGCCGGTGCCGCGGCGATGGCCGAGCGGCTCGGGCTCGAAACGGTGGTTTCGCTCGATGTCGGCGGCACCAGCAGCGACCTCAGCATCATCCGGAGCTCGCGATGGACCTACGCCGTAGAGCCCAGTCTGGACGGCGTGCCTGTTTCGCTGCCGGTACTTGAGCTCGAATCAATTGGTATCGGCGGCGGATCGATCGCGCGGATCGTTTCGGGACAGCTCGAGGTTGGACCACAGAGCGCGGGCGCGCAGCCAGGGCCAGCCGCTTTCGGTCTCGGCGGAACCGAAGCCACCGTCACCGACGCGGCTTGCAGTCTCGGCCTGTTCGATCCGGAGCACTTTCTCGGCGGACGCAAGAAACTCGACGTCGCGGCCGCGCGCGACGTGATCAAGGAACGCGTCGCGGATCCGTCGGGCGTGAGCGTCGAGACCGCGGCGTTGCGCATCCTGAACCGGGCGGCCTCGACGATCGCCGATTATATCGTGCAACAGTTGAAGGCTCGCGCCTTGCGGATCGATCGCACGGTTCTGTTCGCGACCGGAGGCGCCGGCGGTCTTTTCGCCGGAGCGGTCGCCGCGCAGGCGCGCTTGGCCGCCGCATACGCTTTTCCGTTAAGCCCGGTCTTCAGCGCCTTTGGCCTGTCTTGCTTGGATCTGCTCCACACGTATGAAGCGGCGGCGTCGGGCGGCGAGCTGCGCGCATCTCTGGAAGCGCTCAAGGATCGCGCGCTTCGCGACATGCGTGGCGAGGGCGTCGATTGCGGCAAAGTTCTGTTCCGCCTCGAGGCCGAAGTGAACGGCGCTGATGGCCGCGTCGAGGCGATCGACCTGGGCGACGCGCAGGACCTGTCGCCAGCCCTAGAGAGCGCGCGCGAATACAAAGACCGGCTGCGGCTGCTGCGTTTGAAGGCGATGGTGCCGGGACGGCGGGGAGAGCTTCCGCAAGCCGGCGTCGGCGAGGCGTACGGGACAGCGATACGCGACGTCTTTTGGGCGGAAGGAAAGCGCCCCTCCCAATTATTCGATTGGGATCGCCTGCCAGCCGGCGCGCGTATCGCGGGTCCGGCGATTATCGAGAGCGCCGAAACTACGGTCGCGGTCGCGCCGGGCGAAAGTGTCGAAGTTGGCATCCATGGCGAAATCAAGTTTTGAAGCTCGTCGCGGCGTATGGCTGAGAATCTTGCAGGAAGGAATTCGAAGATGAAGCGGCAGATCACCGAAAACCTCGACGTCAATTTGGAGACGCTCGAATGGGCCTGCCATCACTGCGGCCAATCGCTCGGGCCTGCGCGCGACAACTACAAGAAGGGCTGCCTCGTCGCCGCGCGCAGCCCGCACGAAATCTGGCGCCCGCTGGTCGAAGGGTCGTACACCTTCTCGTACAACCCCGAGTGGGCTCGCGTCGTCGAATTCTATTGTCCCGGTTGCGCCGCGATGATTGAGATCGAGATGCTGCCGCCCGGCCATCCGATCACTCACGACATCGAACTCAACCTGGACGCGCTGGTGCGCAAGGCGCGCGAGGAATCGGCGTCATGAGCGCGGCGAGCGGACACGCCGCCACGATCGACGTCGACATCGGCGGGACCTTCACCGACTGTTTCGTGCGCCTGCCCGACGGCCGCGTGGCCGCGTGCAAGACGCCGACCACCGGTTTCCGCCTCGCGGTCGGCTTCATGCGGGCGCTGAAGGCCGCGGCCGCGGAACTCGGCATCAATCTTCAGGAGCTGCTCGCGGCGACCGAGACCATCCGCTATTCCACGACCGTCGCGATGAACACGCTGCTTCAGCGCACCGGTCCGAGGCTGGCGTTGATCACGACCGAAGGATTCCAGGACGTCTTGAGAATCGCCAAGGGCGCGGCCTGGATGGACGCTGCGATCCTGCGCGAGATTCGCAACGTTGCTCGCATCACCAAGCCGATCCCGTTGGTTGACCCGGAGATGGTGTTTCCGGCGCGCGAGCGGGTCGACTGTTTCGCCAAGGTGGTGCGCCCGCTCGATGAGGAGCATTTCGTCGCCGGTCTGCGTTCGCTGGTTGATCGCGGCGCGCGCGGCTTCGTGGTCTCGCTGCTGTTCTCGTACGCGAATCCGATCCATGAACGGCGCATCCGCGAACTGATCGAATCGGAGTTTCCCGAGGCCTACCTGGGCGCGATGCCGATCATGCTTTCGTCGGAGGTGGTCCCGAAGCGATGGGAGTATACGCGCACCAACACCACCATCCTGAACGCCTATCTCCATCAATCGATGTGGGAAGAGCTTTCCGGAATGGCGGACGAGTTGCGCGAAAGCGGCTACGGCCGCGGCATCATGATGGTGCACAACACCGGCGGCATGGCCGAGGTCTACCGCACCTCGGCGGTGCAGACCTACAACGGCGGGCCGGTGGCGGGACTGATCGGCGGTTCGGTTGCCGGCAAGCGGCTCGGTTACGACAACGTCATCGTCACCGACATGGGCGGCACTAGTTTCGACATCGGGCTGGTGGTGAAGGGTTCGACGCGCTTTTACCAGTTCCGCCCGATCATCGACCGTTACTGGGTCGACATGAGCATCCTCGAGACGCGTTCGATCGGCGCCGGCGGCGGCTCGATCGCCAGGCTCAACGAGGCCGTCGGCAATCGGCTTGAGGTAGGTCCGCGCGGCGCCGGATCGATGCCCGGGCCGGCGTGCTACGGGCTTGGCGGCACCGAACCGGCCGTCACCGACGCCGACGTCGTCCTCGGTTACATCAACCCGGATCGATACTTCGGCGGGAAGATGCGCTTGCGCCGCGAGCTCGCGGTCAAGGCGATTCGCGCCCGGATCGCCGATCCGCTCGCCATATCGGTCGAAGAAGCGGCGATGCGGATCAAGCGAACGGTGGACGCCAACATGGCCGACGTCATCGCTCGCGAGACTTTTCTGCGCGGCTTCGATCCGGCCGAGTTCATCCTGTTCGCTTTCGGCGGCGCCGGCCCGACGCACTGTATCGGTTACGCCAGCAAACTGGGCGTGAAGAAGATCGTGATTTTCCCGTTCTCGGCGATCTTCTGCGCCTGGGGCGCGTCGACGATGCCGGTGGTCCACATTTACGAGGCGTCGCGCCGGGTCGAGCTGCTGATGCCGCTTACCAAACAGCCGACCACTTCGTTCGCCGAGTTCAATGAGGTGGTCGAGGCGCTGGAAGCGAAGGCGCGCAAGGACCTGACCGGCGAAGGTTACGACGCTAGCCAGGCACGGTTCAGCTTGGATCTCGACATGAAATACGGCGGCCAGATCCATATCCACCGCGCGTCGTCGCCGCGTTTCAGGCTGCAATCGACCGATGACGTGCTCGCCGTCTACTCGCACTTCGAGCGCGAGTATGCGGAAGCCTTCAGCCCGGTGAACGTTTATCCGGAGGGCGGTGTCGAGATTCACAACTTCGTGCTGCGCGCCGAACTGGGCGCGCCCGCGTGGGACCTGCCGATTCAACCGATCGCGGGAGCGGACCCGTCGGCGGCCCGCACGGGAACGAGAGACGTGCTATGGGACGATCCGCACAAACCTGTCGCGACTCCGATCTACGATCAGTCGAAGCTGCGCGCTGGGAACCATCTCGATGGCCCGGCGGTGGTTGAGTCTGCATACACCACGGTCGTGCTCGAGCCGGGCTACCAACTCGACGTCGACGCGACCGCGAATCTCGTGATCTCGAAGCGCTGAGGAAATGAAGCTATGAGCCTCGCAACCGCAAACCGACCCGAGATTCCCGAGCATCTGCGAGTCCGGCCGCTCGCGGTCAGTCCGTCCACCGTCTTCCGATGGATCAAGCCCGAGCCCGTGAGCGAATTCGAGCGCGCGTGCATGGAGAAGCTCGAGCCCGGCGATTACGAAATATACGACGAGAAGATCGCCAACTATCTCGACGAGGCGCGCGAGATCTTCATCCGCAGCGGCGTGACCAGCATGCTGCGCTCTGGCGATCTGATCGTCGCGCTCTACACGGCCAACGGCGACCTGGCCAACGCGTCCGCGGGGACCTATCTCCACTGCGTAACGGCCACGCTGCCGGTCAAGTTCGTGATGCAGGAGTTTTTGCCGGACCCGACCGTCGGCGTGCGCGAAGGCGACATCTTCTACGCGAACGAGGCCCGTTACGGCGGCATTCACAACTGCGATCAGATGGCGTTCATGCCGGTCTTCAATCAGGGCGAGCTGATCGCGTGGACGGCGGCGCTCGCCCATCAGCCCGAAACCGGAGCGATCGAGCCGGGCGGGATGCCGCTCAGCGCGCGCAGCCGCAACGACGAAGGGATGAAGCTCACGCCGATCAAAATCGGCGAGAACTACCGGATTCGCGGCGACATGCTGCGGATGATGGAGAACTTCATCGGGCGCGCGCCGCGGATGCAGGCGGTCGACACGCGCGCACGAGTCACCGGCGCGGACCGGCTGCGGATTCGGATCCAGGAGCTTGCCGCCGTCAAGGGCAGTGATTTCGTACGCGGCCTGCTGCGCAAATTCGTGGTCGAAGCGGAACGCGCCGCGCGCCGGCGCATCGCGCGATGGAACGACGGCATCTACCGCTCGACCGTGTTCATCGACACGATCGGGCGCGAGCCGGCGCTGATTCGCGGCACGCTGACGGCGATCAAGCAGGGCGACACGATCACGATGGACTTCACCGGCAGCTCGCCCGAAAACGATTCTCCCTACAACTGCTATCCCCACATCGCCGCCGCGCACGCCGCGATCTACATTTACGCTTACCCGTTTCACGATCTGCCGGTCTCGAACGGGACGCTCGGCGCGTTCGAATGGGTGGTGCCGGCGGGATGCGTGTTCAACGCTGGAGACGACGCGGCGGTCAGCAACAGTCCTGTGGTGAACAGCCTGGTGATGACCCTCACGCCCTCGGTCATGGGCCGAATGATGTTCGACAGCCCCGATCGCATCCAGGTCGGCGCGCCCAACTCGAACAACGGCAGCGCGATCATATTCGCCGGCGTGAATCAGTACGGCGTGCCGGTGGCGGACCTCGAAGCAACGACGCTCAATACTGAAGGCCAGGGAGCCCGCACCGATATGGACGGCGTCCACGCCTACGGCTTCCCGTGGTGCCACGCCGGACGCTCGCCGGACGCCGAGGATAGTGAGACCGAGTACCAGTTCCTGCGCCTGTTTCTGAACCTTCGCTGCGACAGCGGCGGCTTCGGCCAATTCCAGGGTGGAGCAGGAACGGAAACCGCGCTCGTGCCGTATCATGTTCCGTGGTTCTTCTGGCAAGGTCTCGGCAAGAGCTCGAACATCTCCTGTTCGATCGGCTTGTTCGGCGGCTATCCTTCGAGCGCGTGCCCGGGCGTCGGGGTGAGCGCCACCAATCTCCTCGAAAAGATGGAACGCGGCGACGCCGACATTCCCGCCAACACAGTCGAGCTCGCAGCCGGCCGCGCGGTGAAAGGCGAGTATCACTTCGAGCATATCAACCGGCCCACGCGCATCGGCCGCAACGGCGATATCGTCGTCCAATTGGCGGCGGGAGGCGGAGGCTACGGCGATGTGTTGCGGCGCGATCCGGCGCTGGTAGTCGCCGACGTCAAGGCTGGCCTCGTCAGCAACTGGACGGCCGAGAACATCTACTGCGTGCGGTACCATCCCGCCACGTTTGCCGTCGACATCGAAGCGACAGAACGCGCACGCGCCGACGAGCGCAAGCGCCGCCTCCAGCGAGGCAAGCGCTGGGATGATTTCATAAAGGAATGGTCCGCGCTGAAACCGTCGCCGGAAGCGCTGGCGCACTTCGGCAGTTGGCCGGACGGCGTTCGCGAGACCCCGCTGATGAGGATGTGAATACTTCGAGGATTCGGATGTGAGTCGAACACGATTACGGCGGGCATTGTCAGCGCGCGATCACGCCGACGCGGCGATCGTGCCGCTGCTTGAGCGCCACGCCGCGCGCCTCGAGCAGCTAAGCGACGCCCACTGGCTCGGCGACGCGGAGGCGCAAGCGCGCCTGCATCGTAACGCGCAACGACTTTATGACGTCGACGCCGTAGCGATTGGCGCGGAAGGCCTGATACCCGCGATCGCGAGTTGGATCACGGCGTCACCGGGACTCGCCGCTATCAAAGCACGCGACGCAGTATTGGCGGGAACGCCGCTCCCGTCGTTGCTGCAGCCGGCGTCAGTCGCGGAGGCATCCAATATCGCGATCGTACGGGATGCGATCCGACGCCTGCGGACGGTCATCGCCGAGCGCGCGGGGATCGCGATCGTTCTTCCCGACGCCGCAGCCTTGGCCGAACAACTCGGAGTACCACAAGCGACTGACTGGGCCGGCGACGTCCTGACCGAAGTCATCCGTTCTCTCGGCGCTGAAGAGCCCGATCTTCTCCTGCTCTTGGGAACGGAACCGATTGTAGATGGAACGATCGAGAGCCTGGCTGAATTCTTCGGTATCGCGGCGCTCTCGATCGGAGCCGCGGCTCCGGCTGGCGCGGTTATACTGTCCGCCGCGGATTTTAGCGCGCTCGACGAAAACCGCGAGCTTCCCGCTGGATGGATTTACACCACCGCTTCGGAAATCGAGCCTGCCTCCGATCCGCAGCGCGTCAAATCGGCTATCGGCTTGCTGCGCACACGAGGCAAGAAACTTTGACGGCTTGACCGATTGAACGAACGGCGCCGCGAGCTTGATACTCACGGCGCCGTTTCCATCTCTTGCGGCTGATCGCCGGGAGGCGTCTAGCCGAACCGTCTACGCAGTGGATGTGGCCTTAGGCGATTTTCACGCAAACCGACTTGGTCTCGGTATAGTTGTTCAACACCTCGTGCCCCATTTCGCGTCCCCAACCGGATTGCTTGTAACCGCCGAACGGCAACGCCGCATCGAAGATGTTGTAGCAGTTTACCCACACCGTCCCCGCACGCAGCTTGGCGGCGACGCTATGCGCCTTGGCAAGATCGTTGGTCCAGACGCCCGCGGCCAGCCCATAGACGGTATCATTTGCCGCCGGCTCGATCTCTGAAGGATCGCTAAATGGAACCGCGACGACGACCGGCCCGAAGATCTCTTCCTGGTAGACCTTCATGTCGCGTTTGACGTCGGTGAGAACCGTAGGCTCGACAAAATAGCCTTTGTTTCCGACGCGCGATCCGCCGGCAACCGCCTTCGCGCCATCTTTGCGGCCCGAGTCCAGGTAGCCGCAGACGCGGTTTAGCTGTTCGTCGCTCACGAGCGGCCCCATCTCGGTCGTAGGATCGATGCCCGGACCAATCTTGATGCTCTTCGCCCTTTGCGCGACCCCATCGATGACTTTGTCGAAGACAGATTTTTCAACGAACAGACGCGTGCCCGCGCAGCAGACCTGGCCTTGATTAACAAAGACGGCGTCGGCCGCGCCGGGGATCGCCGTATTCATATCAGCGTCCTTGAAAACGACATTGGGCGACTTACCACCCAGCTCCAGAGTCACCTTCTTCAGATTGCCGGCGGCAGCCTTTAAAATAAGTTTTCCGACTTCGGTTGAGCCGGTGAAAGCCACCTTGTCGACATCGGGATGGGCCGCGAGGGCCGCGCCAGCGGTTTCACCGAAACCGGTCACGATATTGACCACGCCTTCAGGGAACCCGACTTCGGCGATCAGTTCCGCCAGGCGCAGCGCCGTGAGCGGGGTTTGCTCCGCGACCTTGAGCACAACCGTGCAACCTGCGGCCAGAGCTGGTGCCAGCTTCCACGCGGCCATCAGCAGCGGGAAATTCCACGGGATGATTTGTCCGACCACTCCGATCGGCTCGCGCAGCGTATAGGCGTGATACTGAGCTCCGGGCGTATACGGAACCGAAAGCGAAAGGGTGTTGCCCTCTATCTTGGTGGCCCATCCGGCCATGTAACGAAACATTTCCACGACCAGCGCGAGATCGCCGTAGCGCGCCATCATCAGGGGCTTGCCGTTATCCAGCGATTCGATGGTCGCGAACTCGTCCGCGTGCTGCTCGACCGCGTCACCCAGCCTCCACAGCAGCTTGCCCCGCTCCGAGGGCGTCATGCGGCTCCACGTCGGGTTTTCAAACGCGGAACGCGCCGCCTTGACCGCACGATCGATATCTTCCTTTTCTCCTTCGGGCACCTGCGCGAGGACTTCGGCGGTCGCGGGGTTGTAGCTGGGAAAGGTTTTACCGGAGGCTGCTTCGACGAACTTGCCGCCGATGAACATCTTGTGCCGTCTGCCGACGAACTCGGCTACCTGGCCGTTTCCACCTGTGGAGCTTGCTGCCGTATCCATATTCGCCTCCTGTACCTTTGGCGCGCCCAGAGACCGTCCAGACGCGACCCGTTTCAGATTTAGCCCGATGACGAAAGATTGCCGATAAGCATAACACCTTGCAGTGGATGCTGTTCAAGCTTCTGAGCGAGCACTCGAACGGGCTCCTCCCCCATCGGTCTGATTCGACGGCTGCGGCCTCCGCATTCCAACCAGAGGCCGCGGCCGCGCGCGAGACTCACGGCGTCGTCATCGGACAGGTCAGCGGCGTCTTGGACACGTAATGCGGGAAATCGTCGTTGACACCAGGCTGCTGGTCCTGCTCGATCGGGGTCGTTGTTCCGGCCCGTACCAGCACGTTCTCATTGCTCGGCGGCGCCGGCCAGCTATAGGGACCATAGACGCTCTCCACGGAACAATCGGATTGTCCCGGCACGTAGTTGGGATCATTCAGTACAATCCGGTACGTGCTGCATCCCTCTGGCGGACAGATATAGTAGCTCTCGTCCGTAGTGTGATCGGGACAGAACGGCGGGTCGCTTGCCGAACCGGTGCAATTGCCGAGCGGCGACGGCCCCCGAGCATTCGGGTCGGTCTGCGCCACCCAGAAGAACAAGATGCCCAGGTTCTTGTCGTAAAAGAACTTATCGAGATTAGGCGGTCCGTTGAGTTTACCGTCCGTCGTCATTTCCGCGATCGTTTTGACCTCGGTCAACTGGCTGGTCGGATAGACGCAGACCTCCTGATCCTGCTTATCTTTGCCAGAATTTGTGCACGTCGGGTTTGACGATTTCAACGTTATTCCCTGCGCCGGACATCCCGGAGGCGGAGTCGAACTTTTGAACGGCACCATCTGCGAGTCAAGATTGTTGCACGTTACCGGATTGGCCTTTGGATAAAGATTCAGCAGCGGATTGTAAAACTGCCGCAGTGCCGTGTTGATAATAGTCTTGCCGTTGATGCTTCCTGAAAGGACAACGTTGCCGCTCCCGTAGGAACGGTAGCCTTTGGTGACGGTGAAATTATCCGCCGGCGGGTTTTGGCCGATCGGCTTGTAGCAGATGCCGACCTGCACATAAAACGGATGGCGCGGAGCGATCTCGGCATTCGCGACATCCGTGATACTCACGTCCACGGTCGACGCAATCCCGGCTTCCGTTGTGAATTGGTCGTCAGGCGTCGTGAACGGGCTCGCCGTGACGGTATAGCCGTAACCGCTGGTCACCTTGGGTTCCCAGTCGCCTAATCCATTGCGGCTCTTGAGCGTCATCGAGCCGTGGTAGTTGGGGAACAGCTCGGCGAAGTCCATGCTATCTTTCGTTACGGTCAGAGTCTGCGTATAGCCCAACGCTTCGTTGTTGTTGTAGGTCGGATACAGCATCTCGATTTCGAGCTGGCCGATAGCGCTGGGCACCATCGCCGCGGTCGGACGCCCCTCCAACGCCAGGTCCTCCGCGCCTTCCGCCAGGCACTCGTCTACCGAGTTGGAAGATGCGTTGATTTCGAGGTTATTGAGAGAAATCGTCGGAAGGGGGTTGTTCTTCGGATCCAGAGCCGCAACCCCGCTGAGAGTGCCGTCCAAATCAACGATAGTAGTGTTCTTGTCGCCATCGGTGAACTCGCCACGGTTTACTGCATCGGTGTAAACCTGATGGCGGAGATCGACGTTGGTAAATGTCAACTGCTTGGTGGTAGAAGCCGTAGGATAGGAACTCTGGTTCGCGTTGAACCAACCCAGCGCCGCGTCGCCTTCGTAAGTGGTGTAGGGATTCTGGGCGGGGATCGCATAGAAGTTCCACGCCCCCAGGATACCGTCGTCGGTTCCAGTTAGCAGGTTCGCAGCCGGAAACTGGGCAGTGCCGGTTGAGCCCGGCGATACACGATAGTTTACGAAGCGATCGTTAACGATTAGCGGTGGACCGTCGTAAATCAGGAATCCGAACATTGGCCAATCCGGCGTCAGATAACCTCGCTCCAGGTACTCACCGCCAATTGTCGTGCCTGAGGTGCCGTTACTCGCGTTAGTTGGCACAGTCTCATCGATGCATCCCATCTGGGCGCCGCGAATTTGCAGCGCGTTGTTCAATATCTTCGCGCCGCAAGGGCCCCACCGATCGACATTGTTAGTGGTCATCCCCACGATAGTTGAATTACTCAGCAGGCCCCACGCGCCAGGGTAATTGCCGTCCACGCCGCCCGAGGTCAGCAGGGTTACGCCGTCGCGGCTACTAGCCACTCGCGCGTCATTCACATAGAAAAACGTAGGCCTGAGCCAAATCGCGCGATCACGCATCCGCGAAAGAATAACTCCATCGAACTGGTCCACGACCTGCTGATGAGCCGCGTCGTGGACGCCGCCCTGGTAGCCGAACAGACTATCAGCCTGTATTACATCCTGGTCGTCATACAGTCCTTGATAGCAGGAGTGGCCGCGATTGTTTTCAAATGTCCCATGTGGACTGGGATAGTTGGGACCGATCGGAATCCACTTCACGGCTTTGTCACTGGGATCTGGTGCGGGCACGTACCAATAGGCCTTTCCGTCGTCCTGACATCCCGCGATCGAGTTGCCGCTAAGCTTGGCGCTGGGATTTGTAATCCAAAACCCGGTGGGCGGCTCGAAATACACGCCGGTGTACAGGAGCCCGCTGTCCGGCGGCGGTGGAACCTGGACCGTCGACGGACAAGGGTTGGCGAACGGCGTCGAGGACGGGATCACCAGACCGATGCTATTGATATAACCACAGAAACCACGCGTGCTGTCACCCTGGTAATCGGTATCAAAGATATTGAACTGGTCGAAAGCGATTACCGCGTTGTTGACCATGTTATCGCCGACCCAATAATAGTCATTGATCAGCGTTTGGCGGTCGGCCGTCGCGGTATCGTTGACATTGAATGAGTTGCTCATCGCTCCCATGCCCAGATTGTGGGTAAAAGCGATGTTGCTCTCGTCGCCCGCCTCCTCGTAGAAAATGTGTCCGGTGATGCGCGCGCAGACGTTGTTGCTGATACTCGCATCCTGCGTCATGTGGACGGTGATGCACTTGTTGTAGCTGTGGTCGATACTGTTCGAGTCAATCAGTTTGTCGGCGTTCGCATAGGACTTCAAATCGCCCGCCATATGGAAATGGATCGGGTAGGCGCCGAGTTGCTCCTTGCCGAATTTTTGAAGCTCGACACCCTGAATCGATACCGCTTTGAACCCTTGGAGGATGCGGATTTCGCCCCCCCAGTGCATCGCGGTGCTGCTGATATCAGCATCCGAAGTCAGTATGATATTGCGGCTGATCAGACCTACCTCGGCCCGTTCATCAACGCCGTAGTTGAGAGCCGGGCCGGCGGTGTAATTGGTTTTGGTGGCAGGGCTACCGGGATCGACACCACCGAAGTGATAGAAGTTCAGCGGATTCATCAAAACGACCTTGGTGCCAGAACCCTCGGCCGTCGGCGGCTGGGCAATTTGCGCGAACTCGATTTCCCACGGGCTGTAGCTGGTGGTCGCAATCGCGATCCAGTCGTTTTGCTGCCAGGCTCCCGGCCCCTTGGTTACGTCCGCCGCCAGATGAATCGCGTTGTTCGCGATCGTCACCGGCGCCAACACGTTCCCTACGTAGTTACCGCTAGTCGCGTTATACTGACTGGGGCCAGCCGGTTGGCTAAGATAGGTCCAGTTGAAGGCTTTTGTTCCCACTCCCTTCTGTCCATACATTCGCAACGTGCCGCCGCTCTCCACCTGGATGCCCTTCATCCAGCCGGGGCATTGCGACGACGGTTGATTATTGGGATTGCCACAGGTTGTCGGCTTGGGTCCGGTGAACACGAAGGTTGCGCGCGCGTTCGGAGCCCCGCCGCCAATTGGGCAACTCGCACCGCCGATCAGCAAACTCCCGCCTTGGGCGATGTCGATCCCTGTCGTGCTGACAGTCGGGTTGTTGCTGGCCGCAGTTTGCGGATTCAGAAGCAGAGTCCCCTGGCTATTGATAGTGATTTTGCCGACGACGTATGAGGTATCGATCAATACCGTGCCGGTACACTTAGCGTTTGGTGCGCCGACTCCGATCACCACATCGCCGTTTGTGTCCTTACATTCGCCGAGCGTAGCGGCGCCGGTGTTGGCGCCGCAGACGTCCTGGGCCGTGACCTGCGTCGAAAGGCTGAGTAGCAATATCGCAACGATTGCAGCGAAACGGAGAGCGCAAGCGCGAGATTTAGGCATAAGCCGTGTCCTCCCGAAAAGGGCCGCAGACGCGTCGCTTCCAGACGCTGCCAGCCCTGAAAAAAGCTGCCTCGAGCGACGATCGAGACCATAAACTCGTCTGCCAAAACAACCCACCCTCGGTGACCCATCACCAGGGACGCATCTATTAGCCGAAGCTAACCTTCGATTAGGAAATTTGCGAGCATTTGCTAATGTCGGCTAATGGGCAATAGCAAAGGTGGATAACCATTCTAATGGCTGCTCCGGCGTGGAAATCGCCTACGCCAGCTATCTGCCCTGGACGCAGCGATTTGTTAAGCTCGGGCGAGCATGAAAAATGGTGTTCCCGTAATTCAAGTCTCGGCGCTGTGCGTGCACCGCGAGGTACGAATCCTCGATGGAATCAACTGGAGCGTTGAGGAAGGCCAGCATTGGGTGATCCTGGGGCCGAACGGTTCGGGCAAGACCTCGCTGCTCGCCACCTTGACCGGATACATGCCTCCGACCAGCGGGACGATTTCGGTCCTGGGCGAGACCTATGGGCACAGCGACTGGCGTGAGCTTCGCACGCACATCGGATTCGTCAGCACGGCTATCGCGCCGCTGATGTCGGCGGGCGAGTCGGCGCTCGAGACGATCGCCAGCGGGCGGCGTGCGATGCTCGGTTTTTGGGGCGAGCTATCGAGCGACGAGCGGTCCCAGGCTCTCGATATCCTGCATCAGGTTGAGGCGGACGCGCTGGCCGATCGGCCGTGGCGCTATTTATCGCAAGGCGAGCGGCAACGGATTCTGATCGGGCGCGCCTTGATGGCGAATCCACGGCTGCTGGTGCTGGATGAGCCTTGCGCAGGTCTGGACCCGGTCGCGCGTGAACGATTCCTCGCATTCCTTCAGCGCCTGGCGTCTTCAGGTACCGCCCCAACCATGGTCTTGGTCACGCATCACGTCGAGGAGATTACCCCGGCCTTTACTCATGTACTGATCATCAAGAACGGCACGGTGCTCGCCGCAGGCCCGAAGCTGAGCGTGCTCAAATCGGAGACGCTCGGCGACGCGTTTGGAGCACGGCTGACATTGAGGCTGACCAACGGCCGCTACTCGTTGACGGTCGCGCCGGACAGCGACGCGGCGGTTTGATAATCGCTTCAGGGGGAAGAGGAAGATCAGACCATGCCATCGACTAAGCGCAATCTGCCGAAGGTCTCCGAACTGGCCCGGTTGTTACGGCCACGACCTCTCGAACTCAACGTCGTCAAACGACGGCTCGCGCGCTCCGTTTGCGTAGCCGACCTTCGCCAGGCAGCACGTAAGCGCGTCCCGCGGCAGGTCTTCGACTATGTCGATGGCGGAGCTGACGAAGAGATCCTGCTCCGCCGCCAGTACGACGGCTGGGATCGCGTCGAATTCAATCCGCGCGTTATGCGCGATGTCTCCAAGGTCGAAACCGGAACGACTGTGCTCGGCCAACAGATCGACTTTCCGCTCGTCATTGCGCCGACCGGCTTCAACCGCCTGATGCATTGCGAGGGCGAGCGCGCCGTGGTTCGAGCCGCAAGACAAGCCGGCCTCCCCTACGCGCTTTCCACCATGGGCTCGACCTCGATCGAGGACGTTGCAGCCGAGTGGCCCGGCGGCCTGCTGTGGTTCCAGCTCTACGTCTGGAAAGATCGCCGGAAGAGCGAGCAGTTTCTCGAGCGCGCGCATCGCGCCGGCTACCAGGCGGTAGTGCTCACGGTCGACACCGCAGTCCTGGGGCGCCGCGCCCGTGACCTGCGCAATGGGTTCACCGTGCCACCCGCGCCGTCGCTCGACATCATCTGGCAGGGCATCCTGCATCCGGCATGGACATTCGACTTTCTGACAACCGATCCCCCCAGGTTCGCCGTGTTGGACGCGTCTCCGGCAGGGCTCGAAACCGTGATGCAGGTGTTTGATCCAGCGCTATGCTGGAATGACATCAAGTGGATACGCGAGTTCTGGAAGGGGCCAATCCTTCTCAAGGGCATCACGCGCGTCGATCAAGCCAAAGTCGCAGTCGAAGAATACGGCGTTAACGGAATCATCGTTTCCACCCACGGTGGCCGTCAGCTTGATAGGCAAAGCCTGCCGCTCGAAGTGCTGTCGTCGATCGTCGATGCGGTCGGCGAACACGTCGAGATTTTTGTCGACGGAGGGGTGATGAACGGGGCGGACATTTTGGCCGCGGTTGCGCTAGGGGCTCGCGCGGCGCTGATCGGCCGTGCCTATCTCTATGGGCTGATGGTCGGCGGCGAGTCCGGAGTGAATCGGGTACTGGAAATCCTAAAGGACGAAACCGTGCGCGCGATGCAACTTCTCGGCGTTAGAACGATAAGCGAACTCGATCGGTCGTTCGTAACTATTCGCGATCGCTGACATCTTCGCCGACGATCGCGGCGAGCACGACTCAGCGCGCCGATTTGAGCGCCACTTCGGCCGCGGCCCAGTTGAAGAGTTGAGGCGTGACGCAGCTCGCATCGGCACTGTCCTGTTCGGTGCTCTGACCGGGCACAATCACCCAGTATTCGAGCGGCATTTCCTCTTGAGCCACGACCACGGTCGAATTGGGCGGAATCATCGTGCCGATCCCGCCGACACCAAATAGCCCGCCTCCACCGAAATCGGTTGCGTAAAAGGCAAGAACCAGGTTCCCGTCGCCGGCATTCCCCACTGAATCTACCGTTAGCGTGCCGCTGTGGCCGGTATTGCCGCTGCTCGCCTCCACCGGATTGGTTTCCGCAGCGTTGTCCAGTGCCAGAACTGCCCCCTGTGCATCGACCGGCTCGCTGAACAGCCAGGTTTCGGTGCTCGGATCATTCACGTCGATCACGTGCCAATAAAGCGACTGTCGCGTCGTCGAACTGATGTCCTCGCGGATTAACGACCATCCTGTCGGCGGCGTGATCGTCGGGTTCTCACCGTTGTAAGTCAACACGTCAGCGATCGCCAACTGGCCGGACTGCGCCTTTGAACCGCAGTCAAGACTGATACTCATGGTATTGGCGGCCAGCGGCGCCTGCGAAAACGAACTTACCGGGGAGTTTTCGGCACATCGCACCGGAGAGGCGAAATAACAGCCAAATGCGAGAGCAATCAACACTGCCAGCGCTATGTGCTTTCTCATCGTCGCTTCCTTTCTACGCCCCTCTTAACACTACCATTTTGACGCTGGCCGATACGAGCGAATCATGTGAAGACGACGCAAGTCTCGTCTCGCCGCAACACCGCCTTATGCTGTCGCGCGACTCTTCCTCGAATCTTCACTTGCCGCTAGACTTGGCGCTGGTTTTATGGAGAGCGTGGCTGGCAGCCGGAGCGGCGCGCCGTTAGCTTCAAGTCGCACCGCCCCATCGGAGGTTCAACCCTCGGTTGAACTAAGCGTCGTGGTCCCGATGCGTGACGAAGCGCTGAATATCCCGCATTTTTTCGAACGCTTGATGCCCGTGCTCGAGCGGTTGGGGATCACCTACGAGATAATCTGCGTGGATGACGGCAGTCGAGATCGCACTTTGGAGCTGCTACTCGAGATGCGGAAAGACAAGCCGGCGATCAAGGTTCTCAGCCTATCTCGCAACTTTGGCAAGGACATAGCATTGACCGCGGGCATCGAGCACGCTGCTGGCGCGGCTTTGGTCCCGATTGACTGCGATCTGCAAGATCCGCCGGAGCTTATCGAGGAGCTGTTGAAGAAATGGCGGGAGGGCTATGACGTCGTGCTAGCCACGCGTCGCGCACGGCTGGGCGAAAGCTGGATGAAGAAGGCCACCGCCAAACTCTTCTATCGCACTTTCGGCAAGATCGCCGACATGCCGATTCCGCAGGACACCGGAGACTTTCGCCTGATAGATCGGCGGGTAGCCGCGGCGCTCACAACGCTGCCGGAGAGGTCGCGTTTCATGAAAGGACTGTTCGCCTGGCTCGGGTTCAGGCAGGCGACGATTTTCTACGAGCGCGAGCCTCGCCACGCCGGTTCGAGCAACTGGAATTACTGGAAGTTGTGGAACTTCGCGCTCGACGGGATGACCTCGTTCAGCTCGTTCCCGCTGAAAGTCTGGAGCTACGTCGGCCTTGGCATCTCGATGCTGACGTTTTTGTACGCATCGCTACTGATTTTTCTCAGGTTGACCAAAGGTATCGACGTTCCTGGCTACGCATCGCTGATGGTTACCGTATTGTTCCTCGGAGGAATTCAGCTCATCACGCTGGGAATCATCGGTGAGTACCTGGCGCGGGTGTATATCGAAGTAAAGGGCCGTCCGCTCTATATCGTGCGCCAGCGTTTCGGCTTCGAAGCCTGATGGATCGACAGATTTACATCCGGATGGCGGAGGTCGAAGACCAACATTGGTGGTTCGCGGGACGCCGCACCATCGTTGAAAGCCTTTTGACCAGGTTTGGACTTCCGCAGCACGCGACAATCCTTGAGCCCGGATGCGGCAGCGGGGGCAACTTACGGATGCTCGCGCGGTGCGGTTCCGTGTATGCGATGGACCTGGACGATCAGGCGGTCCAGTTCGCGCAATCGCGGGGGGTCGGCGAGGTCGCGCGCGGGCAATTACCGGATCAAATTCCGTTCGGCGATCGCTGCTTCGATTCTGTCGTCATGACCGACGTGCTGGAACATCTCGACGACGACAGTGCGGCCCTGCGCGCGCTGCGCGAGCGCCTCAGGCCCGGAGGCCTCTTGTTGCTGACGGTCCCGGCGTTTCGATTCCTGTGGAGTCCACACGACGTGACGCACCATCATCGCCGCCGCTACCGCGCGGATCAGTTACGAAAGGTAGTAAGCGAGGCGGGATACGAGATCTGCTACCTGAGCTACTATAATTTCGTGCTGTTCACGCCGATTTTTGCGGCCCGATTAATCGAGCGATTAACCGGAGTTCACAGCGAAGATCGTGGGCTGGAATTGCCTCCGCGACCGCTGAACTGGCTGTTGTGGAAGATGTTTGCCGCTGAACGTCTGCTGCTCGGTCGCGTTCCGTTGCCTCTGGGAGTTTCTCTGATAGTGCTGGCGCGCAATCCTGTTTCGCGGACGCAGAGCGGCGAGCGCAACGTCCAGACGTCCGCCGCGGAAGACCGCGCGTCAGCCATCGCCTGAGGATGCGCTCACCAAGGGCCGACGATTTGCGGGATCAGGGGCTGGTGGCCGGCGTCGTGCCCCGTGCTATCGCGACTTGCGCCGCGACCGCGTTGTAAAGCTGCCCGCTGGGGCAAGACACTTCCGGAGTGTCACCCTTTCGTCCCTGGTAGCTACCGACGACCCAGTATTCGCGCGGCTGCGATTCCTGAGACAGAATCACACTCACACTGCTTGGGCACTGCTCCCCCAGTCCACCTCCACCGAAATTGGTCGCGAAGAAAGCCAGGATGAAGCCCCCGCCCTTGGTCGTCGTCACTGACTTCGCGACCACGCCTGGGCCTCCGGTATTGCCACTGCTCCCGTCTATTGGATTATCCGCTGCAACATTGTCCAGCAGCAGGATCGCCCCCTGAGCGTCGACCGGCTCACTGAAGGTCCATGTCGGGCTCGGGTCGTTCGCCTTAATCAAGTGCCAATAAAGCGATTGCCGAGTCGCCGGACTGCTGTCGTCACGGAGCAGGGTCCACCCCTCTGGCGCCGTGATCGTAGGCTTCGCCCCGCCGTAGCTGATTACATCCGCGATCGCAAACTGGCCGGGCTTTGCCTTTGAACCATCCAGGGCAAGACTGGTCGTCGCCTTCGCCAGCGGAGTCTGCGCATACGAACTCACACTCGCCCCACCGGTTACGGTTTCGGGGGTTTCCTGCTGCGACGGATTGCACGCCGCAACCGCTGCGGCGAGGATTACAAGCCAAGCATATCTCATCATGATGGTGGTCTCTTTTCAGTTGGAGAATTAGCGGGGCAGAATCATAGGCCTCATACGCTCATGTGTCATATCCAGAAACCAAGCGACCCGATGGAAGTGATTATAAGGGCTGCGCTTAGGCGGTCAACGGAGGGGCACGCCGCTCGGCTGGTCTGCGACGACGTTCATACAGCCAAGCAACCAGCGTGACGATAAAGGTTAGCGTCGTGATTCCTAACCCGACCACGAAAGAGCGCGGTCGGAAAATCATTTCAAGATGTTGCCCACCCGCAGGCAAACGCACTGCGATAAGGCCGCCTCGCGAGAAGACTTCTCCTTTGCCGCTAATCAGGTGCCAGCCTTCATCGAAGTTCTGGTTCACGATTAGAACCGTCGGTCCAGGCGCTAGGACATCGAAGCTGAGCTGATTGGGCGTCCACTTGGTAAGAGTTACCGTGCCGGGACCGAGTAAATACTGCTCCCCGCGATAGCTCGGCTGATCGGAACCCACGGCATAGGTCCGCAAGCCAACTGACTCGTAGCAGGCGATTGATCCAGTATTAGCTCTGGCTGCCACCAGCATTTTGCGCGAATTCCCGCTCGTTTGGTAAAACCTAGCGGACATCTGCCTGGGAGCTTGCGGTGTGTCGAAAATATGGAAAATGTAGCGGGTGCTCACGGACCAGTCGTCGATCAGTGCCAATGCGAGCAGAAGTATCGCTACCGCCAAGCCCCACTTCTTGAGTCCTGCCCTAATGGTGTCGATCCCGAAGCCTCCAAGCACACCTGCCACCAGTGTGAATAGGATGAGCCAACGGGTGGGCACGCGATGGGAAGCGAAAATGGGCAGTCTGTGCTGGAGAACCCACGGCGAGTATGGACCGAAATCGCCCGCAGCCAGTGCCAGAAACACCGAGCCGAGGATGATCCACGGAAGAGCGCGGCGAGGACGCCACACGACAGCGAGGAGTGCCAGGCAGCCGAAGATGACGCCTACGTACGCGCCGAACTCCCAAAAGCGCCACGGCTCCGCAGGTGGCTGGAACGTTGGATCTTGGTTCCGCGCGAATAACGCTCTCAGGAGCAGACTGATCGGGCAGACCTCGTCCGGGCGGATCGGCCTGACATGCAGCCCGACGAACTCCAAGCTCGGTAGGACCTTTACCGCGGCGAAGCCAAACGCGAAGAGCAGAATAATAACTAGAGCGAGCAACGGGAAAACGCTTCGACGCTGCAGCGCAGCGATCGCTGCAAGAACGGCAAGCATTAGCCCAGTCTGCGGAAACGCGTAGACGCTCCCTTCCGTTAACATCAACGCCATAACGAGTCCGCCCAGCGCAGCGAAGGCCAGGCTATTGCGCTCCGAGCTGAGATATAGGCTCGTGACTACCCAGGGAGCATAGACGTAAGGAAAGAACTCTAGATGGCCGGGGTACAGGTGTAGGTAGAACCAGGAACTGCCGGCGAAGGTAATCGCGCAACCGACAGCCCCAACTCTGGAAACTCCCAGGACGCTGGCAAGAAGATACGCTCCGCCGAATGCAGCCGCGATGTCGGCGATAATCTGGAGATGTACCCCAACTACCGGTCCAAATATCAGATCGAGTAATACAAATGGGGTCAGGAAGCCCGAGAGCGGGTCTGCCAGCATTGGCATGCCGCCGCACTTGTACGGGTTCCAAAGTGGAAACTGATGGAAGTGAGTTAATGTGTAGAAGGGAACCCAACGAAGCTGCAGATGATAGTCCCAGTCTTGATACAGCCCCTCGGCAAAAAAACGAACGAGAATTGAGTAGCCAAAGCATAGCGCGAACGCGAGCGAGGTAAGCGCTACCAATAGCGCTTCGTGCCTGCCCTGTCGCCTGCCTACCATGGGTAACCGGTCAAACTTACCGCGACCGTTGCAAGAGAGCCAGCGCTGCGAT
>JBEKLA010000045.1:0-23898 GCA_050010455.1 Binataceae bacterium (SeqCode) | reverse complement strand
CGTTCGCGATTATTCACACCTCGCGCCGCCGCTCAAACGCTCCCGCCGCCGGGCGAGAAACGTTCGACCAATTCGGTGGCGAGGCCAAGATAGTTCTGCGGAGTAAGCCGGCGAAGCGCGTCTTTCGCCGGCTCGTTGAGCGGCAACGCGGCGATAAATTCAGCGATCACTTCGCGAGTAATAGGTCTGCCACGGGTCAGTTCCTTGAGCGCCTCGTAAGGTCGCGGCAGGCCGTAACGCCGCATCAGGGTCTGAATCGCTTCCGCCACTACTTCCCATGATTGCTCACCGGCAAGATCCTCAGCAATTCGTCCTTCATTTACCTCGATGATCTTGAGCCCGCGGTCTAACGAACCCAAAGCAATTATGGCATGGCCGAACGCGGCTCCGATAGCCCGTAGCGCCGTGCTGTCGCTCAGGTCCCGCTGCCAGCGTGAGACCGGAAGCTTGATCGCCAAATGCTGAAAGAGCGCGGTCGCGATACCGACGTTGCCCTCGCAGTTCTCGAAGTCAATCGGGTTCACCTTATGCGGCATCGTCGAGGAGCCGACTTCGCCGGGACGCGTGCGCTGGGTTATGTAGCCGAGCGCGATATAGAACCACATGTCGCGGGCAAAATCGAGCAGGATACTGTTGATCCTTATCATCGCGCCGAACAGTTCGGCGAGGAAATCATGGTTTTCGATCTGGCTGGTCAACGGGTTCCAGACCAGACCAAGACTTTCCACGAATTCCCGCGAGTGTGCCAGCCAGTCTACTTCAGGGTAAGCGAAGTGATGGGCGTTGAAGTTGCCAACCGCGCCATTGAATTTGCCCAGATACTCCTGGCGTTCGAGCAGACGCAACTGACGGTCGAGGCGCGCGGCGAAGATCGCGAACTCCTTGCCCATCGTGGTCGGCGACGCAACCTGCCCGTGCGTGCGGCTGAGCATCGCGGTCGCCTTGTAACGATGCGCGAATTCGGCAATAGCCGCGATCGTAGCGCGGAGCCGCGGCTCCAAATCCTGCTTGATGAAATCCTTCAGCAGCAAGGCGTACGCGAGATTGTTAATATCTTCCGACGTGCACGCGAAATGGATCATCTCAAGCGGCAGATCGATTTCGGCTTCTCTAAAGCGCTCCTTGAGAAAATACTCGACGGCCTTAACGTCGTGATTGGTCGTAGCCTCAAGCGTCTTAACCCATCGCGCATCGCCCATCGAAAAATGCGTGTAAAGCACACGCAACCGCCGCTCCGTCGCGGCATCCACGGCCGGCAACGCATCGATAGCCGGATTCGCCGCCAAAGACAGATACCATTCGATCTCAACCCGAACCCGATATTTAATCAGCGCGAATTCGCTGAAATAGCGCGCTAGCGGACGAACCTTGGAGCGATAACGGCCGTCAACAGGGCTGACCGCCATGAGCGCGGCGTCGGCATCGAGTTTTTCTGCGATCATTACATTTATCGGTTCGGCTAAATCGCGCGCGCGTTATCGACCCGTGTGACCGAATCCACCGCCGCCGCGCGAACTTTCTTCGAGTTTTTCGACTTCAACAAATTCGGCGCGGATTACTGGCGCGATCACCAGTTGGGCGATTCGTTCGCCCGGCCGGATCACGACCGCCTCTCGCCCCAAATTTACAACCAACACTTTAACTTCGCCCCGGTAGTCCGAGTCTATTGTTCCGGGCGCATTGACCAACGTCAGACCCTCGCCCGCCCGCTCCAACGGGGCGAGTGTCATATCCTGTTCGATATCGGCGATCAGGTCGACGCCAGCAGCGTGAGTGGTCTGGTAGGACGGTAACGGGAGTTGCCGGTGTCGCAGCCGTAACACTTTAACCACTGGTTGCATATTCCGGAATCACGTCAGCTGTCGGAATCGCTGCAAAATCCACAGCTCCCGCGCCCCCCAATTCAAACTTATCCCCCCTCAACCAATGCACGGCGACGTAAATTAAATCTCAGATTTGACGCAAGGACGCAACCGAAATTGGCGCGGTCGCATCACGATGCCGATACGGCAAACTTCAGGGAGGGTTTCTAAGCCAGCGGACTCCAGATTCCGCTATCCAGCTTGCGGCCTTTCAGGTCGCCTAGCGCCACCAGGCCCATCGTCTCCGGCTTGAAGAACGCCGCAGCCAACTCGATTACCTGATCGTTGGTGACGCGCTCGATTTCCGCTGTGATCTCCTCGAGCGGGATGTCACGCCCGTAATAAACTTCGTTGCGCGCCAGCCGGTTCATGCGGCTGTCGGTCGATTCCAGACCAAGCAGCATGTTGCCTTTGAGCTGGCTCTTGGCGCGCGCCAACTCGGCCGGCGTCAGCCCCTCGCGCACCACTTTCTTCAGTTCCGTGAGCGTGACCTCGATAACCTCGTCGACCCACTCCGGATTCGTGCCGGCGTAAATCGCGAAGTAACCGCAATCGATGAACGACGAGTGGAAGGAATAGATACTGTAGACGCGGCCGCGCTTCTCGCGCACTTCCTGGAACAGCCGCGACGACATCCCCCCGCCGAGCGCGGTGTTGAGGACATATCCGGCGTAGCGCAGCGGATGGGTCTGGCCGATACCGGGTCCGCCAATACAAAGATGGGCCTGCTCAAGTTGCTTCTCATAATGCAGCAGCACCGGCCGATCGATGGCGGGGCCTACTGGCAACGGCCGGCCGTCGCCCGGTATTCCGCGGAACAGCCGTTCGCACTGCCCTGCCAACGCGTCGTGATCGACCATTCCGGCGGCCGCGATAAACACGCGTCCCGCTCGGTACCGTTCCGCCATGAACGAGACCATCAGCTTCTGGTCGATAGCTTTAACGGTATCGACGCTGCCGAAAATGGGTAGCGACAGCGGATGGCCGGCCCAAAAGCTCAAGTTGAACAGATCGTGAATGAAATCGTCGGGTGTGTCTTCGGCCTGCGAGATTTCCTGCAACACGACTTGCCGTTCGCGATCGATCTCTTCGGCGTCGAAGCGCGATTCGAGAAACAGGTCGGCGAGCAGGTCCACCGTCATCTTCAGGTCGTCGCCCAGAACCTTGGCGTAGTAGCAGGTGAACTCCTTGCCGGTAAAGGCGTTGAGCACGCCGCCAACCGCGTCCATCTCTTCGGCGATTTGCGCCGCGGTGCGCTTGCGCGTGCCCTTGAACAGCAGATGTTCGATGAAGTGCGAGACGCCGTTTTCGGCGGGCTCTTCGTAACGGGAGCCGTTCTCCACCCAGATGCCGATCGTAGCGGACAAGGCCGCCGGCATCGCCTCGGTGAGAACGCGCACGCCGTTCGAAAGCAGGCTCTTGCGTAACATCAGATTCGGTTAATCACTCGCTTGCTCGGCGTCCTCCATCGCTTCGCGGACGGAAAGCCGAATTTTGCCGCTGCGATCCACGTCGAGAACCTTGACCATCACTTCCTGGCCCTCCTGCAGGACGTCCTCGACCCGGCGCACCCGCTCCTTGGCCAGTTGCGAGATATGGACCAGGCCGTCGGTGCCGGGAAGGATTTCGACGAAGGCGCCGAAGTCGACGATCTTGCGCACCTTGCCTTTGTAGATCTTGCCGATCTCGGGCTCGGCGGTGATTCCCTGGATCATGTTGATCGCTTTCTGCATCGCGACGCCGTCGGCCGAAGCAATCAGCACGGTGCCGTCGTCCTCGATATCGATTTTGCAACCGGTGTCTTCGACGATACCGCGGATTACCTTGCCGCCGGGGCCGATCACCTCGCGAATCTTGTCAGGCTTGATATGCAGCGTAACGATCCGCGGCGCATACTCCGAGATTTCCTTGCGCGGCGTTTCGATCGCCTTCTGCATCACGCCCAGCACCATGAGACGCGCGTCGCGCGCCTGATGCAACGCCTGGCGCATCACGTCGCGCGTGACACCGCCGACCTTGTTGTCCATCTGGATCGCGGTCACACCGGTTGCGGTGCCGGCGACCTTGAAATCCATGTCGCCAAGATGATCCTCGTCGCCGAGGATATCGGTCAGCACCCTGACCTTGTCGCCCTCCTTAACCAGCCCCATCGCGATTCCCGCCACCGCCGCCTTGATCGGAACGCCGGCATCCATCAACGCCAGGCTGCCGCCGCACACGGTTGCCATCGAGGAACTGCCGTTGGACTCGAGGATCTCCGAGACCACCCGGATCGTGTACGGGAAGGCGCCCTCTTCCGGCAGCACCGCTGACAGCGCGCGTTCAGCTAACGCGCCGTGGCCGATTTCGCGCCGCGACGGACCCCGCAGGAACTTCACCTCGCCGGTCGAGAACGGCGGGAAGTTGTAATGCAACATGAACTTCTTGAAACGCTCGCCCAGCAGCGCGTCAATCTTCTGTTCATCCGACGACGTGCCGAGCGTCACGGTTACCAGCGCCTGGGTCTCGCCGCGGGTGAAAATCGCCGATCCGTGGGTCCTCGGCAGCGCCTGCACCACCGCGCTCAGCGAGCGAATCTCGGTCGAGCTGCGGTCGTCGATACGCCGGTCGCGATCGACAATCACGGAGCGCACACGCTCGCGAACGAGATTGTGGTAAGCGTCACGCAACTGCCCCTCACGCTCGGGAAATCGCGCTCCGAGTTCCTGCGCAACCTTGTCTTCAAGGTCGTTGAGCGCGGCAGAACGTTCTTTCTTGGACAGCGAAGCCAGCGCGGCTTCCAGACTTTCGGCGACCCGCTCGCGCACCGCTCCCGCGATCTCGGGGTCTCGCTCGACCGGAACAAACTCGCGCTTGGGCTTGCCGGCCAGTTGGCGCAACTCCTTCTGCATCGCGAAGACCGGGTTCATCGCCTCGTGGGCGCCGAACAACGCTTCGAGCACGGTTTCTTCGTCGACGATGTTGGCGCCGCCCTCGAGCATCACGATAGCGTCGGGCGTGGCCGCGACCACCATCGACAGGTCGCTCTGCTCCATCTGCTCGATCAACGGATTCACCACCAGCTTGCCGTCGATCCGTCCCATCCGCACCGCCGCAACCGGACCCTTGTGCGGAACGTCGGAAACCTCGAGCGCGGCTGAAGCCGCTATCAACGACAGCATGTCAGGATCGTTGTCGCGATCGGCTGACAGCACCGTCACGACTACCTGGGTTTCCTTGTCGTAGCCCTTGGGGAAGAGCGGACGTATGGAGCGATCGATCAGCCGCGACGTGAGAATTTCCTTTTCCGAGGGCCGCCCCTCACGCTTGAAGAAACCGCCGGGTATTTTGCCGGCGGCGAAGGTTCTTTCCTGATAGTCGACCGTCAGCGGCAAAAAATCCACTCGCTCGCGGCTCTCGTAAGCGGATACCACTGTCGCCAGCACCATCGTTTCGCCATATTGAGCGAGCACCGCACCATGGGCCTGACGAGCCAGCCGGCCGGTTTCGAGCGACAGCGGCCGACCGTGAAAATCGATCTCTAGTTTTTTCTGCATAACAATTTTACCTGTGGGAGAGGCAAAGAGGCCCGGACGTCGAGATATGTCACGGCCTTCATGGCGGCGCTCCTATGTCCCGGCGCGAACATCGCGCCGACAGGAGTCAACCGACAACCGGAATCCGGCCTATCTCCGGATGCCTAGCTTTTCGATCAGCGTCCGGTAGCGGTCGAAATCACGCCCACGCAGGTATTCGAGCAGGCGGCGGCGCTTACTGACCAATCGCAGTAGTCCGCGCCGCGAATGATGGTCCTTCACGTGAGACTTGAAGTGATTCGTCAGGTACTCGATGCGCGCTGACAACAACGCTACCTGGACTTCAGACGATCCGCTGTCGTTCGAAGAGCGTGCGTGGGACTGTATGATTTCCCGCTTACGGGCGGTCTCTAGAGGCATCAGGAGTTCTTACTTTCTTCCCTGTTTTTTCTTAACGGCTCAATCTAACAGAGCCAATCAGCAGAGTAAAGCTAGATAGCTTCAGATTCTGCTTGGTCCGGTCGCGCGGCTGCAAGAGCGGGGCTTGGGGTCAACCCGAGAAGACGCGCAGCAGGCTCGCTCGCCGATCTTTTCCAAGCTCCGCGATTGCCACCAGGTCGCTGCCGCACATCACCTTCAACGGCCGCGACTCTGAATCGTCAGGAATCAAACCCTCCAGAGCCGCCCAGTCACCGTTGAACAAGCGGTTCCGAACCGCCTCATTGACGCTTATTTCACCCATCGCGGCCAGCGCCTCACGCATTCCGATAAGCAGGCTCGAATCGCCGCGCTCGATCCGGGCCACCGCCTCGTCGAGCGCTATGGCGTCCGCGATCGAGAATCCGGAACTGTGCAGCCGCCGCAGTTCGCTCAGATGGGCAGCAGTATCGAGGGCGATCCCGATATCGCGCGCGAGCGAACGAACGTAGGTGCCGGGCGAACAAATCACGTTGAAGCGGAGCGCGGACTCGCCTTCCGCTTCGAGCTCAAGACTGACGATTTCAACCATCCGCGCCGGCGCCGGCTCGACCTCGCCGCCACGTCGCGCCAGCTTGTATAGCGGCACGCCGCCGCGCTTGATCGCCGAGTAAAGCGGCGGCACCTGCTCGATACGCCCGATGAAACGCGTAGCGACTTTAGCCAGCAACGCGCGGTCCAGTTGTGGAACCGGCGCGACCCGAACCGTCTCGCCGCAGCGATCCAGGGTGTCGGTTTCCGCGCCCAGCGCTATCGTTCCCTGATAGTGCTTGTCGCCATGCTCGAGGAACTCCGCGAGCCGCGTCGCCTGCCCCACCAGGATCGGCAGCAGGCCGGTTGCGAAAGGATCGAGCGTTCCGAGATGGCCCACGCGCGCGGGCTTGACCTTCGCCTTTATCCGGCGGACGACTTCGGCCGAACTGATTCCGCCGGGCTTGTCGACCAGCACGATTCCATCGAGTTTCGACTCCGCTTTCGCGCGCGCCGAGTCCCCGCCTCGGCCACCAGTCGAGGGCATCGCAACTCAACCTTGATTCTTCACGCGAGCGTCGCGCAGCAACGCGTCGATACGCGCTCCGCGCTCGATACTCGGATCGAATTCGAAATCGAGTTCCGGGGAATAGCGCAGGCCCAGGTTTCGTCCGAGCTTATTGCGAATAAAGCCGCTGGCACTGTGGAATCCGGCGATCGCCTGCTCGCCGCGCTCGGCGCCTTCGAGATGAGAAAAGTACACCCTGCCGTGACGCAGGTCATCGGTCATCCTGACCGCGGTCAGCGTCACTCCGTGCAACCTTGGGTCTTTGAGATCGCGCAGTAGCATCGCGGACAGCTCTCGCAACACCATCTCCGCGACCCGCTCCGGCCTTCTGCTTTCCATAAAAACAAACTCGCGCCCGCGATAATCCGCCGCAAGCTTGAAGATTCAGTAGTGAAGAATCTCCAGCTGTTCCTCGCCCAACGGAGCCAGGCCGAGCGCCTCGATAAAATTTACCACCTCGCGCAGCGCGCTATCGACGAACGCCTGATCGCTGCCTACCTGGCAGATGCCAAGCTCGGCGCGCTGCCATAGCTCGTGGTCGTTGGACTCGGCAATCGAGACGTTAAACTTGTTGCGCACCCGGTCCTTGATCGCCCGCAGCACCTGGCGCTTGCCCTTGAGCGAATGGTTCTCGGGCAGGAACAGCGTTAATCGCAGGACACCGACTACCATCGACCGTTTGCGAGCCGCCGCCGCGGGCCGCGCGCCAACCTCCTCGGTCCGTTCCGGCTATTCCGAAGGCGATAGCGGGAGACCTGGGCAGCGCGCGAATCGGGGCGTGCGGATTTAAATCTGCTTTTCAGCGGCGGCCGCGTGACCGCGAATCGGCTCGGCGCGAGGCGTCACCAGCTTGCGTGCAACCGCTTCCATCTCGAAGGTTTCGACCACGTCGCCCGGCTTGATGTCGTTGAAGTTCTCCAGACCGACACCACATTCATAGCCCGCGAGCACCTCGCGCGCGTCGTCCTTGAATCGCCTGAGCGACCCGATCTTGCCTTCCCACACCACTCGACTGTCACGGACCAGGCGTGCCCGCGAGCCGCGGCTCAACTTCCCGTCGAGCACCATCGAGCCCGCGACCGTACTGCCCGATACATTGAAAGTCTGGCGCACCTCGGCCCTGCCCAGCGCCTTCTCGCGATACGTCGGAGCGAGCAGCCCTTCGAGCGCCTCGCGCGCCTCGTTGATAGCCTCGTAGATAATCGTATAAAGCCGGATATCAACGCCCTCGGCTTCCGCCAGCGAGGCCGCCTTGGGCTCGGGGCGGACATTGAAGCCGATAACGATCGCGCCCGAAGCCGACGCCAAAGTAACGTCGGTTTCGGAAATCCCGCCGGCCGAGGCGTGAATCACTTCGAGCTTCGCCTCCGGGGCCGACAGGCGACGCAACGCGTCTGACAGCGCTTCCACCGAACCCTGGACGTCGCCCTTGACGATGACCTTGAGTTCCTTGACCTCGCCGGCCCGCATCTTCTGGCTGAGCTCTTCGAGCGATACGCGGCTGGTTTTCTGCAGTTCGCCTTCGCGCTGCTTGGATTGGCGGAACTCGGCGATCTGCCGCGCCTTGGATTCGTCGCCAACCGCGACGAAAGCGGTGCCGGGTTCGGGAACTCCCGAGAGGCCGAAGATCTCGACCGGCGTCGCCGGTCCGGCCTCGGCAAGCTTCTGCCCATGATGGTCCAGCATCGCACGCACGCGGCCGTAATAGATGCCGCACACGAACGGGTCTCCTTGATGGAGCACGCCCTCCTGGATCAATACGGTGGCGACAGGGCCACGACCGCGGTCGAGCTGTGACTCGACTACCGCCCCCCGCGCCAGACGATCGACGGGGGCCTTAAGTTCGAGCACGTCGGCCTGCAGCAGGATCATTTCGAGCAGGCGATCAACGCCTTCGCCGGTGCGGGCCGAAACCGGCACTGTGATAGTTTCACCGCCGTAGTCCTCGGGAATCAGGCCCTGTTCGGAGAGTTGCTGCTTGACCCGCTCGATATTTGCTTCGGGCCGGTCGATCTTGTTGATCGCGACCACGATCGGAACCTTGGCGGCCTTGGCGTGGTTCAGCGCCTCGATCGTCTGCGGCATGATTCCCTCGTCGGCCGCAACCACCAGCACCACGATATCAGTCACCTTGGCGCCGCGCGCGCGCATCGCGGTGAACGCTTCGTGGCCGGGCGTATCGACGAACGTAATGCTACGCCCATGCAGAGAGACGCTGTAAGCTCCGATATGCTGGGTGATACCGCCGAACTCGTCCGCGGTAACCTCGGTGTGGCGGATAGCGTCGAGCAGCGACGTCTTGCCGTGATCGACATGGCCCATCACGGTAACCACCGGCGGGCGCGGGATCGGTTCGCCGCGTTGCTCCTCGGCGCCTTCTTCGATCGCGGACTCGACGTCGAAGGCAACGTTCTCCACATTATAGCCGAACTCGTTGGCGATCAGGGCGGCGGTATCAGGGTCGAGTACCTGATTCATCGTCGACATCACGCCCATCGTCATCAGCTTGCGGATTAACTCGCCGGCCTTGACGCCCATGTTGCGAGCCAAGTCGCCGACGGTCACGCCTTCCGAAATCCGCACTACGCGCTTGGAGGCTTTCGGTGTCGTGATCTCGGTCTTGCGCTGTTCCTTGCCGGGCAGTGCGCGCCGCTTCTTCGGGAAGCGCGCCCCGCGCATCTCGCGTTCGGCCAACAGGTCGACGCCGTCCTTCTTGACGACTCGCTTCTTCTTGATTGCTCGGGCGCCGGGCTTGAGCGATTCTGTCGGCGGCGTCGCGGGCGGCATCATCGGAGCCGCTGGGTCTGCACCGGGCCGTGCGAAGCGCGGCCCCGGAGCTGGACGGCCGGGAACTCCAGGCCGCGCCGGTGGCGCCGGACGCGTCGGCGGCGCCGCCGGCCGGGCCGGCGGTTTACGCAGATCTATTTTGCCCAGCACCTTGGGACTTTGCGCTGACTCCTCAAACCGCGGTGCCGCGGCGTGGCCAGGCGACGTCAAGTTGATCACTCGCCCAGGTACCGCCAGCGTCCGTGGCCGAACGGCTGCGGTCGAAACTTCCACCCGAGGCTGCGCTATGGGCTTCGCTTGCGGAGGCGCTGCTGCCTCGGCATGGATCGGTGGCGCCACCGTCTGAGTTCCCACTAGCGCGGCGCTACCATTTATCTTCTCTTCAACCGGACCCTCAGGTTCTGCTATTAGCGGCTGCGGTTGCGGAACTTCCAATTCTTCCTGTGCCTTGGCTTCGACTGTAGGAGATGCCTCGTGAGCCGCCACTTCGCCGTTGGTGGCGGGCAATTCGACTTCGAGACTTACCTCCAGGCCCAGAGGTGTTTCGGGCTCGGCTGGCGGCGGCGCCTCGAGAAACGGCGCCACGAGGCCTTCCTCGCGGCTCTCCTCGACCTCAAAATGGAAAGGCTCGCCCGCCTGCGCCGCGTGCTCCATCGCTTGGCCAGGCTCTGGCTCCGCATGACGGCGGCGCATCACTGTCGCGTTCAGCCGCTTCTCGACCACTTTGCCGGCAGTGGTTTCAAGCACCGTCTCACGGCGCAGAATGGCAGCACGATTGGCCTGTTCATCGAGGTTGGCCTTGACCCGGTCGGCCTCGTCGTGCCCCAATAAGCTCGAATCCGAATGCGCGTGGGCAAGTTTTAAACGCTCGCAGGTCGCGAGCACGTCCTCTACCGGGACGTTCCATTCATGCGCCAAAGTTTTTATCCGCTTACGAGCCATCGTAGTTATTCTAATCGCGCGTGCCGCTAATGGCTAGCCTGTCCATTGCCATCGCAAGCTGCGCCCGTGCCTCCCGATCTATGCCGCGCTTCAACGAACGAAACTCTCTGACCTTGCTCTTGACAAAACGCTCCAAACACTCGGGACGCCGATGGAGGTAGCCGCCGCGGCCGCCGAGTCGCCCCTGCGGATCGAGCGTCACCACCGCGCCCGGTGCCGCAATCCTTACCATTGCCGACTTCTGGTCAGTATTACGACACCCGAGGCAGGTTCGAATCGGTTTATGACTTGACTTCGGCATCGCTCCCGGCGGCTTCGCCATCTGCATCAGCTTCGGCCGGAGGCTCCGCCGCAGCCTCGGCCTGCTGCTTGAGTGCGCTCTCTTCCTGAGCCTGCTTCTTCTGCAATACGTGTGCGCGCGCCGCGGCGATTACCTGGCACGCACGCTCGCGCGTAATTCCTTCGATCTCGAACGTCTGCTCGTCGGTCTCGGCGAGCTGCTGCGCCGAACGGAAGCCCCACTGGTAGAGCAGCTCGGCGTTGATATCGCCCACGCCTGGAATGGCGTTAAGCGAAGCGCGCGCCGCACGCGCCTCTTCCTCCGCCTCGGCCTCGCTGCGAACGTCGAGCTTCCATCCGGTCAGGCGATGAGCGAGGCGGACGTTCTGCCCGCGCTTTCCGATCGCGAGTGAGAGCTGATCGTCGGGCACGATCACTTCCATCGCGTGCTCGTCCTCGTCGATTATCACTTTGGAAACTTTGGCCGGGGCCAGCGCTCTGCAAACCAGTTCCGCCTGATCCTCGGTCCACGGGATGATGTCGATTTTTTCGCCGCGCAGTTCCTGCACTACGGATTGCACGCGCGTGCCCTTCATCCCGACGCAAGCGCCAACCGGGTCGACGTCGGAGTCGTTGGAATAGACCGCGACTTTGGCGCGGCCGCCGGGCTCGCGCGCGCACTGGCGGATCTCGACGATACTTTCGTAAATCTCCGGCACCTCCTGCTCGAACAGCTTGCGCAGAAAATCGTTCGAGGTGCGCGACAGGATGATCGCGAGTCCCTTTTCGGAAAGATCGACATCAAGAATCAGGGCCCGGATTCGGTCTCCTTGACGATAGCGCTCGTGCGGAATCTGTTCTTTCTCGGGCAGGATAGCCTCAGTGCGTCCCAGGTTGACGATCATGTTCTTGCGCTCGAAGCGCTGCACGATTCCCGAAACGACTTCGTTCTTGCGATCCTTGAATTCGCTGTAGATCTGCTTACGCTCGGCGTCGCGGATATGCTGGATAAGGTTTTGCTTGGCGGCCTGCGCTGCGATGCGCCCCATCGTGGCTGTGTCGAGCCGAATGAGGATTTCATCGCCAACCTGAGCCTCCGGATCGTACTTGGCGCGCCCCTCGGTCAGCGTGATCTCGGTCAGCGGGTTGCTGACCTGCTCGACCACGGTCTTGATCTCGAACAGCTCGATCTCGCCGAGATCCGGGTTGAAGCGCGACTCGATCTTGTGGTCTGCGCCAAAGGTTCGCTTGGCGGCCGAATGCATCATCTCTTCGACCGCGTTGATGACAATCCCCTTATCGATTCCTTTTTCCTTGCAAACTTGTTCGATTACTCGGTTCAGATCGACTTGCATCGGGCCCTCCCCGGGCGCTGCCATGTGCTCATATCGCCAAGCCGCGCGTCTGTCCCGACCAGTGCACCGCTTGGAAATGAGTAAGTTATCACACCGGCGCGCTGCCGCTCGGGAACATCCGCCACAATCTCCCCGCTGGCCACTTTATTTGAACTCGTGCTCGTAATGCGCCTCTTTGAGCTCATTGAAAGCGAATGCCTGATGGCGTCGGCTGATTTCGTCGTCGAGTTCGATCCCGCCGGGATTCACCGTCGCGAGGATTCCAACGAACACTTTTTGCCCCTCGCGCGCAGCGTGGGTCCGCAGCCTGATTCGCCGCCCGCGGAACGCCTCAAAATGATTCAGCTTTACCAACGGACGGTTAATTCCAGGCGACGAAACCTCCAGTGTATAGCGTCCCTCGACCGGATCGTAAACGTCGAGCAAATCGCCGACCGTCCGGCTGATAACTTCCAACTCGTCCAGCGTTATCCCGCCGTCGGGCCGATCGGCGAACAAACGCAACATTCCGTTTCCCGTTCCTCTCCTATACTCCGCGGAAACCAACTCGAACCCTTCGCGTTCAATGTGCGGCGTCAGCAACTCCATGACGCGCTGGGCAACCGGATCAAGCTCCAACACCGTCACCAACTGTCCCATCGATTGACTCGCCTCGCCCATCGTGGCTCCGACGCCTGGTCGCTCAAGGCCGCCACTAAAACCAACAAAAAAGTGGGCAAGAGCCCACTGTGTCGAACCTATCATCGAAGGCGCTCCGTCACAAGCCGGGATGCGATCGGTAACCGCTTGCGGCGGCCGCAGTTGGCCAATTCAGCCGGCGCCGTGCGATGGCTCAACGTGCAGGTCCCGCAGTTGGCTCGCGCTAATTGCTCCTGGCAGGTGGTTCTTAGTTGACAGGATCCTCCCACGGCCAATACGGAATGAAGGGGGTAATCTCGATGGATGCTCAGCAGGAAAAAGGAGTAGCCGCTGTAATCGGAGTGGGCGCTGGCCTGGGTGCGGCGCTCGCGCGTAAATTCGCGAGTGCCTACGCCGTCGCGCTCGTGGCGCGCGACGAAAAGAACCTGCAACAGCTTGCCAGCGAAATCGATAGCGCGGGCGGGCGGGCGATCGCCGTTTCAGCCGACGTGGCCAAGGCCGCCGAAATCCAGACTGCGTTCAAGGCAATCCGCGATCGATTGGGCGACGTTGACGTGCTGCTTTACAATGCCGCGATGCGTCCTTTCGGACGGCTGATGGACACCAAGCCCACCACCTTCGAGACCACTTGGCGCGTCAGCACATTGGGCGCGTTTCTGTGCTCGCAGGAGGCGGTCCCGCCGATGCTCAACAAGGGTCGCGGCGCGATTATCTTTACCGGGGCAACCGCCGGCGTGAAGCCGTTCGCGACTTCCGCAGCGTTTGGTCCCGCGAAGTTCGCGCTCCGGGGATTGGCCCAGGTGATGGCCCGAGACCTTGGGCCACACGGCATTCATGTGGCCTACGTCAATATCGACGGTCCAATCGACGGACCAGCCATCTGGAAGCTGCGGCCTGAACTCGAAAAAGAGGACATGCTAAACCCGGCGGCGATAGCGGACGCCTACTGGCATATCGCCCATCAGGATCGGAGCGCGTGGACCCACGAACTGGATCTGAGACCGTTCAAAGAAAAGTTCTAGCGCGCCGCCGGGCATGCTCATTATCGCGGCCCGCGAATCACCCTACTCTTCGCCCTCGCGCAGCTTGGCCAGCACCGAAAGGTCTTCGAGCGTGGTGACGTCGCCCAGCGTCTGATCGTGGGACGCGATTTGACGCAACAGGCGGCGCATTATCTTGCCGCTGCGCGTCTTGGGCAGCGCTTCGGTAAAACGAAGCTCCTCGGGACGCGCCAGCGCGCCGATCTCCTTGACCACGTGGGCACGCAGCGCGTCGCGCAATTTCTCGTCGCCGTGTCGCCCGCCTTCCAGTGTCACGAATGCGACGATCGCCTGGCCCTTGAGCTCGTCGGGACGGCCGACTACGGCCGCCTCGGCAACCGCCGGATGGGATACCAGGGCGCTCTCGACCTCCATCGTGCCCAGGCGATGGCCGGCGACGTTAACCACGTCGTCGACTCTTCCCATGATCCAGAAATAGCCGTCTTCGTCCTGGCGCGCGCCGTCGCCGGTAAAATACACGTTGGGGATTTGGCTGAAGTATTGTTCGCGATACCGCTCCGGGTCGCGGAAGATCGTCCGCAGCATCCCTGGCCACGGCCGCTTTATCGCCAACAGACCGCCCTGATTTCGCGCCACCGGAAGTCCGTCACGTGTCACCACCTCCGCGGCGATTCCGGGTAGCGGCCGCGTCGCGGAACCGGGCTTCGTTGGCGTCGCGCCGGGCATCGGGCTGATCATGATTGCGCCAGTTTCGGTCTGCCACCACGTATCGACGATCGGACAGCGCTCGCCGCCAATCACCTGGTGGTACCACATCCACGCCTCGGGATTGATCGGCTCGCCGACCGTGCCCAGCAAGCGCAAACTCGACAGGTCATGCTTCTTGACCCACGCGTCGCCCCACTTGACGAAGGTGCGAATCGCGGTCGGCGCGGTGTAAAAAATGTTGACGCGGTATTTTTCGATAATCTCCCAGAAACGATCGTTCTGCGGAGCATTCGGCGCCCCCTCGTACATCACTACCGTGGCGCCGGCCGCCAGCGGCCCGTAAACCGCGTAGCTATGCCCCGTGACCCATCCGATGTCAGCCGTACACCAGTAGATATCCTCTTCCTTGAGATCGAATACCCACTTCATGGTCATCAGGCATTGGGTCAAATACCCAGCCGTCGAATGCACTACGCCCTTGGGTTTGCCGGTTGTACCCGAAGTATAAAGCGTAAACAGCGGATGCTCGGAATCCAGCGACGCGGGCGCGCAATCGGCGCTCTGCGACGAGACCACCTCGTCCCACCATACGTCGCGCCCCGCCACCATCTCGACCGGGTTGCCAACGCGACGCACCACAACACATTTCTCGATCGAAGGCGTTTGCGCCAGAGCCTCGTTCACGCTGCGCTTGAGCTCGACCACCTGGCCCTTGCGCCAGCCGCCGTCCGCCGTGATGCAGACCTTGGCTTCGGCGTCGTTGATACGATCGCGCAAGGCGTCGGGGGCAAAGCCACCGAACACCACCGAATGCGTGGCGCCGATCCGCGCGCAAGCAAGCATCGCAACCGCCGCCTCAGGCACCATCGGCATGTAGATAGCCACTCGATCGCCGGACTTGACGCCGAGGCTTTTCAAAGCATTGGCGCAGCGTCCGACCTCGGTCGCCAGCATCTGATAGGTCAGCACTCGCGAATCGCCAGGCTCACCTTCCCAGATAAGCGCCGCCTTGTTGCGACGGCCCGTGGCCAGATGCCGATCGATACAGTTGTAGGAGGCGTTCAGCTCTCCGCCCACGAACCACTTCGCGAACGGGAAGTTCCACTCCAGTACCTTGCCGAAGGGCTTGAACCAGGCAAGCTGGCGCGCACACTCGCCCCAGAACCCTTCCGGATCGTCCTCGGCGCGCCGATACAGCGCCTCATATTCAGTGATGCTCTTGACCGCGGCCTTTTGGCTGAACTCGGCCGGAGGATCGAAGCGGCGGCGTTCCTGAAGGACGGACAGAATATCGGTTCGTGGGTCAGTAGACATCCGGCTAAACCCTCCCGCGCGCCTCCCGCGTCTTGACGCTGAGGTATAGTGTCGCGGCATCGCCGACCTCGCGGCGATTCGAATGAATCCCGCGCAGGCGCTCGAGCAGTTCTCTCTCGATAGTCGGCGCCAGTTCGGCCGCGAGCTCGACCGCCCGCGCCGCCCATCGCAACGCGACTCGGCCCTCGAGCCCGCCGAAATCGTCGAAAAACCACGCGCAACTGGTCAGCGTAGCCTGCGCCGCGCGCTCCATCTCGAACAGGCGCGACAACTGTAATTGGCTGCTTTCGCTGAAAACTTGATGCCGGCGGAAGAAGTCTTCCGAGGTGGCCGGATTGGTGTCGATCGCGAGCCGAATCGACTCCTTGAGTGCCACTATCGGCTCCTTCACCAGCGGCTCCGCGGAGCGATCGTAAAGATGATGGACGTGGTTGACAACGAAATCCATCGCTTCGCGTAGCGGCGCGCGCCATTCCTGGCTCGTGCCCTGATCGAAGCGGCATCCACAGTTCGACCGCCAGCGCTCGACGCCGTGGGCACAACTCCAGGCACTGGGGTGATGGATTTCAAAACCGCCCGCTGGCGGCAGCGCCGCGAGATACTGCGCGCAATTCACTACGGTAATGTCGTCGCGGCGTTCCAGATACTCAAACGCACGGGCCAGTTCGGCCGCACCGCTTTTCTTATGATGGCCGAAAGTTTCGCCGTCGGTTGCTATCAACACCGCGCCGTCCGCAGGCAACCTGAGCGCTCTTTCAACGATCAATTCGGCCAGCCTGGCGCCGTCATTCAGCGCGTCTCCAAAGGAAATTTGCCCGGCCAAATCGCGGTCGAAGCGGAATACCGCCAGGGTCACCTCGCCGTGGCGCCACAGAAACGGTCCGGCGGTGATGCCGTCCTGTCCGGGAGCGGGCCTAAACTCGCCCTGCGACTGAGACAGGATTGTGAACTTGAGACCAGCCTCGGCAACCGCGACCAGCGTCGCTTCGTCAACTCCGCATTCCGGCAGCCAGATACCCTCGGGCTGGTGGCCGAAGCGAAACTTAAAGTCCTCGATTCCCCACGCTATCTGGATCTCTTTGTCGCGCTCCGAAAGCGTCGGCAGAATCGAATGGTTGTACGACTGCGCGATAGCGTTGCCGTGACCGTCGCATCGCTCCACACTCAGCGTGTCGCCGCGCCTGATAGCGCGATAAGCGGCCGCCCCATGCCGTGCCATCCAGTTCATCAGGGTCGGACCGAAGTCGGAGTTCAGCATCTCGTAGTTATTGCGAATGTGGACCACATGCCCATCCGTTGTGTGAGCGTGGCCGTTAGCGGCATAGCATTCGCTCATGATGCGCTCGTTCCAATTAGCAAACGGCGCGGCGCTGCTTTCGGGGCTAATCAGGCCGGTCCACGGGCTTTCGCGCGGCGGCTGATAAAAATGACCGTGAATGATTACGTAGCGCAGTTAAGTATCCCCCGCTGTTCTTGATGTCGACTTAATTATGGATCTGGTCACCCGGCCGAGCTAGCCGGGCACACGATAAGGTTCGCGATGCGTCCAGCTACTCGATTTAGCCCACAGCAGCGCGAAAGGAGCCTTTTACCGCAACCTCGCCTTTTTGATTAATCACCTCGAGGTCGCCCTCGATCAGGCGCTCGCCCGCGTTCTCATACTTCTTGGTGATCTTACCGCGACAGGTAACGGTATCGTCGGGCCAAACGATAGTGGCGAATCGGGTGCGGAAGTTGCGCACATTGCCCGCGCCCACGTAATCGGTCAGACAATGCGAGAGCAGGCCCGCCGTAAACATCCCTTGAGCGAACACCGTGCCGCGTCCCGCCGCTTCGGCGAAAGTCTGATCGTAGTGCAACGGCACGAAATCGCCCGACGCGCCCGCGTAGCGAACGAAATCGGGTCGCGACACCTTGATGGACAGGCTGGGAACTTCGTCGCCAACCTTGACGTTTTCAAATTTTAGCTTCGCTGCCATCGCTGTTCCTCACTTCGACGCGCCGCCAGTCTCGATCAACACCGAGCGCGCGACCGCAACCTTCTCGCCCTTTTGATTCGTGTACTCGGTTTCGACCACGGCGAAGGTCATCTTGCCGCCGCGGCCGCCGTCCTTCTCGTAGATATCCGCCACCCGCGCCACGCCGGTCAGGACGTCGCCAACGAAGATCGGCTTGAAGTACTCGAATTCTTGCTCGCCGTGCAAGATTCGCCGCGTATCGAAGCCCAGGTCGAGACCGGCTCCGGCTTCCTGCGCCGACGACGCCTGCCAGAACGAGCTCGCCATGAGGAAGGTCGGAGTAATCGGAATTCCGCCGCATTCCTTCTTGGCCACTTCAGGGTCGTAGTAAACCGGGTTCCGATCCTTGATAGCGCGCGCGAATTCCCGCACCTTGCCCCATTCGACAGGCATGGTGAAAGGCTTCCCGCTCTTGCCGATTAAACTCTTGTCCGCCATAAAGCGCCCTCTGATATCTGGCTAAAGTCCGATAAGCTGCGCCACGATTTCGCGATTGTAGCTGGCGTCGCCAAAGGTAAACTCGCTCGATTTGGCGCGCTTGAAATACAGATGGACATCGTGCTCCCAGGTGAAGCCGATGCCGCCGTGAATCTGGACGCCCTCGGCAGTCGCGCGCCGATACATCTCTGACGCCGCGGCCTTAGCCGCAGCCGCCGCCAGCGGCGCCTCCGCAATTTCCTGGCTGACCGCCCATGCCGCGTAGTAGACCGCCGACCTGGCGGCCTCTATGTCGACCAATATATTCGCGCACTTATGCTGAATCGCCTGGAAGCTCCCGATCGGGCGGCCGAACTGCTCGCGCACATGGGCGTAGGCGACCGCCATATCGAGCACCTTGCTGGCTCCGCCCACCATCTCCGCCGCCATCGCGACTTTGCCGCGGTCGATTACCTGAGCAAGTGTCTTCCATCCCTGTCCGATCTCACCGACCATGTCGGCCTGATTTGCCTCGACCTCTCGGAAGGTGACCTCGGCAACCTTGCGCGTCTGATCGAACGTATCGAGCACGGTCACCGCGATCCCCGGCCGCGTCCTTTCCAACGCGAAGAGCGTGATTCCCGCTTCGCCGACCGACTGAGCGTCGGTTCTGGCGGCCACGAGAAGGTAATCCGCCACGTGAGCGTCGCTAACGAAGAGCTTGGTGCCGTCGAGCACGAAGCGCCCGGCGCTCGGATGCGCCACCATCGCGATTCCGTCCGCGTCCCACGCCCCGGAGGGTTCTATATGCGCCAAGGTCCCGATCAGCTCGCCAGCCGCGATTCGCGGCAACAGATTGTTCTTCTGATGTTCGTTTCCGGCGCGCTTGATCGCCTCCGCAAACAGTACCGTCGGAATGAAAGGCGCGGGAAGCAGGACGCGGCCCATCTCTTCGAGCACGACCGCCAGTTCAACGTAGCCAAGCCCGGCACCGTCGAAGGCCTCGGGGATTACCAAGCCGACCCATCCGAGGTCCGCAATCTTCCTCCACAGTTCGGGCGCGTAGCCGACCCGGTCTTCCATCAATCGGCGGACCAACGTCGACGGACATTCCTTTTCAAGCAGGCTGCGTGCACTGCGCCGCAGCATCTCTTGCTCTTCACTTAGGCCGAAGTCCACAGGTCTCCTCGCTTAGCGCGGGCTCGGAGCCCGCGCGCTTTCGGATACCATGACGCGGCCACTCGGAGCAATCCGATCCGAGTGCCGTCCAATGGCAGCTGAATCAGCTCGGGCGCGGGCCAGTGCCGCCATCGACGATCAGGGAGGCGCCGTCAACGTAGGACGCCGCGTCCGAAGCCAGGAACAGGCACGGGTAGGCAACCTCTTCGACTCGGCCGAATCGCCTGAGCGCGCGCGAATCTATCACCGCTTGCTTGATCGCCGGATCGGGCCACACGATCGGCGCGGCGCCTTCGGTGTCGATCGGGCCGGGCGTTACGCAGTTAACTCGGATCCCGTGCACGCCCCATTCGGCCGCCTGGGTCGTGGTCAGATTGATCACCGCGGCCTTCGCCGCGCTGTAGGGAAGCATGTTGGAATGGCCATGGACGCCGGCGGTCGATGAGATGTTGATGATGCATCCGCCACCGCCCTGCGCGATAAACTGGCGCGCCGCCGCGCGCGAGCAAAAGAACGTTCCGTCGAGGTTGATCGAGACCACCGCGCGCCACGCGTTCGGCGACAGGTCGAATGAGGGGCCGGCGATGCTGGCGCCGTGATTGTTGATCATCACGTCGAGCCGCCCGAAATGTTTTACCGCCTCCGCGACCATCGCTTCGCAGGCCGCGGCGTCGCGTACATCGCAGACCACGGCTTCGCACCTGCCGCCGGCCTTGCGAATCTCGTCGCGCATCGGCTCCAGATTCTCCATCTTGCGGCTGGCAATCAGAATCGGCGCGCCGCGCATCGCGAACTCACGCGTGATCGAGGCCCCGATTCCGGTGCCGCCGCCGGTTACGATTGTGACTTTATCCTTGACACTGAACGGGTCTTTCAATGAGCCGCCTCCAACACAAACTCGATTTCGAGCGACCGCCTCGACGGCGCGCCGCACGCGCAAGTATGCCTAATTTCGGATCGGTTCGATAGCGCGGATGTGCTCGAAATGACGGCGGCAGACCGATGCCGGCAAGTGCCGCCCGACCGCTGCCATCATCGGGACGCTACGGCGCCGCTTTCAGCCGTTGCAGCGCGTCGCGAGCCTGCTTGACGATCGCCGGGTCCGCGCCGCTCCCCGTATTTGCCGCCTGCGTGTAGTTGCTGATAGCGGCGTCGCGCTCACCCAAGGCCTCGTAAGCGCGTGCCGAGTTTAGTTCGGCCTCGGCATTGCCGGGGCACGCGGTTTGCGCGTCCTGGTAATAGCCCAACGCCTCCTTGAATTTGTTGTGCGCGAACGCCTCGCCGCCCCGCTGCGTTGCCTTGCGCATCACGTCCATGTCGCACGACCCTGCGGACGCGACGACGTACGACGCCTGCGGTTGCTGGAGCGCCGCGACCTCTCCTTTGAGCTTCTCGAGTTCCGCCTGCTGCGCTTCGAGCTGACGCTTATTCTCTTCGATTTGCGGGCCAAGACATCCCGCCGCCGAGATGGCTGCCAACAGCGCCAGAATCGGAACCAGCGCACGCGTCGCGCATGCCGCGATACTAGCCGTCGATCGCGAACTTTCGCGTGTCGTCATCGCGGGGCGGAGTGCACGGTCACTGAGGAGAAAGCTGTAGCCGAGCGGCCGTCGGCCATTACCACTCGCAGCATCACCAGGTAACTGCCGTCAGTGGTGTAGGTGTTCATCACTTCCATCGGGGCAGGCAGGGTCGACACGTTACCGTCACCGAAGCTCCAATAGAAGGAAACAACTTCGGCATCGAGCGGGTCCACGAGATCGGCGTACGCTCCTACCGTGAGCGGCGCGCTCCCGTAGTTCGGATATACGAACAGCGACAGCGACAGCGGCGCGGCAAGGTTCGTCAGACTGTGCGAGGGCGTCGGCGATGTAGCCGGCTCCGCCTGCTGCGCGCCGCACGGCATCGCGACGGCTAGCAGAACCGCGAGCGCCGCAATCGGCTTATTCAATCGATCACGTAACACACAACTTTGCTTATCGAATCGATCCGCGTCGCACAACCTCGGCGCTTCTCCTTTGCCGCTCCGAGACCGTCTGGTTAGGATTGCGATCATGAAGACCGACACCGCGACCTCAGCACAGCCCGAGCCGATTAGCTGTTTTGTCGAGATCAATGGATTGAAGCTCCACTATCTGGACTGGGGCGGCAAAACCGGTGGCAACACTTTTCTGCTGTTGCACGGAGGTGCTGCCCACGTGCACTGGTGGGACGAAGTTGCGCCGCGGCTCACTCCCTTCGGCCGAGTTCTGGCGCTGGATTTTCGCGGCCATGGTTTGAGCGAGTGGTCTCGGCCGCCGTTCTATGGACCGCTCGCATACATCGCCGATTTGATAAAGTTCATCGAGCAGCTCAAGACGCGCGTGGTTCTGGTGGGCCATTCGATGGGCGGGGCCGTCGCGCAATGGACCGCTATCGAGCGCCCAGACCTGCTTAAGGCGCTGGTGATCATCGACGCCTTTCCCGGAGCGCCGCCGCTGTGGCGACGATTGCTCTGGCGATGGCGGCGCAAGGTCCAGGGCGGCGAGCGTCCCCAGCTCGATTCGGCCGAGAGCATCGTCCGCAAGTTCCGATTCTCGCCTCCAGGCAACTATATGTCGCCCGCAGCGTTCCGCCGCCTGGCGCTAGCCGGCGCCGAACAACTTCCCAACGGACGATGGGCCTTCAGGTTCGACCCCGAAACTCGCGCCTGGCGCAAGATCAGCCGCCACGTTCCGCCGATGCGGTTGCGCCGGATCGCGGTACCCACGATGATTCTTCGCGGCGCGGAGAGCACGATCCTGCGGCCGTGGCGGGCAAAATCGATGCGCCGGCGGATCCGCGGCTCTATCCTCAAGGAGATTCCGCGCGCATTCCATCACGTGCCGCTCGATAACCCTGCCGACACCGCTGCGGCTATCGTCGATTTCGCCGAATCGAAATAATGCTCGTCCTCGTCCGCAAACGTCGGCAACGAAGAGCCGGATTGCGCTAAAGTGTGTCCAAAAGAATCAGCTTCCGGTAGGTATTTATTGTTCGCTCTGAATCCGACTGTAACTGGCTCGACTCTAAAGCGGAGGACTTATGGGACGTTTCTTAGGATCGCTCTCAATTGGAACTTCAGTATTGTTTCTGGCTTTCGCGCCGATGGCGGCCGCGCAGGATCCAGGCACCGTGATCGTTCCTGAATCCAGCGTCGAGCATGCGGCCGATATCGGTGTCCGCGCTCACACCAATGTGCGGTTTATGGTTCCTGCGGGCGGGCTTTCCGCAGCGGAGCCCGCGGTCTCGTCTTCTGCCGGAGGCCCTCCTTTCCCGGGATATTTTTACGAGACGCCGGCCTCGCTCGCCTGCGTTTACGATCTGTACCTGCCCGGTTGCAGCCCTTGGGATCCGCGCTGCGCCGCGCCTGGCGTTTCTGATCAAGTAACGCTGCCTGATTGCAATCCAAACACTACCACGGTCAACCCGGTCGGAGGCTCTAAAGTCATCGCAATTGTCGACGCCTTCCACGATCCCACCGCAGCGATGGATCTGCAGCGCTTCTCCAAGCAGTTCGGTTTGCCGAAAGCAAAATTCAGCGTGGTTTTCGCCACCGGCTTGAGGCCGATAGTTGACCCAACCGGGGGCTGGGAGCTGGAAGAATCGCTGGATATCGAGTGGGTGCATGCGATGGCGCCCGACGCAAAGATTTTCCTGGTGGAAGCGAGGTCGAATACCCTTGGAGACCTGCTTCAGGCCGAAAACGTGGCCAGTAAACTCGTCGCCACTCACGGTGGCGGCGAGGTCGAGAACGGATGGGGCGGGACCGAGTTTTTCGGCGAGTCGTACTTTGACTCTCACTTCGCAAAGAACAAGGTGGTTTACGTCGCGGCGGCGGGCGATTCGCCGGGAACCGAGTATCCGGCTTCCTCGCCAAACGTCGTGGCCGCCGGCGGCACCAGCATCAGCCGCGATACGCTCACGGGATCGTTCCTCGGCGAGAGCGCCTGGCAGCTAACCGGCGGTGGTCCGAGCGCGTTCGAAGCGATCCCTTCTTACCAGAGCGTGATCTCATCGATCGTTGGCCCTGCGCGTGGCACGCCTGACATCTCGCTTGACGCCGACCCCAATAGCGGGGCCTGGGTCTACGACAGCAACCCGACCGGCGGCGTTAAGGGATGGTTTATCGTGGGAGGCACCAGCCTTTCTTCGGCGGCACTGACGGGCATCATTAACGCCGCAGGAAACTTCTATACCTCGACCAACGCCGAGCTCACAGTCGTCTACAGCAACTTGGGAAACGCGAGCGATTTTCGCGATATCATCGCTGGCACCTGCGGTCCCTACCTGGGTTATTCGGCCGTCGTTGGATGGGACTTCTGCACGGGCGTAGGCAGCGATTTCG
>JBEKLA010000044.1:0-22198 GCA_050010455.1 Binataceae bacterium (SeqCode) | reverse complement strand
TCAGCCGGATTGGAGTCAAGAATTTTGCGGACAAGGCATATGGGCAAGGGCAGGGGGGTTAGGGGCGAGGCTCAGGGCCAGGGCGACGAGATTCGCAACGGCCCCAACCTCTCGCACACCCGTCACATGCAACCGGCGGCGGCGCCGGGAGCCGGCGAAACCAACGGCGCGGCCGAGCACGACGAGGCCCGTGGCGGCGAAAGCGGTGGCGCGATTGCGCCTGAGGGCGGCAGCGGCGATCGCTACCGCGCCAGCAGTTCGCAGGCCCTGAACGCCTCCGAGCGCCACGTGGGCGGAATCGTCAGCGATGGCGGCGCACTCAACCTCAAGGTGCTCAAGGCTGCCAAGATAACCGAGCTGGCGCAGATCGCGCGCGAGTACAACATCGATGGCGCGACGAACATGCGCAAGCAGGAGATGATTTTCTCCATCCTGCAGGCGCAGGCGGCCAAGAACGGCTCGATCCTGGGCGAAGGCGTGCTCGAAATCCTTCCCGACGGTTTCGGCTTCCTGCGCGCCCCGGATTACAACTACCTGCCCGGTCCCGACGACATTTATATCTCGCCCAGCCAGATTCGGAAGTTTAACCTGCGCACCGGCGACGTCGTCTCAGGGCTGATACGGCCTCCCAAGGAGGGCGAGCGCTATTTCGCCCTGCTGAAAGTAGAATCGATTAATTACGAAGAGCCGGAAAAGGCGCGCGACAAGATCCTGTTCGACAACCTGACGCCGCTCTATCCGGAAGAGCGCATCAAGCTCGAATACGATCATGAGGATTACACCACCCGTATCCTCGACCTGATCGCGCCAATTGGCAAAGGGCAGCGCGGACTGATTGTCGCGGCGCCGTTTACCGGCAAGACCATGATGCTGCAGGCGCTGGCCAAGGCGATCGCGCGCAACCATCCCGAGATCGTATTGATCGTGCTGCTGGTCGATGAGCGGCCCGAGGAAGTTACCGACATGCTGCGTTCGGTGCAGGGCGAGGTGGTGAGCTCGACTTTCGACGAACCCGCCACGCGCCACGTGCAGGTGGCCGAGATGGTGATCGAAAAGGCCAAGCGCCTGGTCGAGCACGGCCGCCACGTCGTGATCCTGCTCGATTCGATCACCCGTTTGGCGCGCGCCTACAACACGGTGGTGCCGCCCTCGGGCAAGATTCTCTCGGGCGGCGTCGATTCGAACGCGCTGCACAAGCCCAAGAAGTTCTTCGGCGCGGCGCGCAATACCGAGGACGGCGGCAGCCTGACGATTATCGCGACCGCGCTGGTCGATACCGGCAGCCGCATGGACGAGGTGATTTTCGAAGAATTCAAGGGCACCGGCAATCAGCAGATCGCGCTCGACCGCCGCCTGCTCGAAAAGCGCATTTTCCCCACCATCGATATCCAGCGCTCGTCGACCCGCAAGGAAGAGCTGCTGCTGCCGCGCAGCACGCTGAACCGGGTATGGATTCTGCGCAAGCTGCTGTCGCAGCTGAACGCGGTCGAATCGATGGAATTCCTGCTCGACAAGATGCAGGGAACCAAGACCAACGAGGAATTCCTGGAGTCGATGAACAATTAAAGGCCTGTCGAGGTATTTACCTGATCGGCCATTTACGCTTAGAACTAGTGGACCGCAGATAGAGGACGAACAGTGCTATGACCGAAATCAGTATGAAGCAGCTTCTGGAGGCCGGCGTTCACTTCGGCCATCAGACCAGCCGCTGGAACCCCAAGATGAAGCAGTACATCTTCGGCGCCCGCAACGGGATCTACATCATCGATCTCCAGCAGACCGTCAAGATGTTCCGTGCCTGTTACGATTTCGTGCGCGACGTCTCCGCGTCCAACGGCACGATACTGTTCGTCGGCACCAAGAAGCAGGCCCAGGATATCATCCGTGAAGAGGCCGAGCGCTGCGGGATGTTCTTCGTCAACAACCGCTGGCTGGGCGGGATGCTGACCAATTTCCAGACCATCCGCGCGTCGATCGAACGGCTGAAGAAGCTCGAAGAGATTCTCGCCAGTCCGGACATGATCCAGGCGCTGACGAAAAAGGAAATGAGCGAAAACGCTCGCGAGCACGAAAAGCTGATGGCGACGCTCGGCGGCATCAAGAACATGCGCAAGCTGCCCGACGCCCTGTTCGTGATCGACACCAAGAAGGAAGAGATCGCGGTGGCCGAGGCCAATCGGTTGAGCATCCCGGTCGTGGCCGTGGTCGACACCAATTGCGATCCCGACGTGATTGCCTATCGCATTCCCGGCAACGACGACGCCATCCGCGCGATCAAGCTGTTCACGGCGGCGATGGCTGACGCGGCAATCGAAGGCAAGGGACAGCTCGAGGAGCGGCAGAAGGGCCAGGCAGATCTGGGCAAGATGGCGCCCGCCGCCGAAACCTCGCAACCGGTTTAACATAACTGCTACCAGCGCGGCTGGGAAACCAAAGATAATCTCGCTTTGAGAGCAGGTTTGATGTCACCGATTTAATTGATGGGTGACCTGAAGGAACTGAATGTCGGACGTCAACGCCAATATTGTCAAAGAATTAAGGGAAAAAACCGGCGCCGGAGTGATGGACTGCAAGAAGGCGCTGGCCGAGGCTAACGGCGACCTCGAGAAGGCGGTCGTCTGGCTGCGCGAGAAAGGTATCGCCCAGGCCGCCAAGCGCGCCGGACGAGTCGCTTCGGAAGGATCGGTCGGCGCTTATATCCACGCCGGCGGAAAGCTTGGGGTGTTGGTCGAGGTCAATTGCGAGAGCGATTTTGTCGCCAAGACGCCCGAGTTTCAGACCCTGGTCAAGGAACTCGCGATGCAGGTGGCGGCGGCCAATCCGCGCTGCGTGCGGCGCGAGGAACTCGCGCCCGAAGTGATCGAGCAGGAGCGTCAGATTTACGCTTCGCAGTCGGCCGGCAAACCCGAGCCGGTGATTAACAAGATCGTCGAAGGCAAGCTCGAAAAGTTCTATCGCGAGGCTTGCCTGCTCGAACAGGGTTACGTTCGTGACCCTGCGCGCGCGGTGTCTGAGCTGGTCGGTGAATATGTGGCCAAGCTCGGTGAAAAAATAGAGGTCAGGCGCTTCGTGCGGTTCCAGCTTGGCGAAGGGCTGGAAACCAAACAGACGCCCTGAAGCCGCCGTTGCCGGGCCGGTCCATCAATCGGGGGGGCGTCATTTAGGCCACAACAGCATGAAGGACATCGAAGCCCTTGTTGTGCCGAAGCGCCGCTTCTCCCGCATCCTGCTTAAGCTTTCCGGTCAGGCCCTCGCTCCTGCCAGCGGTTTCGGCATCGATTATGACGTGATCAATACGATCGCGCTGGAACTCAAGGACGTGTTGGCCCTCGGGGTCCAGCTCGCGATGGTTATCGGTGCCGGCAACCTGGTGCGCGGCAGTGAGGCGCAGGCGCGCGGGATGGACCGCACCGCCGCCGATCATATGGGGATGCTGGCGACGGTCATCAACGCGCTGGCGTTGCAGGATGCGCTGGAACGGACCGGCACCACGACCCGGGTAATGTCGGCGATCCAGATGCAGGCGGTGTGCGAACCTTACATACGCCGCCGCGCGATCCGCCATCTGGAAAAGGGCCGCGTGGTGATTTTTGCCGCCGGCACCGGCAATCCTTTCTTTACTACCGATACCGCGGCCAGCCTGCGCGCGATGGAGATCGGCGCCGAGGTGATCCTCAAGGCGAGCCACTACATTGATGGAGTCTATGATCGCGACCCGATGCGGGAGAGCGGCGCCAAGCGCTTTGATCACTTGACTCATCTTGAGGTATTGAAACAAAACTTAAAGGTGATGGATTCGACGGCGATTTCGATGTGCATGGATAATCGCCTGCCGATCATGGTTTTCAACTTCCGCAAGGTCGGCAACATCAAGCGCGCCGTGCTTGGAGAAGCCGTCGGGACACTGGTAGACAGCGGGCCCTGAGCCATGAAAGACGAAGTGATCGAGGAAGCGCGGGGACAGATGGAACACGCGCTCGGCGCCTTCAAACACGAACTGTCGCGAGTGCGCACCGGACGCGCATCGACGGCTCTGCTCGAAGGCTTACACGTCAACTATTACGGCACCAAGACGCCGCTGCGACAGGTCGCAGGGCTGGCGGCGCCCGAACCCCGGCTGCTCGTGATCACGCCTTACGACAAGGGCGCGATGCACGAGATCGAAAAGGCGGTCCAAGCCTCCGATTTGGGTCTGACGCCGATGAACGACGGCAAGATCATCCGCATCCCGATTCCCGAGCTGACCGAACAACGGCGCAAGGAACTCGTCAAGCACGTCCGCAAGATAGGCGAGGACTTTCGCGTATCGGTCCGCAACCATCGCCGCGACGCCAACGAGATGCTGCGCGAACTGCACAAGGAAAAGCAGATTACCGATGACGATTTGCGCGTCGCCGAAGTCAAGGTACAACAGTATACGACGGAATATATCGAGAAGGTTGATAAGGTCCTGGCGGCCAAAGAGGCCGAGATAATGGAGGTTTGAGGCTAATCGGCTGCTCCCGACCACCCTGGCCGATCGCGGACCGAATAGGCTGACAGTTTGTGGCGTCATCCCTGCCTTTAAATGATTTTCCCACGCTCTCGCTCGATCCCGGGCGGCTGCCTCGTCACGTGGCGATAGTCATGGACGGCAACGGCCGCTGGGCGACCCGCCGCGGCTTGATTCGGCTCGAAGGGCATCGCCGGGGCAAGGATTCGGTGCGCGCGGTGGTCGAGGCGGCGCGCGAACTCAACATCCCTTACCTCACGCTGTTCGCTTTCTCGAACGAAAACTGGCAGCGCCCCGGCGGCGAAGTGCGCTTCCTGATGGGGCTGCTGCGGCGCTACCTGATGACCGAGCATAAGCGCCTGATGAAGCGCGATATCCGGCTGGTTGCGATCGGCGATCGCAGCCGCTTGCCTGCGCCAGTGCGCAAGGCTCTCGACGAAACTATCGAACTGACCGCCGCCAACCGCTCGATGACGGTGGTGCTGGCGCTGTCTTACGGTGGCCGCCAGGAAATCGCGCAAGCGGTCAAGCGCATCGCCGACGACGTAGCGGCAGGCCTGCTTAATCCGAACGAAATCGGAGAGCACGCTATCGAAGAGCGGCTGGACACGGCCGGGCTCCCCGATCCCGACCTGCTGATTCGCACCTCGGGCGAATTGCGGCTATCGAATTTCTGCCTGTATCAGCTCGCCTACACCGAGCTCTATTTTACCGAAACGCTGTGGCCCGATTTCCGCGAACGCGAGTTTCTCACCGCGCTGGCCGCCTATCAGGCTCGCGAGCGGCGCTTCGGCACGATCGATCCGCGAAACCAGCAACTTCGTGCTGCGAACTAGGGTCTGGACCGGGCTTATCGCCCTGGCTGCCGTCCTCGCGATAGTAACGCTCGCCCCTAATCGGATTTTCACCGCCTTCATCGTCGTCGTGACAGCCTGGGGCCTGTACGAGATAGCCGCCATGTATTCCGCGGGAAGGCCGTTGATATCGGCGATGCTGGTGATCGCGGGCGGTATTCCCGCAGCGTTGATTCTGCGCGGCGCTTTGCCAGGATGGCTGGTGCCGGCCGCGGTAATCGCGGCGATGGGAGCGTTGACGCTTGGGGTCGGAATCAAAGGCGCCGTCGCCGCCGCCGGCGGCGACGATACCCTCCCCACGGCGCTGCTCGGCGCGCTGTACGTCGGAGTGCTTTTCCCGTATTTCGCGCTGCTGCGAAATCAGCCGCACGGCGCGCAATTGGTAATCCTGATTATTTTGCTGGTCGCGGCGGGCGATACCGGAGCTTATCTGGCCGGCAGCCGCTGGGGACGGATCAAGCTCGCGCCGCGAATCAGCCCCGGCAAGACGGTCGAGGGCTCGATCGCCTCGATAGCTGCCAGCCTGGCTGCGATGCTCGCGCTTCGCGGCGCGCTGCCGCCCGCCGAAACCATCGGCCAGGCGATGCTGTTCGCGCTGGGAATCAACCTGATGGCGCAGATCGGCGACCTCGCCGAGTCCGCCCTCAAGCGCGTCGCGGGAGTCAAGGACTCCGGATGGCTGTTTCCGGGCCACGGCGGGCTGTTGGATCGAACCGATAGCCTAGTCTTCGCCGCGGTTTTTACGTACTATTACTTTCAATGACGCCTCGATTAACCTAGTATGACTAATCCCTGAAATAAGCTGATGTTAACTTCGATTGTCGCCGCCATAATCATCCTCGGCTTGCTGATCCTGGTGCACGAAGCCGGCCATTTCGTGGTCGCGAAGCGCTGCGGTGTGCGCGTCTTGCGCTTCTCGATCGGTTATCCGCCGAAGGTGTTCGGTATTCGCCGGGGTGAAACCGAATATGCGATCGGCGCGGTGCCGTTCGGCGGTTACGTGCGGATGCTGGGCGATGAGATCGGCGACGAACTCAGCCCCTCGGATATCGAGACCTACCTCGGTGAAATCGGCCAGGATCTGGTGGCTGCGAGCCCTCAATCCGGGACCCAGTCTGCGCCGATGGAAGAGCGGCTGCTGGCCTTGGCACAAAGTCCCGCGCCGACGCCGGCGGGTGGGAAGCCGAAGCCGGAGGAAGCGATGCTGCTCGACGAGATCAAACGTCGAGGGTCGGTGCCCGAGGCTATCAAGGCGCTGGCCGAAAGCCCTCCGCCGGCTTTGACCAAGCGCATCAGGGAACGAGCGTTTCCCAGCCAGTCTCTTGCCAAGCGATTCGCTATCGTGCTGGCAGGGCCCCTCTCGAACCTGCTCTTTGCGCCGATCGCCCTTACCTTCGTCTTCATGTACGGGGTCCCCAATCTGTTACCGGTAATGGGCCAGGTAAAGGCCGGGATGCCGGCGGCCGCTGCGGGTCTCAAGCCGGGAGATTTAGTGCTCTCGATCGACGGCAAGCCAATCAAGAGCTGGGATCAGCTTTCCCTCGCGGTCAAACAAAGCAACGGTGCCAGCCTTAAAATTGACTTCGAACGCCACGAGGGCAGCAGCTCGACCCACGAATCGTTGATGGTCCAGCCCACCCGAGAGGGAGGGAAGGCCGGGGCAGCCGCGATGGCGCATCCGTGGGTAATCGGCGTTCTGCCGCGCGGAGATGCCACCACGACTCGCGTCGGTCCGATCGCGGCCGGCAAAAAAGCCGTCATCGAAACGATCAACACGACCGGCGCGCTGGTGGTCGGAATTGCGAAGATCGTGAGCGGAGCGACCCCGGTCCGCGAGGCCTTGGGCGGCCCAATTATGATCGCCCAGATCGCCGGACAAGAGGCTCACGCTGGCCTTGCCCAAGTGCTGCTTTTCACCGTAACGCTGAGTCTTGAATTGGGAATCATCAATCTGTTGCCGGTGCCGATGCTGGATGGAGGTCACCTGGCGTTCTTCGCGATCGAGGGTTTGCGAGGCAAGCCGCTCCAGGTGCGCCATCGCGAGATAGCGCAGCAGGTCGGCCTGTTCTTATTGGTCGTATTGATGGCGTTCGCGATATTTAATGACATTTCGCGAATTGTTCAGGGTTGAGCGGCTGCTTGCCGCCGGTGACGCGGTCGGGCCGGTCCTTGGCCTCGAAACCGGGACGCCGACCGCAAGTCTCGCGCTGATTGCTCACGGACGCATCTTGGGCCAGCTTTCTAGGCCCGTCCATTCCCATGGCGAAAAGCTGCCCGTAATAGTCGATGAGCTTCTCGGCCTCGCGGGGGTGCGGTTAGACCAACTCGCAGCTATCGCCGTCGGTATCGGTCCTGGGTCGTTCACAGGTCTGCGAATCGGCCTCGGTTACGCCAAAGGCCTGGCTTGGGCCGGAGGGCTGAACATCCTGGGGATTAACAGCCTCGACGCTCTGGCCATCGGCGCTGCCAGCCATCCAGCGGCACGCCCAGGCACCTTCATCTGCCCGATTCTTGACGCTCGCAAGGGGGAAGTCTATGCGGCTCTTTACCGAGTGACCGCTACTAGGGTAGAAAAAACATTAGACGACATGGTCGTCGACCCCGATCGCTTGATCGCGCGGATCGGCGGTGAGGCTGTCTTCGTGGGAGAGGGAGTCTCGGTTTACGGCGCGCGGTTGATCGACGCTATGGGTGCGCGCGCGACCATTCTGGATAACGATGAGCGGAGTGATTCGCGAGGGATGATGGTCGCGGCGCTTGCTATTGCACGGATTGTCAATAAGGATCTAGATTCCGTTTTGAAGCTGCAGCCAAGTTATGTACGGTCGCTTGAGGCGGCCTTGGGGGGCCAAGCCGCGGCTATGTAGCAACCGCCGGTACGGAGGCACTAATGGAGCAAAAAGAAGAGGCGCTTATCCAGCAGTACGCAGTCACCGATGAAAAACTGAAGGAAGTTTACGTCGAACATCTCGAGCTCAAGCGCAAGCTCGAAGCCTTCCGACACAAGCCCTATCTCACCGCTGACGAGGAGCTGGAAAAGAAACGGATCCAAAAACTCAAACTGGCTTCCAAGGACAAGATGATGGAATTACTGTCGCGCCATCAGCAGGTAGCGCGATAGCAGGGGGCTGAGAAACGGTTGCCGAGCCTTTAGGTCCGGAAGCCGGCTTCAACGCTGAGCGTTAAAGCCGGCTTCTTGCCTCTATATCTCTCTCGCTTTGCGGGGGATTACGAAGAGGAAGCAGGCTGTGAAACGCTGCTAACAGCTTGCCAGGGGTAGAGGCTCTTTGCCGTGCGAGCCCCGATGGCCACCCGATGCCAAGACACACTATATCTGTAACCGTCGAAAATGAGTTCGGAGTTCTGGCTCGAGTGGCCGGGCTTTTTTCCAGCCGCGGTTTCAATATCGAGTCACTGACCGTCAACGAGGATCCGCTCGACCCGACGCTCTCCAGAATCGTGCTGGTGAGTTCGGGCGATGAGCAGATTCTCGAGCAGATTAACAAACAGCTGAACAAACTTGTCACGGTGATCAAGGTCACCGACTATCATGATGTCGACACGGTTGACCGGGAACTCGCGATGGTGCGGATCGCGGTTGACGAGCGCACGCGCTCGGAGCTCGATTCAATAGTCGCTGCTTTTCGCGCTCACGTAGTCGATATTGGACCGCGTTCGGTGACGGTCGAGATTACCGGCCATAGCGAGAAGCTCCGGGCGTTCATCGCTCTCGTACGGCCGCTTGGTATCAAGGAAATAGTGCGCTCCGGTACGATCGCGATGGCTCGGTCGGTGCAACTCGACGGAGACCATCGGCAGCCTAAGGAGAATGCTTAAATGAAGGTTTTTTACGATCGCGACGCCGATTTGTCGGCTCTCAGGCCCAAGAAGATCGCCGTTATCGGCTTCGGCAGCCAGGGTCATGCCCACGCCCTGAACCTTCGCGAAAGCGGCATGGATGTGCGGGTCGGACTGGCCAAGACCAGCCCCTCGTGGCAAAAGGCGACGGCGCAGGGCTTGCCGGTGTTCGAAACCGCCGAGGCCGCGCGCCAGGCCGATATCATCATGATGCTGGTGCCGGACGAGATGGGCTCGGACATCTACAAGAATGAGATCGCGCCCGGCTTGAAACCCGGCAAGTCTCTCGCCTTCGGCCACGGCTTCAATATCCATTTCAAATTTATCCAGCCGCCGCCCGACGTTAACGTCTTCATGATCGCGCCCAAAGGCCCGGGCCATCTGGTCCGTTCCGAGTACGTCAAGGGCCGCGGCGTTCCCTGTCTGCTGGCGGTGTATCAGGATCCTTCCAAAGATACCCAGAAGGTCGGCCTCGCGTACGGCTCCGCGATCGGTGGTGGCCGCGCCGCCATCATCGAGACCAGCTTCAAGGAAGAGACCGAAACCGATCTGTTCGGCGAACAATCAGTGCTGTGCGGCGGCCTGACGGAACTCATCCGCGCCGGCTACGAGACTCTGGTCGAAGCCGGTTACGCGCCCGAGATGGCCTACTTCGAGTGCGTGCACGAGGTGAAGCTGATCGTCGACCTGATTTACGAGGGCGGCATCTCGAACATGCGCTACTCGATCAGCAACACCGCCGAGTACGGCGACATGACGCGCGGCAAGCGCGTTATCGGACCCGCGTCGCGCGAGGCGATGAAGAAAATCCTCGCGGACATCCAATCCGGAGCGTTTGCCAACGAGTGGATCAGCGAGTATCGCGCCGGTCTGCCGAAGTTCCGCCAGTTGCGTGCCGAGGGTGCACAGCATCCGGCCGAGGAAGTTGGCAGGAAACTGCGTGCCTTCATGCCTTGGCTGGCGAGCGAGCGCCTGGTCGACAAGGCGAAAAACTAAACCGGTTTGGACGCGTCTGAAGTCAGTGGGCCGCGGCCCGCGCAAGTGTTCCTGATCTTCGTGGCCAAGGCGCTTCACCTCGCCCCTGAGGGTATAGGGATCACCTTGGCGATCGCGGGGGCCAGCGTGGTCGCCTGGGTGATGGGCCTGAGCTGGCTCGCGTTGATCGGCGTGATACTGGCGCTGGCCGTCGCCGGTTTCTTTCGCGATCCGGAACGCACTCCCGATCGGGTTAACGACGTCGTTCTTTCCGGCGCCGACGGCCGCGTCACCGATATAGTAGAAGCCGCGCTGCCCGGCGCGGCGTCGAGCCGATTCCGGCGGGTGTCGGTGTTTATGTCTCCGCTCAACGTGCACGTCAACCGCGCCTCGGTGAGCGCCGAAGTCTTGTCCGTCACTCACACCGCGGGCGAGTTCCGCGCCGCCTTCCGCGACTACGCGAGCGAGCACAACGAGCGCAACACGATTGTCTTCAAGGACCCCGACGGCCGCGATCACGCGATGGTCCAGATCGCCGGCTATCTGGCCCGGCGGATCGTGTGCCGATTGCGACCCGGTGATAGGATTATGATCGGCCAGCGGATCGGAATGATTATGTTTGGCAGCCGCGTCGATCATTATTTGCCGCTGGAGTATCGGCTAGCGGTCAAACTTGGCGATCGCGTACGGGCTGGAGAGAGTGTAATCGGAGAACGCGCGTGACGAATCAAGCGATGAGGCGGGAGCGCAGGCGTGACGCCACGATGCGGCTGATTTCGGGGCGTCTTCGCGAGCAAAGAATCAAGGTTACCGCGCCGCTTACGCGCGGCGTCTTCCTGCTCCCGGTCACGATCACGTCGGTCGGGATGCTGGCGGGATTCTATTCGCTGATCTCCGCGATCAACGGCCATTTCGAACTTGCCGCCGTGATGATCGCCGTCGCCTTCGTGTGCGACGGCCTCGACGGACGAGTCGCACGGGCGTCGCATACTTCGAGTCAGTTCGGCGTCGAGTACGACAGCCTCTCCGACGTCGTCGCGTTCGGCGTCGCTCCCGCCGGCCTGATTTACATCTGGGCGCTCAAGGCGCTCGGCCCCTGGGCGTGGTTCGTGAGCGGGATGTACGTGGTATGTGCGGCGCTGCGCCTGGCGCGCTTCAATATCCAGACCGCAAGCATGGATAAAAACCGCTTCACCGGTTTGCCGGTGCCCGGAGCGGCGATAATGATCGCCGGATCGGTGCTCGCCTACAGCTACTTCGAGTTCGATCTGCCGCGTACGCTGGTCGCGCTCGCGACGCCGCTGACGCTCGCGCTCGCGTGCCTGATGGTGTCGCGCGTCCCGTATCCGAGCTTCAAGTCGATCAACTTGCGCCACAGCGCGCCGCTCGAAACCGCCGCCGCGTTGCTCGTGGTGGTCGCGTTCGTCGTCGCGATGCCGCAGTTGAGCCTGTTTATCGCCGCGACCGCCTATGTGCTGTCGGGTCCCTTCCTGATGCTGCGGGGCGAGCGGCTGCACGGGCGAGTTCCGGTATTGCGGCCGGTCGATGAACACGGACGCGAGCACGGCCGTCAGGGAAGCACAGCGGACGTCGCCAACGGCGGCAAGCCGGATAGCAAGTCCACCCAGGTTCTGAACAGCCGTCCCTGATCGCGACTCGGATAGGGTTACGGTCGCGATCGCTTCCTGATCATTTCAGGATAGTCCGATCTTGCCAGGCGGATTCCGCTATTTTCCTTGCAGTCGCGGATCGTCGGCCGCGGCGCAGGCCGCATGGGTGAAGCGGCGGCTTTCCTCGGCGGCCGTGCTGGTCTTGCCCATCTTCAAAAGCTCGATTCCGTCGTTGTAATACTTCTGGCGGCCGGCCTGGCAGGCTTCCTCGCTTTCGAAAACGTTCACCATCTGCCAGAGGTTGAGCGCGCTATGCTCGTCTCCTCCGGCGGGAGGAATCAGCAGATACCAGACCATCGGAATGAGCGCTGCGGCATGACGCAACTTCATGGCTGCCGTGCGTAGCAGAATCGATTCGTAATCGAAACCCCGCTTCCTTTGCGGCTGGTTGAAATTTTTTCTGGATCGAACACTCGCGATATTGATAGCGTGCGGCGTCAGGCTGAAGTTCAAAAGCCATCTCGCTCAAAGGGGGCAATCAATCATGACCAGCAGACAAACCGAGGTCGGTACTCGCGCAGTCGAAGTCCTCGCGGATTTCGCGAAGGCCACGGGCCAGGATTTCCCGGTGATATCGGGCAAGGCTCAGCAATTGGCGGTCGAGATCGACCTCTGGCTCCGCAACAAGCCCGCCCAGCCGAATAACGATTGACGGCTGATTCAAATCGGCTCGGTTGGCTCGCCGGCCGGATACTAGCGTAATTCAGCCACTGAAGGCGGGAAATTAAGATAATAGGCCGGAAAAGCTCAAGGGCGAAGCGCTGACGAGAATTGGAATGATTTGGTGATTTGGGCGATAGGTGCATTGAAGGTGAAGCGTGGCGAAGCAGGCAACACAGCGAGTCGGCCAAATCACGCGATTCAACATTCCAATCAGCGTCGGGATTTTTGGGCTTTCTGCAATCATTGTCGTGGTATTCGTTGCACTGTTCTATGAATTCCCGACTTATAATAAAGACATCACTTTTCTTGCGCTCGCAGCGACGGCGGCAGGAGGTATCGGAGGCGCCTTCTATGTGGGAAAATCTTTAGCGCTACAATTGGAACAACAACAGCGAATGGAGTCGTTTTCGCTGATAGCCAGATGGAATAGCCCTGATCACTTTTATGCTCGGTCTGCCTGCTACCAAGCGCTTTCCGTATATGACGCCAGCAAGAAAAGCGAAAGCGTTACTGCCCTTCTCAAGCAGGACCCCAAAGTCGCAGAAAATGCCCGCCAAATCTTGAATTTTCTAGAGGAAATTGCGATCGCCGTAAGAGTTGGGCATGTTGACGGAGAACTCACCGCAGCTGCCTTTGCGGGACTGGTAAAACGGGTATACGCTGCATTTCAGCCTTGGATCAATGAACATCGTAGCGTCGCTGGGCGTCAAAAGATTTGGAGTGAATTAGAAGGTCTATACGAGAGATGGAAAACTCGATAGAACATAAATGTTTTGCGGGTGTGGCTGCCCAAGGAGGACAAGAGACAATGTGCAAGGAATTAGACCTTTAGCCAATCGGCAACGACTTTTAACGGGGAAAGGCCCATTCTTTTGGAGTGGGCATTTTCTCATTGACCCGTTCAGCGTCCCGATATCTTCCCACCACGAATAACAGCCGACCTGAACGGCCCATGGCTTGGCCTGAGCATCGTTTCGAACGTTGGGCGCGGTAGCGGCCGCAGTGCGTCCGACCCGGTTGGGCGGCCGGGGCCGCCTTGACTGGCCGCTCTGGCTCCGGTAGACGTTTCTAATCATGTTCACGAGCCTGCATCTAGGACTGCTGCTTAGCCTGGCCCTTAGCGGGGCCTACGCCGGGAGCGTTGCTGAGCAGGCCTGATCGGCTTGACCCAATGAGAATAACGCCCCGGGCGGTAGGCCAAACGAGCCGCCCGGGGCTTTTTTATGCCCGCCGCGCGCCGCTTGCCTACCTTCGGGCCTGAACGAGGAGCAAAATCACGATGAGTAGCAGTGACCCTGCAGTCCACGAATCCGACGATTACGTCCGGATTTTCGATACGACGCTGCGCGACGGCGAGCAATCGCCGGGCGCGACGATGAACCTCGAAGAGAAGCTCACCATCGCGCGCCAGCTCGAGCGGCTCAACGTCGATATTATCGAGGCCGGGTTTGCCGCGTCCTCGCCCGGCGATTTCGAATCGGTGCGGCGCGTGGCCGAGTTGGTCAAGACTCCCGTGGTGCTGAGCCTCGCGCGCACGACCGAGAGCGACGTCGAGCAGGCGCTGCGCGCGGTCGAGAAGGCGGCCCATCCCGGAATCCACATCTTTATCGCCACCTCGGATATCCATCTGAAGTACAAGCTGCAGATGAATCGCGAGGACGTGCTCAACGCCGCGACCGTGGCGGTGGCGACCGCCAAGAAGCATCTCGACCATATCGAGTTTTCCTGCGAAGACGCCTCGCGCAGCGATTGGGACTACATGGTCAGCGTGCTCAGCGAAGTGGTGCGATGCGGCGCGCGAATCCTGAACATCCCCGACACCACCGGCCACGCGATTCCGGAAGAGTATGGCCGCATGTTCGCCTATCTGCGCGAGCACGTGGCGGGCGCCGATCGCGTGATGTGGAGCGCGCATTGCCACAACGACCTCGGATTGGCGGTGGCGAACTCGCTGAGCGCGATCAAGAACGGCGTGCGCCAGGTCGAGTGCACGATCAACGGTATCGGCGAGCGTGCCGGCAACACTTCGATGGAAGAAGTGGTGATGGCGCTCAAGACGCGCAAGGATTTGTTTGGAATCCAGAGCCGGATCGTCACGCCGCAGATTTATCCCTCCTCGCGCCTGCTGTCGCAGATTATCGGCCAGCCGGTGCCCGCCAATAAGCCGATCGTCGGCGACAACGCCTTCGCCCACGAGGCCGGAATCCATCAGCACGGCGTCCTCATGCACAAGCTGACTTACGAGATCATGAAGCCCGAGGATATCGGGATTCCCTCCAACAAGCTGGTGCTGGGCAAACACTCGGGTCGCCACGCCTTCGTCGACCGGCTGCAACACTTGGGCGTCGATCCCCTGACGGTGGACGTCAAGAAGGCGTTCGCCGAGTTCAAGGCGCTGTGCGACAAGAAAAAGGTGGTCTACGACGATGACATCCTGGTGTTGGTCACCGAGGAGGCGCGCCGCTCGGCCGACCATTTCGAGCTGGTCGATCTCCAGGTGAACTCTTCATCCAAATCGACGCCGCACGCGACGGTCACGATGCGGGTGGGCGGGGTCGAGAAGCATGCGGAGGCGACCGGCGACGGAATGGTCGACGCGTGTTACAAGGCCATCTCCAATATCTCTGAGATTTCCCCGATATTGGAGCGTTACTCGGTCAAGGCGATCACCGGCGGCACTGACGCGCTAGGCGAAGTTAGCTGTCTGGTGCGCCACGACGGCGCGACCGTCGCCGGACACGGCGCCCATAGCGATATCGTGATGGCGAGCGCGCTTTCGATGATCAACGCGCTCAACCGCCTGCATGCGCGCGGCCACGCATTGCGCCAGCGGGTCGACCAAGGGCCATAGCCGCGAGGAACCAGCTATCGGCAATTGGGGTATCCGCGGGGCTTGCCGCAAGCGCCCGGCTTGGGGTAAGTCCTCCTACCAAGGTATCTGACGTGAAGTTTACGGACGCCGTGCACGAGACGGGGCGTCGCGCGACAGCCCCGACGCGCACGGCGTCGATTATTCCACCAAACAATAGCCGCTACAAAAAAGGGAGCACGATCGCAGGCGAATCAAGCGGGCGCGCCGATTCAAAAACGGCGCGATAAGCTCAAAAACAGAAAATGGCGTACAAGATTCTTGTTCTCAAGGGTGACGGCATCGGTCCCGAAGTTCTCGGCGAAGCGCTGCAAGCGCTCAAGGTGATCGCGCGCACTTCGGCGATCGATCTCGAATTCAAGGAAGCGGTGGTGGGCGGCGCGTCGCTGGATGCGCACGGCGTCCCGCTGCGCGACGACGTGCTCAAGGCCGCGCAGGACTGCGACGCGGTTTTGCTGGGCGCGGTGGGCGGTCCCAAATGGGATAACCTCAGCGCCGACAAGCGCCCCGAACGTGCCATCCTGGGTCTGCGCAAGACGCTCGGGCTCTATGCCAATGTGCGCCCGGTCAAGCCGATCAAGGAACTGATCCCGTCCTCCGCGCTCAGGCCCGAGATCATCTCCGGCGTCGACCTGGTGGTGATAAGAGAACTTACCGGCGGCCTCTACTACGGCAAGCCGAGCGAGAGGCGCAACGGCGCCAACGGCCGCGAGGCGGTCGACACGTGCGTCTATACTGAAGAAGAGATCAAGCGCGTGTTGCGATTCGGCTTCGAGCTCGCGCGCAATCGGCGCAAGCGGCTGGCCTCCGTGGACAAGGCCAACATCCTCGCCACCTCGCAGCTATGGCGCGAGATCGTGGGCGAAGTCAGCGCCGACTACAAGGACGTCGCGTCGGAGAACGTGCTGGTGGATTCGATGGCGATGCATCTGCTGCGCCGCCCGCGCGACTTCGACGTAATCGTCACCGAGAACATGTTCGGCGACATCCTCACCGACGAGGCTTCGATGCTGGCGGGATCGATGGGGTTGCTGCCGTCGGCTTCGCTCGGCGACGAACTCAACAGCGCGGGGTGCCGCGTGGGCCTTTACGAACCGATTCATGGCAGCGCTCCCGATATCGCCGGCCAGGATCGCGCCAATCCGCTGGCGGCGATTTTGTCGGCGGCGATGCTGCTCGAGCATTCGCTGGGATTGCGCGCGGAAGCGGAGCAGATCGTGAACGCGGTGGAAGCGGTAATACGCGAGGGTTATCGAACGCCGGATCTGCCCGCCGCCGGTGCCAAGCTCGTGGGTTGCAAGGCGATGGGCCGTCTGGTGCGCGAGCGGCTCGACGATCAGGAACCGGAAGCTTGAATGGGTGTCGCGGCCGGCCATCGGTGTCGGGTAGCGGTGGTTGGCGCTACCAGCGCGGTCGGTGGCCAACTGGTCGAACTCCTGCACGAACGCGCCTTTCCTTTCTCGGAATTGCGGCTGTTTGCCTCGCCCGAATCGGTCGAGCCGGCGGTCGAATTCAACGAACAGCGCTATCCCGTCGAGCCGTTGCGCGACGCGGCCGATCTGGCCGGCTTCGACGTCGCGTTTCTGGCCGTGCCGCCGAGCGCAGCCGCCGACATCGTCCGTGCTCGTCCCGGACCGCTGCTGATCGATCTCAGCGCCGCCGGCCGGATGCCCTCGGGCGTGCCGATCGCCGCGCCGGCGCTCACTCCGCGCCAGCGGATGATCGGCTTCAGCGGACAAATGGTTATCGTCACACCGCATCCGGCAGCGGAGGCGATCGCCTGCGTCATCAATACCCTCGGTGTCGAGCCGTCAATCGTCTGCGTTACGCTGATGCTGAGCGCAAGTTCGCGCGGCAAGGCGGAGGTGTCCGACCTGATTTTGCAATCGGCCGACTTGCTCAACGCGCGCCTCAACGTCGAGGAAGACGAGGAGCAAATCGCCTTCAACGTCTTCCTCGATGAGCTCGAACCGGAATTGACCGCCGCGATTTCGGCGCAGGTCGCCGAACTTCTCGGCCGTCCCGCGCGGTTGATGCTGCGTATCGTGCGCGTGCCGGTGCTGCACGGCATGGGGCTCTCGATCTTTATCCCCGCCACGGCAACCGAAGGATGGCGCGACAAGCTGTTGGCCGCGCCCGGCGTGCTGCTGCTTGAGGACGAGGATCCGGCCGGTATCGCCGACGCCATGAACCAGGAAGTAATCTGCGCCAGCGCCAGGATCGAACCGTCGGGACTCGCGCTGTGGTGTGTGTTCGACAACGCGCGGCGCGCCGCGATGACGGCGATTTGGATCGCCGAGTGCGTGCTGCCGGCGGCTGACGTGGCAATCAACTAAGCTGCGCGCGCGCGTAACCCGATGCGGATCAGGCTCCGCCTGGAGTACGACGGCACCAGCTATTCGGGCTGGCAGTGGCAAGCGGAACAAGACTCTATCCAGGCTCGGGTCGAGGCCGCGCTCGAGCGCCTGTTCGGTGAGAAGATTCGTGTTTACGCTGCGGGTCGAACCGACGCCGGCGTTCACGCGCTCGGCCAGGTAGTGGCCTTCACGGCGCCGCCACGATTCGCGGCAAGCGAGATTCAGCGCGCGCTCAACGCGCTTCTGCCCGCCGATATCGTGGTGCGCGACGCGGCCGAAGCCGCGCAAGATTTCGATCCGCGCCGCGCTGCCCGCTCGCGCGTGTACGAATATCACATCCTCAATCAGGATTGGGCTTCGCCGTTCGACTATCGGTATTGCTGGCTCATCAGGGAGCCGCTCGACGATCAGGCGATGGACATGGCGGCAAGGCTGTTTATTGGCGAGCACGATTTCGCCGCCTTCCGCAGCCTCGGCTCGGAGATAAAAACCACTGTGCGTCACGTTTACGCCAGCGCCTGGAAGCGCGAGGGCTCGCGTCTGTTGTATCGCGTCGAGGCGAACAGCTTCCTGCGCCACATGGTGCGCACGATGGTGGCGGCGATGGTCGAGGTCGGGCGCGGCAAGGCGACGATCGATATCGTGCCGCGATTGCTCGCCAGCCGCGATCGCGCGATGGCGCCCGCGGCCGCGCCGTCGCGAGGGTTATTCCTGGTCGAGGTTTGCTACTAAATGTCATGTGCGCTCGTAGACCAGGCTAAGCTCGCAATCGTCGGCCAAAACCCGTTGTGCGCCAAGGGATGCGCGCTTGCCGTGTTCAAAAACCAGTGTCCCGTCGAAGAAAAATGACTGCCCACTCTTGAAAAAACTGTCGCGCTGGTTCACTCTGAGTAACATCCCGGTTGCGGGAGCAAGGAGGAGGATGATGACGCAGTCGCAGGTATCGGCACACCTTTCGGAAAAAGTCGGGATTACCAAGAAGCAGGCCAAGACCATGCTTGAGACTCTCACCGAGCTGGTGGTGAAGGAACTCAAGAAGGAAGGAGCGCTGCGGCTGGCCGGGCTGGGCATTTTTCGCAAGCGCAAGACCAAGGCACGCATCGGCCGCAACCCCGCGACCGGTGAGCAGATCAAGATTCCGGCGCGAACGCGTCTGCGCTTCACGCCGGCCAAGAGCCTGAAGGACGCGGTCCTCGGCGCGCGCTAGGCTTTCAGCGCCCCTCGCCCCAAACGAGGGGCGCTTTTTTTAATCCTGCCGATTTGCGTCCGCGAGTGAGTCTCGCGGATGTCGGGATTGTTGTCGCTAATTATCGTTTGCGGTCCGGTTCGTTGCCTGAAGGCTCGCGACGCGGCGGCGCGGTCCGCTTGCGCGCTCGCGCCTTTTCGAGAAACTCGCGCAGGCGGGCCTCATAACCGCGCTCGCTGGGCGAGTAGTAGAGGCGATCCTTGAGCTGATCGGGCATGTAATTCTGCTCGACCAGCGCTCCTTCGTAGTCGTGAGGATAGCGATAACCGCCGCCGTAGCCGAGTCCGCGCATCAATGCCGTCGGCGCGTTGCGGAGATGGAGCGGCACCGCCAGCGCTCCGTGTTGCTTGGCGTCTTCGCGCGCCGCCAGCATCGCGGTGTACGACGCGTTCGACTTGGGCGCGCTCGCCAGATAGGTGACGCCCTGGGCCAGCGGGATCGCGCCCTCGGGCATGCCGACGAAATCGACCGCATCCTTGACCGCGATCGCGATCTGCAGCGCGCGCGGGTCGGCGTTGCCGACGTCCTCGGCCGCGAAGATCACCATCCGGCGCGCGATGAACAGCGGCTCCTCGCCCGCTTCGACCATCCGCATCATCCAGTAGAGCGCCGCGTCCGGATCGCTGCCGCGCATGCTCTTGATGAACGCGGAAATTACGTTGTAGTGCTCCTCGCCGGCGCGATCGTAGAGCAGCGGCTTATGCTGGCTGGCCTCGCGCACGTCGTCGGGCCCGATGACTGGGCGGCCGGTTTGATGCGCCAGGCCGGCCGCGACCTCGAGCGTGCTCAGCACCTGGCGCGCGTCGCCGTTGGCGAGGCGAATCAACTCGCTCATCGCCTCATCGGAAAGCTTCAGCCGCAGATGCCCGAGTCCGCGCTCGGGATCGTCGAGCGCGCGGCGCACAAGCGTCGCGATATCCGCGTCGCTGAGCGGGTTGAGCACCAGCACTCGCGCGCGCGACAGCAGCGGCGCGATGATCTCGAACGACGGATTCTCGGTGGTCGCTCCGATCAACGTCAGCAGGCCGCTCTCGACGTGGGGCAGACAGGCATCCTGCTGCGCGCGATTCCAGCGATGGATTTCGTCGATGAACAGCACGGTGCTTCGCCCGCTGGCCTCGAGTTCGCGGCGTGCCGCCTCGGCCGCGTCGCGCAGTTCGGCGATACCGCAAATCACCGCCGAGAACCAGATGAAGTTGGCGTTCGATTCGCCCGCCAGCAGATGCGCCAGCGTGGTCTTGCCGCTGCCCGGCGGCCCCCACAGGATCATCGAGTGCAGCGTGTGCGCGGCGATCATCTGATTGAGCAATTTGCCCGGTCCGAGCAGATGCTCCTGGCCGACGAATTCGCCGAGGCTGGACGGACGCATCCGGTCCGCCAGCGGCTGACCGCGCGCGGGCTTGGGAGGAAACAGGCCTGGTTGAGGCGCCTTGCGCCGTGACATCAGATGCGAGCCTAGCACAGCGCTCGGGGGCGGCCTAAGATCGGGCCGCGGCGCGATTTGCCTAAACCGGCGTCGCTGGTTTACTTTTGCGATATGAATGGAAGCGGCTTTACCCTGCCATGATCGTCGGCATCGATATTGGCGGCTCGACTACCGACGCGGTGCTGCTCGATCAGGGCGAGTTTCCCGTCGTAACTATCGAGGCCAACAATCCGGTCGCGGCCGCCGCCGGCGCCTTGGGCAAGCTGGTCGCCGATTTCGATCTCAGCCTCGATCGGATCAGTCGCATCGCGGCTACCGGATCGGGAGCGCGCGCGTTGCCGAACAACTTGCTCGGCCGCCCGGTCACCAAAGTCGACGAATTCACCGCGATCGGAATCGGCGGCACCTCGCTCGCGGGGCTAAAGGACGCGTTGGTAGTCTCGCTGGGTACGGGGACCGCGATCGTTTCGGTGCGCGACAATCAGATCGTTCATTTCGGCGGTACCGGCGTGGGAGGCGGCACTCTGCTCGGCCTCTCGAAACACATCCTGTCGATCTCCAAGCTCGATACCCTGGAGGCGATGGCGCGGCGCGGCGACCTGTCGCGCATCGATTTGACGGTCGGTGATATCGCCGGCGGTCCGCTGGGCGACCTGCCGCCCACCACGACCGCGGCCAACTTCGGCAAGCTCAACGCCGACGCCACTCCCGATGACAAAGCCCTGGCCATTATCAACATGATCGCGGAAGTTATCGGCGTGATGAGTTTCGCCAGCGCGCGCGCGTGCAACCAGCGCGATATCGTGCTGACCGGCAAGCTGACCCGCATCTTCGAGTTCCTGCGTCAGGTCAAACAGCTGGATCGCCTCCTGGGCACGAGTTTCGTGATTCCCCGGCACGCTGAATATGCCACCGCGATTGGCGCGGCGCGCAGCGTCGTGCAGGCGTGATTAGCCAAAATCCGAGCCGCGATGATCGATCGTGCTTGATCGATACGCGCGCACACGAGGGTGCCGACGATGGGCTGTGACCTGCTCAAAGGTTTTCGGATGCTCGACCTGAGCGACGAGAAGGGCGCCCTCTGCGGGAAGATCTTTGCCGATCTCGGCGCCGACGTGATCAAGGTGGAACCGCCGGGCGGCTGCCCGACGCGGCGGATCGCGCCGTTCCTCGACGATCAACCGGGCGCGGATTCGAGCCTTTACTTTCTCGCCTATCAGGCAAGCAAACGCTCGGTCACCCTGAATCTCGAATCGGCCGACGGCCGCAATCTGCTGGGAGATCTCGCGAAGAAAAGCGATTTTCTCGTCGAGTCGTTTCCGGTTGGCTACCTGGATTCAATCGGCATCGGCTACGAGGCGCTCGCGAAATTGAATCCCCGCCTGATTCACACCTCGATCACGCCTTTCGGCGATCGCGGCCCGGGCAAGAACTACAAGACGGCAGATATCGTCACCTGGGCGGCGGGCGGCATGATGTACCTGATGGGCGAGCCGGACAAGCCGCCGCTACAGATGAGTTTGCCGCAAGCAGGGCTCCACGCCGGCGCGGAGGCGGCGGCCGCCACGCTGATGGCGCATTATCCGCGCGAGATCGACGGCCTGGGACAACAGGTGGTGGTCGATATGCAGGCGTGCATCGTATGGACCCTGATGAACGAGCAGGCGATGCCGATCCTGCACGGCAACTTTCTGAAACGCGGCGGAGTGTATATCGGCACGCTCGTAGTGCTGATGATGATTGTTTTCTACTGCAGTGACTTGTTCATATCTATTATGGTGTTTGTTT
>JBEKLA010000043.1:0-22392 GCA_050010455.1 Binataceae bacterium (SeqCode) | reverse complement strand
GAGGTTAATTCGCGATGGCGCGCGCCGATGGTGGCGTTGTCCCCTTCAGCGAGAAGGACACGGTAAGCAAAAATGTCAAACCGTAAGAGCGCGTGTTTTTGGTTGTTCGTCACGCTTCTACTAGCGATGTCGCCCGGGCGGGTCGGCGCACAATCGCCTCCTGCGGGCCCTAATCTGAGCGCGACCCAGCCTGCTTCGATAGCGCTGCCTCCGGCTCAGGGCAACGCGTCCGAAATGGGAGCGTCTGCGCTTGAAGCGCCCTCGGTCAACGTGCCGGCGCGGGCGGCGAAACAGTTCGAGCGCAACCCATTCCTGTCGCTACCCAAAGTCTTGATTGATCAATGGAAACCCGGCTCCGAGTCACCGGCTTTCGAGGAGTATTCGCACCCTGCCGGCGCCCAGACCCATCGGCTCAACCTCAAGCAGACCATCTACGTCGCGCTCAGGAATAATCCGGGTCTCGCCGCGGTAGCATTGGATCCGATGGCGGCCACCGAAAGCGTCGACGGAGCCAACGCGGCTTTCGATCCGTTGCTGTCGTCGCAGATCGATGTTGACAAACAGGTTTCGCCGGTAAACTCGCCGTTCCAAAACCCAGGCACGGTCGCTGACGCGGTTAAGTACTACGACTGGAATTTCGGGATCAGCAAGGTGCTGCCCGTCAGCAATGGGACGTTTGGGTTGATTTTCGAGAACGATCGGACGGAAACCAACTCCTCCTTCAGCGCGGTTAATCCGATGTACACGCCGCTGCTGTCGATGTCACTGTCGCAACCGTTGCTGCAAAATTTTGGATGGCAGTTCGCCACGATCAATGTCCGTCTGGCGGAGTCCGCACAGCGCTCCGCACAGTGGAACTATGGTTCCTCCCTCAACGACTTTGTCCAGCATATCGGCAATGACTATTGGGGCGTGGTGCAGGCGCAGGAGAATCTGCGTGTCGCACAAAGCGCGCTAGCCTTCGACAATGAGTTACTGCGGGTCAACAACGCAAACTATCAGGTTGGGATGATGGCGCCGGTGGACGTTGCTCAAGCGCGCTCAGCGGCCGCGACCGCGAGGGCCAACGTGGCGGCGGCTCAGGCTGCGCTGGATATCGCGCTCGCAACCCTTCGTCAGGATGTGGCTTTTCGTCCCGGCCAAAGCTTCTTCGGAGAAGAAATCGAGCCCGTCCAGGAACCCAGCGTCGTGCTCGAAACCATAGAGCCAGACAAGATCTCGTTGGACAAAATGTTGGAATTCAGTCCGGCGCTGGCTGGTCTGCGCGAGGCGATAACCTCCGCGATGCTGCAAGTGAAATACGCGGAAAATCAAACTTTGCCGCAACTCAATTTGGGCACCCAGTTTAGCCTGACCTCGGAGGCTGGGAATGCCAATTGCACGGCGTCGTTCAGCGTGCCGGCCTATGCCAATTGCTTCAATCCCAGCGGACCGAAAGTGCTGCCGGGAAAGAACAATGCCGCGGAGTTGCCGTTTTCTGGCGAATACTCGGATGCGCTCAATCGTCTGTTTGATACAAAGTTTTACAGCTACGCCGCATTGCTGAGCTTCTCTATGCCGCTGGATAACGCCGCCGCCAAGGCGGCGTTAGCGCAAGCGAAAATCGCTTACAATCAAGCTCGACTTCAATATCGCGAGGCGGTCTATCAAGCGGCCCTTCAGGTTAAGAGTGCGCTGGTTAATCTCAAGGCCTATCAGGAGCAGGTAGAGGCCACTAATGAGGCGACCAAATACGCTGCCGAATCCTTGCACGATGTGAGTAAACAGTTCGAGGTCGGAACGGCAACCACCAACCAAGTGTTGCAATATCAGAGCAACCTGGTCACGGCGCAGGGTAATCAGGTTCAGGCGGATGTAGGTTTGGAAAACGCTCGGCTGTCGTTAATGCATGCCGAGGGCACGCTGCTCAAGAAGTTCAACATCGAGTTCCATCCGCAGCCGCAAGCCTCAGCACCATGGTACGCACGCATCTTCTAATCAAAGGACAAAAGGCGGGACAATCGGTGAACTGGCGTACCTTGCGAATAGTCATAATGATGGCGCTGCCAGTCATGATGGCAGTTGAAATGGCCCAGGTTGGATGGAGCCAGCTGCCGCCGCCAAATCCATTGGTCGTGCCTCAGCCGCCACCCAGTCCACCTGCTCAACTTCCGGCACCGGTTAGCACCGCGGTCGCCCCGCCCGTACTCGCGATTCCGTCGCAGCCGGCCGCTTATTCGACTCCCGGAGCGCGCGTATTCAACTGTTCGTGCTACGGTCCCGGCTTCGGCACCCGATGGATGGGACAGGTTACTGCGCCAAGCTATTTCGACGCCACCCAAAGCGCCGGCGGCGCTTGTGTGGCGTACATGCAAGCCAAGATGCCTCCGCGCTACGGAGCGGCGGGAGGAATTGGCGCTGCCAACAATTACGGACCGCTTCCCGGAACAAGCGCCGGAGCGGCCAACGGCCGCATAGCTGTACCCGACGCGGCTCAACCTCCGGGCGCAGCAAACAATTATCCGGCCCTGTCCTCGGGCCTGACGTTTAATTCGGCGACGTGTTCGCAATGCACATGTGATTGACGCCGAGACCGATCGAGTGATCGAGAGCCGAGGACTGCGCTTCGGCGGGCTGGTTGAACCTCCGGCAGGGAATTCAAATTCTCTGATCCGGTTCTGATCAGCGAATTACTTCCCACATCAGAATCGCCCATATAAATTCCGGGCCCATTTGCCGCACACAGGTCCGCAGCGAACCGCTCAAAACCCGGTATTAAGGTCGGCGAGCTGACCGTTCTCAGGGCCACGGCTTGCCAGGCGTCAGTGCCCTCAGGCGCTTCTCCGCATCCGGCTCCAGAACCATCGGATCGTGCGCCGGATAGATGATGTCGCCGCGGCGCGCGATGTCGCGCATCGCGCGCATCATCTGTTCGAGGTTGTAGTACAGACCCGGAGGAATCGCACGTCGCACGTTCAGGTCGACCTTACGCACCATGTCACCGACCAGTCCGACAACGCCTTCGTCGGTGTCGACGTAGACGCATTGACTGCCCGGAGTGTGGCTATCCGGATAATGTATGCAGTCGATGCCGGGGAACAGCCGCGTATCGCCCTCGATTAACTCGACCCGGTCCCAAAGCGTGTCCACCATCGCCGCCACGTCCTGGCGGTCGTAAAAAAGCTCGCGCGATCCTATCTCCAGATGCCTGGGCCCCATCGGCGCGGCCGCTGCGGCGAGTTCGCTGCGCTGGACGACGATCCGCGCGTTGGGCAAGAGTTCGCAGCCGCCGCAGTGATCGTAGTGAAGATGCGTAAGCACCACCGTCTTGATGTCTTCGGGCCTCAGGCCATGCTTGGCCAGTGCCTCGGGTAGCGACATGCCCGTGGGAACGCGATGCGGCCCAAGGCGGTGGACGCGCATGGCGCGGTCGGCGCTGCGCATGCCGGCATCGACAAGGATCGGGTCGCGGGCGCCTTCGATTAGAAAGGCGAGGATCGGCACCTGTACCCGGCCGGTGTCTTTGCTAAGGCTCCAGAAGACGTCGAGCACGCAACTGACGTCGGCTTCTCCCAGAAGCAGAGGGTGGACCTTGTATTTCACGGCCGTGCCTCCCGAATCGTCCCGCTGCTCAAATCAAACGTCCTCCGATATCAAACGTCCCGCAAATTTTGCTAATAACACACCGACTCACCCCGCAGATAGACCGATAAGCCTATCCTCAAGAATCGAGGGCTTGGCCGATACTGAGGATTTCGGACCGAGTATCAGGTCGCCTTTGGGTCGGCGATGCTCTGAGCGCGCAGTTTAACATAACGCCAAATGTAACGGTCGCCGCGGTGACCGGACGCCTCCTTCGCGTAACGGGCGCCTTTCTCCTCGGCGAGCTTGCGCAAGAACGTATGCCAGAGCACGTGGGGTGAGCCGGTGAGGCGCTCGCCAGCTTTAAGATGGGCGTCGGCCTGGGCGGCGACCCGCTGCAGCGCCTCGAAGAACTGTGTGCGGGAGCGATCATCCGGCGCACGCAGGCTGGGAAATTGACCAAGATCGAAACTCCGCCGCTTGTCATTTCTCATCGCGGTTGGAATGATCTGCTGCCGTGAGCGCACCTTCGAAGTTTGAGCTCGAGCACTTCGTCTCGACGTTTCCATATTCGAGCGAGGCATTTTTGGTCGACGAGCTGCTGAGTATCGACCTCGCGCAGCGAGAGATCGAAGCGCGTATGGACACGACGCGCTCGCTGCCCGTCGCGCGGTATCAAGTGGGCGATCCGGGCATCCACTCCCGGCACGTATCGGGGCCCGACCTTGTACTACTGACCGGCAACCTCGGCTGCCTTCACGCCTACTTTCTGCACGGCTGTCGTTGGGAGGAGGGATGGGTCGGGTTCGGCAACCGCATCCATCGTGCTGATTTCCGAAGCCTGGTAACCATTGGACCGCCGCTCCGGCTCCATTCCAAAGAGACAAAGGCCCGCGAAGGGCCGAAGCGGGTTGTGCTGCGCTACGAGTTTCGCTTCTGGCAGGAAGAGAGGCTAGTCTACTTTGGCGACCAGTCGGCAATCTTCGTTAAAGGTCGGGCGTTCGAAGAAGACTAAACTAGTACGTCGCGGGCGGTTCAGGCAGGTGGGTCTCGCGCTGCTCCCGATCGACAAGGTCAATGGGCGGCGCGCCATCTCGCGTGGGCTCACTTTTGGCGCCTGGTGTGAAGCGTCTGTCAGGTATGATACGTTGAAGATGAATAGAGAGTTCAAAAGGAAATCCCAGGTTTAGATGAGTGCAGCGCCAATCGCTCGTGAAAAACTATATCGCGCTTACCTGGAATTCGTTGAGGATGCAGAGCGCAAGCGCAACTGGAACGTCTTCGATGATATCCCGTGGGAGCGCTTAGACGCGTCGAAAGTAACCGCAAAGACCGGGATCTGCGTCGAGACGTTTTGCGCCGAAGAGATGTATGTTCCCGACTACACCTCTGCCGGATTGAGGATGACTCGCTCGATTTTCGGCCTTGCATGGTTCGAGGCAAGATGGGGCTACGAAGAATCGAAGCACGCTCTCGCGCTGCGCGAGTATCTTAGGCGCTCGGGGTTGCGCAGCGCCGACGAGTTAGATCGATTCGAGAAAAGCACCCTGGCGAAGGAATGGAAGTTGCCCTTCACCAGCCGCCGCGAGATGGCTTGCTATGGGGCGTTGCAGGAAACCGCGACGCATCTGGCGTACAAGGCCCAGAAGCAGCGAGCGGAGCAAGAGAACGATTCGGTGTTGCAGGCGATCTATTTTCTGCTCAGCCGTGACGAGGCGGCGCACGCTGGCTTCTACTGCAAGCTGGTGGAGTTTGAGCTGGCGGAAGATCGGCCAGGGACTCTCGACGATTTGGCGAATGTAATTTCGAAGTTCCAAATGCCGGGAGTCGGCCTGATTCCGGACTACTACCAGCGACTAACCGACGGCGGTGGCGGAATCAGCCCTAGAACCTTCATGGAATTCGGATTGCTCGCTATGCTAAGGCGGCTCGGAACGACGCGGGCGGAACTGAAACAGGGGCGTCGCGATCTGCTCCGCTTCCAGCGAGTAAATGCGTGAACGACCAAGACCGCAGCTTGACCCCCGAGGTCGCCAGCCGTCTCTGCTCGCGCTGTTAGACCGATCCGCGGTCTGCCACGCGCTGGCCCTCCCTAGACGGCTGTCGGATTAGGCAATTCTTCGTTGACGCGTAGTTCCAACTGCCCACGCGGCAAATGTTTGGCGCCGGGAATGTGGCCGAATCGTAGGGCCCATTTTCGCGCACATCGAGCACGACGAGATCATTGGCGCCAGCATCGAGCCGCGCCTTGAGTTCTTGAAGCGCCATGAACGGCACGACAGCACTCGCTTCAGCCAGCAACTGCGTCACTGTCTTGCCGCCACACATACGTGCGCCGGATAAACCTTGAGCGCGGGATCAAGCTTCAGCAGCTTGCCGAACAAGCTATCATACAGTCGATCGGGGTTGCCGCTTGGAAGATCGGTGCGGCCGGTAGCGCCGATAAGTATCGCCGCCGGGCTGCAGAGGCCTTGGGATGGCGGTTGACGCTCGCATGTTAGGCGGCCTTGTCCCGATTAGCAACTTGATTCTCATTTAGTATCGCCTTCAGCATCCAAAGATCACGGTAGCCGAGGATGCGGCGGAAGCTTGTTTCGGCATCGAGGAAGGCCGCCACCATCCAGCTGTGGTTCGTCACAACTTGATCCGTCGCGAATTCGTTGGTGGTTTCGAACGTCTGGCGATAGCCTGCGTTTATGGCGATGGCTACAAGGGTAGCGCTCCCGCTCGCCCGAAGCGGCGAACCCCAAACCCGCACCGCGCTGCTGTTGGAGGCGATCGCCCTGCGCCATCAAATCGCCGTGCTGGGGCGTAGCGGAACTCGTCGCCCGAGCCTTCGTCGTATTTCGGCTGCTTTGGGTCTTGGTGTCGCGCTGGTGGCCGCAATGGCGCGAGAGCCTAATGATTGTCCAGCCCGAGACCGTCTTGCGCTGGCGCCGTAACGGCTGGTCCGCTATTTGGGAATATCGATCACGAGGTCACTGGCAAAGTGGGCGTCCGAGGATTTCGGTTTCTTCATTGAATTTGCAAAAGGCAAAGAATATATCACGCGTATGATCGAACACGTGTCGGTTCCCGTGAGTGATTACAAGAAATCCAAAACATTTTATGTCGCCGCGCTCAAACCGGTGGGCTATGTTTTGTATCGGGATTGTCCGCCAGAGGCGGCAGGTTTTTTTGAGGGCGGGTCAACGAGTTTCTGGATCGTAGAGAAAAAAAAGAAGGTCCAGCCGATTCATGTGGCTCTGCGCGCTCAAAGCAAAAAAGCGGTGCAAGCATTTCATGCCACGGCCATTAAGGCGGGCGGGAAGGACAACGGCAAGCCTGGATTTCGGAGGGATTACGGCGACGATTATTATGCCGCGTTTATACTTGACCCTGATGGTAACAACATAGAAGCCTGCTACTTTGGCGAGAAGGCGCCGGCCGAATAGCGAAAATTGCGAGCTGGACAAGTCGTCGAGGCGAGAATTTCTGCGGCGGTCTGTAGTTCCTCACAAGCTAATCCGCGCGTACGAGTCTCCCCGCGACGGCTGGTTTCGTCAGCCGGTGAGTTCGAGGTCTCAGCCCTATAATGAACCGGCGTGACAAAATCTCGCGCGGCTCGTCGCACTAATGCCAAAGTCTTGAGTCGCCCGCGGTCGCTGGGACCGGGTGGGTCCTTGCCGTGTCCGGTGCTGGCGAACCAGCGCTGGACGGTAGGGAAGGAGCGAATATCTGTCCTGCCGGAGACGTTCAAATCAAATTCCTACATCGGCAGGCCGAAACGCTGCGCAAGTTTGCGGATTGTCAGGAGGCTGACGATTTCCTGAAGCTGGACTCGGGCGCAAAGGGACCGCCGTTTCTAGGCGCCACCCGCGAAACCCATCACTGGTCGATAAGCCGATCGGTCGTCTAGTGCTCGCGCATCCCGGTGATCCGGCGGGTGGATTGCCAGCGGAAAACGTGGCGCAGGCGATCGCAGCCGTCAGGCCATGGGGTGTAGATTCGTTCACCCATACGGATGTGCCGGGACAGCGCGGAAAGAAAGATCTGGCGCGAGTGGCGCGTTTATCGCAGCAGCGTTGCGAGGATTCGCCTCTGTGATAGAGTCGCCAAGCCCTTTGAAATCGCCGACGGCCAGTAAGTTTATATGAACTGAAAGGAGCTCCAGATGGCACTTGCCCGACCATCAGACTACAAGGACAAAGCTCTGGATTGGAACGCCTATTTCGACAAACTGCGCCGCCCGGAGATCGTCGATTTGATCACCGACGAGGTGATTGCCGAGCACGAGGCTAATCCGACCGGCTATCGCAAGTTCCTTAGCTGGCGCCTGCAGCGCGTACTCAACTACATGCGACAGCAGCCGGTACTTGGAAAATATTTTATCTATACTTGCGAAGCCTGGCGCGATTACCGAATCGCGATCATCGATGAGCGTGGCAAATCGCCGCGCCTTCTCGACGGGCAGGTATTTCAGACCGAAGAGCAGGCCATGCACGGCGTTTTCATGCTCCGCGTCAAAGACCTGCGTGAATCGGTCGAATAGGAGTGTCGGGCATGAATGTTGACCTCCACAGAATTAGAATTCGCGGGTACTGTGACGTAGCGAGCGCGGCGCCTGGCGAAACCATCAACTTCTATGTTTCCAGTGACGATTCCGGCGATTACGAGGCTAAACTCGTGCGGCTGGTCCATGGCGATACCAATCCCAAAGGACCGGGCTTCGAGGAAGTGGAGGCACCCAGCCAGATAGACGGGCGCTATCCGGCTCGCTTCCAGCGGACGCAGTATGGCAGCTACGTGCAGATCGAAGACCATGGCGCCTTGCATCCCGCCGGCTCGTTCAGCGTCCATGCGTTTATCTGGCCCACGACACCGACCCGCCGCCGACAGGGCATCATTTCCCGCTGGGCCGAGGATAAGAAGGCCGGCTGGGCGTTAACCGTCGAGGACGCGTGCCTCGTGTTTTCCGTAGGCGATGGCAGCGGAACGATCGGGCGCGTCGTAAGCAACAGGCCGCTATTCAAGGAAGTCTGGTACTCCGTAACCGCAACCTACGATGCGGCAACAAGTACGTTGTGCCTGCATCAGAAATCGGTAGTCAATCGCGTCAACAGCGTCTTTGGCCCTGTCGTTCCTCTGGATTCGAGCGCCAGCGTGAGCGCCAAAACACCGATCGCCCCCGCTGATGCCAAAGTTCCGGTGATCGTGGCTGGACTGGCGGAATCGGCCGCAAGCGGTCGCACCTGGGTGGTTGCCAACTACAACGGCAAGGTTGATTCGCCAAAAGTATTCAAGCGGACACTCTCGGCAACCGACGCGAATCGATTGGCCGCCGGTGAATCAGTCGCACCGGCGGAAGTGCTTGCACATTGGGATTTCGCCCATGGCATCGGACCCAAGGGGATTCCGACCGACAAGGTAATCGACGTCTCCGGTAATGGTCTGCATGGCGTTTGCACCAATCAACCCGATCGCGCAATGACCGGCTGGAATTGGAAAGGCTGGGAGGAGCACTTCATTCACGCGCCCGAGCAGTACGGTGCGATCTGGTTCCACGAAGATTCGCTCGACGACTGCCGCTGGCAGGCCGACTTCCAGCTCACGATTGCACAAGGATTGAAGAGCGGTTGCTACGCGATTCGCCTAAGGCAGGGCAGTGCTGAAGACCACATACCCTTCTTCGTGCTGCCGCCGCGAGGGACAGCAACCGCCAAGATCCTGTTGCTCATCGGCACTTGCAGTTACCTGGCGTACGCCAATGGACAAATTGTGCAGAACGCCGATGCCGGCCAAGCTGTTATCGGCCACGTGCCGGTGCTCAATGAGCGCGACATCGAACTCCATCAGCACGTTGAGTATTATGGTTTGTCAACCTACGATTACCATGTAGACGGTCGTGGCGTGCAGTATACCAGCTGGCGCCGGCCCCTCCTGAACATGCGCCCCAGGCATCGCCAGGAGTTCGGGTCGTTATGGCAGTTTCCGGCCGACCTCGACCTTGTCGACTGGTTGCATTCCCAAGGTTATGAGTTCGACGTGGCGACCGATCACGATCTGATCCGGGAGGGCGTTGAACTTTTCAAGCGTTATAAGGTCGTACTTACCGGTTCCCATCCGGAGTATTACAGCGCTGCGATGATCGACGCGTGGGAGGATTATCTGTGCGCGGGCGGTCGCGGCATGTATCTGGGCGCCAACGGTATTTATTGGGTCGTCTCGACTCATCCTGAGAAACCGTGGTTGATGGAAGTGCGCAAAGGCGAAAACGGCGCGAGGGCATGGCAGGCGCGTCCCGGCGAGCTGTTTCACAGTACGAGCGGGGAGCGAGGCGGTCTGTGGCGTAACCGAGCGCGTGCGACCCAAAAGATTTGGGGAACCGGGTTCACGAGCTTTGGCTTTGACCACTCGGGCTACTTCGTACCGATGCCCGACGCGAAAGATCCGCTCGCATCATGGATCATGAAGGGGATTGAAGCCGACGAAAAAATTGGCGACTTCGGCCTCGTGGGCGGTGGCGCGGCCGGCTACGAACTCGATCGCTACGATCTATCGTTGGGCACGCCGCCCCACACGCTGCTCCTGGCCAGTTCGGTCAGCCACAGTGAGAACTACACGGTGGTTAACGAAGACATGTTTTTCCCGTACCCTGGACTCAATGGTGGCGAACATCCGTTTGTGCGTGCCGATATTATCTACTTCACAACGCCCAATGGTGGCGCGGTATTCAGTACTTCGTCGATATCCTGGGCGGGTAGCCTCTCACACAACAATTACGACAACAACGTCTCAAGGATGATGAACAATGTCCTGACGCAGTTTGTCAAAGACGAACCCGCGCCTGGTCTCTGACATTTTGCTGTGGTGGTGGTTGCGGGTATGGCTGTATCGACTCTTTCCCTCCGTTCTGAGCGCGATCCGAATTGTCAGGCCAGCGACCATCATACGCTGGCACCGTAATGCGTTTAGAGCATACTGGCTGATCGGTTCGATTCGTCGCGAGTGCGTGGACCACACGGTGATATTCAGCGAGGCACATTTGCGCCGCATCCCGACGCTAACTACGGATGCCACCCCAAGGTCGGTTTTCGGCCGAAACCACGGTGACTTCGGACTGCGCTCAATGGAGCTGTGCAAGCCTCTCAAGGACCGTTTCGGGTAAAGCGTCCTCGGGGATTTTGAGGTAGTAAAATCCCCGCTGAACAGCGGGCGGATCCTCTCCCGCCCAGAAAGAATCCGGGATGGCCCTTCCGACAGCGTCTCCCTCACAGTCTGTATCCGTAATGTAGAAATCCAGGCCCGCCAATGCCGCTGGTGCGCAAGCGCCGCCGAGCGACAGCAGGCCGATACCCCAGTTGTAGTGTTGGGCGACGTTGATGACGGGCTGGTACGTCGAAAGACTCTCCGCAGACGCAGCTCCGCACGGATAGTCCTCCTCCAGCAGCAGACCGTCGAGCGACGATTCAGCTAAGGCGCGGAGAAAGTCTGCGACGTAGATCGAGGCCGATTCGGCGTCCTCTTCGGAAACGCCGACCGGCTTGACGCCGTTGGCAAGCGCGTGCGCCGATGCGACCCAACTGCCAGGAGACGGTATCGTGATCGCAAGCGGCGTCGATCCGTAGGCGCTGCGCACCGCTCGCAGCAGCTCGCACAAGAGCGCGCGTGGTTCGGCGACGGCCAAAAGCTCCTTAAGTGCGAAGCCAAGGCGCCTTTTCCCGGCCATCGACCGTAGTGCCGCAGGATTTGCGGCAAGCCAAGCATCATAGAATGCGCCGATCTCGAACTGCGCAACGCTCGGTCGCAACAAGCCATGCGCCTGCTGAAAAAAATTCAGGAACTCTGCGGGCCGCGACCACGGAATTTCGTCGTCGCCGAGCAGCACCCGTCGCGCATAGGCGAGCGCGCTCAGCCATAGAGCGGGTCTCGCCTTCTCTCGAAATCTTAGCGTGCCGAGCAAATCCCGGCCCATCGATCTGCATCCACGCGATCAGGATTCGCGCTCGAGGATTATTACCGAAGCCGACGCGATCTCGCGGCCGACGATGCCGCCGCCGTTTTCCTGGAGCGCGACCCTTGCGCCGTCGACTTGCATCTCTCCGGCTTCGCCGCGCAGCTGAAGCGCGAGTTCGTTCAGCATCATCAGCCCAGTCGCGCCAAGCGGATGGCCGCGCGACACCAGGCCTCCCGAGACGTTGACGGGAATGTCGCGGCCAAGCTGGGTCGCACCGGATTCGATAAACGGGCCACCCTCGCCGTGCGCGCAAAAGCCCAGGTCTTCGAGCAGATGGACCATCGCGAAGGAAGTAGCGTCGTGCAACTCGACGACGTCGATGTCGCGGGGCGAGAGCCCCGACATCCGATACGCCATCTTCGCCGCAACCTCGGCAGTCTTGGGTTCGTTCGGCGTAGGCGCGTACTTGCCGCCCGCCAGCGCGCAGGCGCGAATCTTAAGCGCGCGTTTGCGAGCTGCTGCCGGCAACCTTTTCAGGTAACTGGCGGAACACACCAGCGCCGCCGCCGCGGCATCTCCAATCGGAGCGCACATCGAGCGGGTCAGCGGGTAAGAGACCATCCGATCGCTTAGCACCTGATCGACGGTCGTCTCGAAGCGATACTGCGCGCGCGGATTCTTGGCGCCGTAGTTGTGGCAAAGCGCCGCGGCAAGCGCGATCTGCCTTTGCGTGGTGCCGTAACGCTTCATGTGCTCGAGCGCGGCGATTGCGTAAAAGTCCATCGCGAACGAGTGATCGCTGCCGAATTCGAGCTTTTTGTCCACGCCCGCGGCCCACTCCTGCCAGATCTTCATCCAATGATCGGGATCGAGCTGGTCGCCCGCGCGCAGGATATGATCGAGCGCGGTCTTGGGATTGTTCGCGTCGTAGAGTTTCTCGACGCCGATTGCGAGCGCGACTTCCGCCTGGCCGGCGAGGATTTCCTTCCACGCGCCATGAAAAGCGAGCGAGCCGGTAGCACATCCACCCTCGACGTTCACCACCGGCGTTCGATCGGGCAAGACGCCGTCTTCGATCAGGGGTGCGAGGCAGACGTGGCCGCGGCACGCCGACTGCCCCCAGTAATCCATCAGGCAGTTGCCGAACCACGCAGTCCCGATTTCGGGGCAGAACTTCATTCCCACGTCGGCCAGCGCGCCGACGCAGGCTTCGCGAATCAAATCCTTGAAGCTTCGGTCGGGGAAGCGGCCGGCGGCGGTTGAATAAATTCCGAGCAGGTACGCGCTATCCATCTTCGTCGTGCCCTCCGCGATACGTTGCTAGTTGACCTGGCGCGAGCGCCCCGTCCAGAACTTTTCGCGAATCGCTTTCTTGTCCACCTTTCCTACTGAAGTGCGGGGCAGGACGTCCCAAAACTCGACTGTTTTCGGCGCCTTGACGCTTCCCAATCGCTCTTTGCACTGGGCGACGATTTCCGATTCGCTCGCCCTACTACCGGGCTTGAGCTCCACGACCGCGGTGACGGCTTCGCCCCACTTCTCGTCAGGGGCGCCGACCACCGCGCAATCCTTGACCGCTTCGACCGAAAGCACCGCGCGCTCGACTTCCGCGGAAAAAACGTTGAAGCCGCCGGTGATGATCATGTCTTTCTTGCGGTCGACGATGTAGAGGTAGCCTGCGTCGTCGAAGTAGCCGATATCGCCGGTGTGATGCCATCCGAAGGCTTGCAACTCGGCGGTCGCCTCCGGCTTTTTGTAATATCCGGGAATATTGAGAAATGACTGGGCCACGATTTCGCCGGGCTGTCCGGTGGGCAGCAGGTTTCCGCGGTCGTCCATGATCGCGAGCTTGGCAAGCAGAGTCGGCCGCCCGCAACTGGACAGCAACTTGGCGTTGCCGCCGGGGGCTGCGGCGGCGGCGACCTCGGCGGGCGAGAGCGCGGTTAACAAAGCTGGCGCTTCGGCTTGGCCGAATACTTCACACATGCAGGGGCCGAACACGTCGACCGCTTCCTTCAGCTTGTCGGCGGAGACTGGCGCTGCCGCGATGCAGAAGTAGCGCAGGCTTGAATAATCGAAGCGGCGCACGTCCGGATAGGCGAGCAAGGCGTAGAGCGCGGTCGGCGGCAGGAACGTATGAGTTACGCGATAGCGTTCGATCGCATCGCACCAGCGCCGCGGATCGAAGCCGTCGTCTAGAACCATCGTGCCACCGCGAAAGAAATGCATGTAGCCGAATATGCCTGCCGCATGCGTCATCGGCGTCACCCCCAGGAACACCGGCCGCTCTTCCGTATGCCAATGGCAGACGCCGAGCGCGAACAGCGTGTGCCAAACCAAAAAGGTATGCATCACCGCCTTCGATGGCCCGGTCGTACCGCCAGTCGGAAGAATCGTACACAAACGATTAGGATCGGAGGGGAACTCGGGAACAGCACCGATGCCTTCCGTGGCCATGAAGCGTTCGAGCGATTTCACCGCGCCGTCATCGCGGTCGAGGCAAACGATCTGCTTCAGGGTCGGGACCGCTTCGCGGATGCGAGGAAGCTGGTCCGCACAATTGCTATTGTAAAAAAGCCATTCGACGTCGGCGTAGCGCATCACCTCGATGTTGGTTTCGAGCGCGTTCATCGGGTTGATAGGCACCCATACCGCGCCGGCGCGAAAGGCTCCGATCAGCGCGGCGACCGCGAGCGGATGATTGCGCGACAAAATCGCGACATGGGGCACGCCCGCGAGCCCGCGATTCGACATCGCTGCCGCAATTCGCCGCGATTGCTCGTCAAGCTGCCGATAGGTAAAGCTCTGGCCCAGAGAGACCAGCGCCACCTGGTTCGGATCCAGCAACACCCCGCGGTCGAAATAGTCGATAGGCCGCATTATTCCCTCATCGATTACGCAAGTCTCGTAGCTCGGCCTCGAGCGCGGCGATTTTCGCGGCGCTGTTATCCAACTCGGTCCGAAGCTTGGCCGCCTCGGCCCATCCCGGGTCAGGGAACATGTATCCTTCGCCGATGGCGTCCGCAGGCACCACCCGGCCGTTCATCCATAGTTGAGCGATATCCGACCCCCAACTTCCGAAATAGGGCAGCCCGGCAGGCGGCTGGGCGCGGTTCCATTTCTTGATGAACTCGCGGTAGGGCACGCCGCAACGCTTGCGGGCGTCGCGCTCCTCGTTGCGCCGCCGCGCGGTCGCTGTTTTGTCCACGGCCAGGGTACGTTCGTCGTAAACAACCCTGAAAACATCGCGCGCGGTTTCGTGCGAGATAAGGTTCTCGGCGATATCCTTCATCACGCGTTCCGGGTCACGCTGAAGCACGTCGCCATAGCCGCCGCCCGCCCCTTGGGTGGTCATATAAAGTTCGCCCTCTTCGGCGAGCTCGAAGGGAAGCGCGTTGCGATGGGTGCTGTAGCGGCCGTTGGCAAATAGCCGCCGGTTCATCAGATCGACCATCGAAGCTTGGAACTTGCCCGGGTCCTTTCGAACCTCGTCAAATACGTTCACGCCCTTGATCCGGGACAGCGGATAGGCAGGGCATCCGTATCCACCGAACAGGCCGATCGTGGAAGGAAACTTCGAGCCGCCGGCGATCGACATGAATCCGAAGAACGGCGAGCCCCGTTTGGTCAGTCCGATCTCATAGCCGCCGCCGCCGCGAAACTTCCCGAAGCCGAGATTGTCGGTGAGCAACCGTTTCGAAATGAAATGCAGGAAAGGCAGGTCTTCCTCCACCAGTTCCGACTCACCGATGTCGAGGTAGGGCGCGAAATTGGGCGAGATGCTGTGTTCGCCGTCATCGTCGCATTTGGCGCCGCCCGCCATTCCGTTGATATCGCCGCACAGGTTCCCGACCTGCTGCATGTGTTGGGTGACGCCGCCGTAGATGAAGGTCAGCGGCTGATTGAACCACGGCGCGATCACGCGGGCGTGCTTCTCGGGAACCGAGAAGCCCAGCTTGGTCAGCGCCACATGCATCATCGTGATGCCCTTGAAGAACGCCTGCATGTTCAACGAACAGGGGGCGTTGTGGGCGTCACAGATCGAGCCGCGGTCGGTCACGATTCGTACCGGTGCCATCGCGGCGTTGATATGCGGCAGGTCCGGCCAGAAGTACTGGAAAAGCGTCATCGTGCCGTAGACGCCCGCGATATGGTAGGTCTCGTTGATTGGCCGATTGGCGATTTGCGGCGAGCTGCCGCGAAAATCGAGCGTGAGTTCGCCGCTCTTGATCGTGGCTTCCAGTTGAACCTTGATCAGCGCGTCCTCGCGCATCGTCGAGTCGGCAAACATCTGCACGCGCACCTTGCCCTCGGGAAGCAGCGCCAGCCGCCGGCGCGCCTCGGCCTCGACGGATTCCGTGACCTGGCGCAACGCACCGACGACGTTGTCAACCCCGTACTGCGCGATGAGCGAGTGGATCGTCTTCTCCATCCTTATGCATGACGCCATCCGCGTGCGCAGGTCGACGCCCATCAGGTTCACGTCGCGCGTCATATTCTGGAGAAACGTCACCATATCGGTGCGCATCCGGTAGTTCTCGGCATATCGAGTGGGCGGCAGCTTCAGGCCTTCGTCGGAGCGCGATTCGATCGTCGGCCCCATCCCGCCGGGATCGCTCGCGCCGATCTCGCCGTGATGCATCGCGCATGAGGCCCAAGCGATCAGCTCATCACCGTGAAATACGGGCATGAATGAGGCGAGATCCGGATTATGCACTCCGCCGTAATACGAATCGTTCATCACGAAGCAATCGCCCGGCTTCAGCCCTACGCTCGGATCGTCGCGGTAGTATTTCAGGATGAATCGTATCGCGAAGTGCAGCACCGACGAGAATGCGACTACACCGGTGGACGGAGAGACCGCCATGTCGCCAGAGGCGTTGAACAACGCGACGCACAGGTCGCCGAAACGGCCGGCGGGCGACGCAACCATCTGGCGCACTACTTCCATATCGCGGTCGCACGCACCTTGAAGGATGTTGCGAATTTCCTCGAAGACGTGGATGTCGGGCTTTGCGGAAAGTACACGGTTCTCGTGTTCGGTGCGCGGCGCCAGCCGGAAGCTGCGCATGATCTCGGGGTCGGGTCCGAGGAAACGAACGTTGGCCTTGAGAAAGCGCTCAAGCAGCTCGCTATCGCTCGGTGCCGCCGCGCCTATGCCGCCGCGCTCGTCGAGGCGATCTGGTCGGGGATTAGCGCTCATCATCGGTCTCCTCAATCTCCAGCACGGGTCAGCCAGGCGGCTCCCTGCGCGACTGCTTCGAAACGCCATCCCGGTTCGATTAGATGGGTTGTCGCGCCCGGGTTAACGATCGCCGGGCCATCAAGCACGACTCCCGGAATCAAGGCGCCGCCGTCGTAAACCGGTACGTCAAGCGGATCGTCGACCGACGTAAACCAGCATCGGCGGGTTCCGACGGGCGAAGGAGCGGCGCGATAGTTGCGGCCTGGCGTCAAATCGTCGAATCGAACCGATTCGCCGTCGACCCACGACACGACGCGGTAAGTGGTGATTCGGATTCCCGACTCAGGCGCCCGGCTCGCTTCGCCATAGCGCCGGCAGAAATCTTCTCCGTGCTTCTCGATGATCCAGAGAACATCGCGAAGCGCGTTGATACGCCTGCGATCACATTCGATCGCGGTTTCGATCGATTGCGTGCCGTAGCGAATATCGAGCTCCAGCCGATGACGCACGTCAGCCGGGTCGAATCCCTGCCGCATGAGATCCTGGCGTCCTTTCTCCTCCAGCGTCTCCACGATCCGGTTGAAGCTGTCGAAGTCGTCGAAAACGGTTCTCAGCAGCGGATTGTAGAGATCGGTCAGGTGGCTGTACTCGTGGATGTGCATCTGCTGGAGCGTACCCGCCCCGCAGGCCGAAAACACTGAAGCGAATGGCGGCACAAGCACGCGGCTGATTGCTGCCGCGGTTGCGATCCCGCAGGCATGCAGCGGCCCGTTTCCGCCGTATGCCAGCATCGTGAACTTGTTAGGCTTGAGGCCGCGCGCCGCCAACTCGCCCGTGATTCCGATCGCCATGTCGCTATCGACGCGGCGTCGGATCAGGCAGGCCGCTTCGATCTCGTTCATATCGAGCGCGTCGCAGAGATCCTCGAGCGCCTGCCGTGATCGCTTCGGGTTCAACCGGATGCGCCCGTGCGCGTAGTTTGCGGTGTCCAGATAGCCGAGGATCAAATCGGCATCGGTAACGGTGGGGTTGAGCCCGCCGCGGTCATAGCAGGCCGGTCCGGGATCGGAGCCCGCGCTGTCGGGTCCGACCTTGATAGTACGATGGGTGGCGTCGTAACGGGCGATCGATCCGCCGCCGGCGCCCAGCGAGGCCAGATGCACCATCGGCAGCGTAACCAGGAAGCGGTCGATCACCGGGTTGAAGTCGTAAAATTTGACCCCGCCTTCGATCACGATCCCGATATCGAAGCTGGTGCCGCCCATATCGGTTGTGACGATATTCCCTAGATGTGCCGCCTCGGCGAGCTTCTCACCCGCGTGGATTCCGGCTACGGGGCCGGAATGGGCGGTTTCAAGCGCGTCGGTCGAATTCAGCTGCGCCATCCCGCCCGAGTTGTGCACCAGCAGCATCGGCTTGCGGTAACCCGACTCGCGAAGATTCAGTTCGAGCCGGCTCATCGCGTGGTACATGATCGAGTGCAGGTAGGCGTCGATTATTGCCGAACTGGTGCGTACGTATTCGCCACGCCGTCCGCTGACCTCGGAGGCAAGGATAATCGGAATCGCGCCGAGCATGCTGCGCGGGTACTGCTCGAGAAAAATTTCGCGGATGCGGCGCTCGTGGATCGGATTGACCACGCTGTTGACGCAGCTTACCACCAGCGCCTCGACGCCGTTGTCCACCAGATCGCGAATCTTCTTGCGCAGATCGTCTTCGTCGAGTGCGATTACGATTTCACCAGCCCAATCGACGCGCTCGCGCACGCCGCGGATCATCGGAATCGGCACCAGCGGGTCGGGACGCTTGGCGTTGGTCACGTCCATCTTGTCGAGAGTGGAGAGACCGTCGCCGTAGCCGCGCCCGCGGCTGATCGGCACGGTGCTCTCGAATCCGTGCGTAATCAAAAGGCCCAGGTTCGGCCCTTTGCGCTCGATAAGGGCGTTGGTGCCGAGCGTCGTGGCGTAGCGAAGCGAATCGACCTGCGACAACAGCACCTCGCGTTGGATCTCCAGTTCCCTACAGGCGTAGTCGAGCGCCTCGTTGAAGCCCTGGGCAAGGTTATGATGAGTGGTCAGCGCCTTGGTTTCGAGAATGCGGCCGTCCCAGACGACAAAGCAGTCGGTAAACGTTCCGCCGATATCGACCGCAACCCGCCTCATCCGATAGCTCCAACGCGACGCGAAGTCAGTGTCGATGCCCATGCGGGCCGATAATGGGTTTCGGGTAGGGCAGATCCCGTTCCGCTTCGGGGCACTCTTCGATTCCCGCCCAGCGCTTTTTCAGCGCGTCGATGTCGATCTCGATATCATGAATCGGGGGATGGCCGGGAACGGTATACTCGACCTCGACCATGGTTGCGCAGCCCGGACAATAGAATTCCAGGATCGCGCACCATTCAGGGTCCGGCGAAAACGTGTACTGATACAGCTTCGGATCGAGCAGCGGCTTGTGGATCTCGCGCGGATCGCGCGCGTGAACCAGCAGCCCTTCCTTGTAGTTGGCGCGCGCCGGGCCGATTACGTGCCCGCATTCGCGGCACTCCCAGGTTTCGCGTTCGAGATCGATCTGTAGATACTCGGTCATCGGGAGTCTCATCTCCCCCTCCTTCAGGCCCTCGACAGAATCAGATCGCGGTTCGCACTGACGTCGAAGCGCCATCCTGCCAGCAGCTTGCCGGTGAAGAACGAACCTTCGATAACCGCCGCTCCTTCGGCGCTCGCTCCGGGTTGCTGTGAATCGAGCCGGTAGACGGGAACGCTCTGCCATCTTCCGTCGAGGTGGATACGCCGATCCGAATCGGAAATGGCGGCCGCACTGCGCTCCCGCCCAACCGGTACCAAAGGCACTCGATCGAGCGCCTTTACCACCCTGAGGCGCAAAGTAGCTTCGTCGCAGGAATCGAAGCCGGGGGGCAGGCTTCCGCCCTTTGCAAAGCCGGCGCTAGTGTCGCTCCCTTCGCTGGTACAGATCAGACTTGTTTCGACTGCGCAATCGGCAAGATCGACTCCCTCCGCGAACATGTCGCGCGCGGCCCGGGTTTCGAGTTCCTCGAGGTAGCTGGCGACCGCGGCTCTCGACCGATCGCGAATGCGGAGTTCGTACTCCTGCGACAGATCGCTGAATCCGATCCCCACAGCGCTAAACACCGACGCAAGCCCCGGAACGATCACGCGGCCAACGCCGATGTGCTCCGCAACGGTGCAGATCGACATCGCTCCGGCGCCGCCAAACGCCGCAAGCACGGTCTTGGCGGAGATCGGCGCGAAGGAAAGAATTCCGTCGGCGATCTTCTTGGCCCACGCCCGCTCCATCTCGGCGATCGCTTCTTCGAGTGAGAGGCCGAGCGGACCGGCAATAGTCTCCATGATTGCGCTACGGCTTCGCTCCGGATCGAGCGCGAGTCTCCCGCCAAAAAAAGTCGCCGGATCGAAAACGCCAATCAGCAGGAAGGCGTCGGTTATCGTCGCGTGCTTGCCTCCGCGGCCGAAGCACGCCGGGCCCGGCACGCTGCCGACGCTTTCCGGTCCCACGCTGATTTCTCCGCCGACGGCGCGGATCACGGAACTCCCTCCGACGCCGATACTCGCCACCTCGGAGAGCGGAAACGAAACCTCTACCCCCTCGATACTGCCGCGACGCCGGCTTCGAATTGCGCCTCCCCCCACCAGACCGATGTCGCTCGTTGTTCCGCCGACGTCCACCGAAAGCAGCTCATCGAAGCCGTAATGGAGCGCGAGTGCTCTCACGCCCTCCATCCCGGCACGAGGCCCGGAGCCGTAGGTCTTGAGCGCGATCGTCTTGGCGACGCGCGCCGAGCCGCCGTCGTTTCGAAAGATCAACAGCGGAGCGCTGGTCTTGTAATTCCGCATCCGCCGCTCGGTCGCGTACAAGAACTGTTCCATCGCTGGATGCAGAAATGCGTTGAAGAGCGCGCTCCACGTGCGCCGGATCGCGTGGCTGTCATCGCTGATTTCGTGCGAAAAGAGCACCGGCACCGAGCCCAGCAAGTGCATCGGAAAACGCCTCAGGATGACACGCTCGCTTCGCTTTTCCCGGTCGATGTAGTCGGCACCCGAGAAGCTGACGACCAGGCGATTGGCACCTTCGGAAGTAAGCTGATTCACCGCCGCAATAATGGCGCGCTCGAGCGCTTCGTCCTCAAGGCCGGTATCGAGCTTAACCGCACGATTTCCGATCAGGGCCTCATACAATCCGCGGGCGGAGGCTTCTTGCGGTATAGCAGCCAGGATTTCCGTGTCGTCCACGATCATTCCGAGCCGCGGCCCCTTCCTTTCGACCAGCGCGTTGGTGCCTTGCGTGGTCGAGTAGCGAATAAGATCGGTACCTCGCAGGAGAGCCTCAACATCTTCCCTGCCATAAAGTTGCACCGCGACCTGGCGCAGGCCTTGGAACAGGCATTCCGAAAGATCATAGGGAGTTGTGATGCTTTTGGTACGAAAGACTTTTCCGTCCTCGATTACGCAGAAGTCGGTGAGCGTTCCCCCGTTGTCTATGTTAATGAGCCTCCTGCTGCGCTTGTGGGTGCCGCCGGAGATGCCCGTCGGATGCGACGCGGCTTGCCCGCCATCCCTCCCGCCGTCTGGAAGTACCTTCCGGCCGAGGCTCATAGGTTGCGCGTCCAGGACCGTGGAGCGGATTTCCTCGATTCCCATTGTAAGTCAGGCATGGGTCCGTTAATGTGAAACAACTCAGTAAAGGTTCGGCTAATATGATACTTCTCATTATCACGTGTCAAGCGCTGTGAACCATCGACACGCAGCAGCCAAACGGCAGCGAGCGACGCGACTTGCGCCCGCCATGCGACGCGAAAAGTTGCTCGCCTGCGCGATGCGCGTATTCGGAAGGAAGGGCGTAGCGTTTGCCCGCCATTCGGATGTCGCCAAGGAGGCAGATGTCTCGCTGTCGACTGTGTTCGCCTATTTTCCTACGCGTCAGGCGTTGTTGAAGGCCGTTATCGACGAGCTTTCGCGATGGGCGCTGGCGCTGGCGAAACGTGCCCACCGCATCGAACTATCCCCCCGACAAGCCCTCTATGAACATCTCGTACAATTGGCCGATCTGCTGGAAAACGACCCTGAGTATGCGCGGGTCTGGCTGAGCTGGAGCATGGTGGTCGACAAAAGTCTTGCACGCGCCTATCGCAAGCTTCAGCGACGAGTCGTTGGAATAATTGCCGAGACCGCGCGACGCGGACAGCGCGACGGAAGCATAGCTCCGCGACTGAATCCCGAGGACGTCGCCCTCCTTATAATCGGCGGCGCCTACGTGATCGCGCAGACGAAGCTCACGGGCCGAAGCCGTCCCGAACTCGAGCGCTTCGCGCGGATGGTGGTTGCGGGTACCCTTCCCTCGGGCGACTAAGGGCAACTTATCCGCACAGTCACGGCGCGACTTCCCCCTGCGGTAAGCGCCGGATTTTTAGAGTATTGGCATGGGCCATTGGCTGGTCCGTGAACAGTCACGTCAATGCGTAGACCGTGTCCGAGAGCACACCATTTGCCGCATTTTCAGAGACAGGACCGCAGGATCAATCCGTGTGCATCGGGTGTTGAGAGAGCCGCTCCGCGGAGGCAGCGGCGATTGCGGCGCGCGCGATTCCGCGCAACATACCGGCGAATACGATCTGGTGCAGCGGATAGATCCCGTACCAGTACGCAAGTCCCGGAAGTCCGATGGGGTCGAAGAT
>JBEKLA010000042.1:0-22618 GCA_050010455.1 Binataceae bacterium (SeqCode) | reverse complement strand
TACCTCGGGACATCGCGGCTCGGCGTTCGATATCGCCTTTAACGAGACGCATATCCTCGCGATCAGCCAGGCGATTTGCCTCTATCGCAAGCGCGAAAAGATCGACGGGCCGCTGTTCCTGGGGATGGATACGCACGCGTTATCCGAACCGGCTTTTGCCAGCGCCCTTGAAGTGCTGGCGGCGAACGCGGTCGAGGTGATGATCGATCGCGGCCGCGGTTACACGCCGACGCCGGTGGTATCGCACGCGATCCTCACCCACAACCGCGGGCGCAAGAGCGGCCTGGCTGACGGAATCGTCATTACGCCATCGCACAATCCTCCGGAGGATGGCGGCTTCAAGTACAATCCGCCGCACGGCGGCCCTGCGGACTCGCAGGTCACCACGTGGATCGAGAATAAAGCGAACGAACTGATCGCCGATAAATTGCGCGGCGTCGAGCGGATTCCGTTCGCGAGCGCGCTCAAGGCTTCCACCACGCATCTGCATGATTACGTCGGCGCCTACGTCGGCGATCTCGGCAGCGTGGTGGACATGGAGGCGATTCGCGGCGCGAAGCTCAGGATCGGAGTCGATCCGCTGGGTGGCGCCGGCGTGCACTACTGGGGACCGGTGGTCGAACGCTACGGGATTTCGGTCGACGTCGTTAACCAGGCCGTCGATCCGACGTTCCGATTCATGACGCTCGATTGGGGCGGGAAGATCCGCATGGATTGCTCGTCGCCGTACGCGATGGCCGGGCTGATATCGATGCGCGACCGCTTCGATATCGCCTTCGCGAACGACACCGACCACGATCGGCACGGAATCGTTACGCGCAGCGCCGGGCTGATGAATCCCAACCATTATCTCGCCGTAGCGGTTTCCTATCTTTTCCGCGAGCGCACGCGATGGCGCAAAGACGCGGCGATCGGCAAGACGGTCGTAACCAGCAGCATCATCGATCGCGTAGCGGCGAAACTCGGACGGCGGCTGGTCGAGGTGCCGGTCGGATTCAAGTGGTTCGTCGACGGCCTGATCGACGGATCGCTGGGTTTCGGCGGCGAGGAAAGCGCCGGCGCGTCGATGTTGCGTATCGACGGCACGGTGTGGACCACGGACAAGGACGGCATCATCCTGGGGCTGCTCGCCGCGGAGATAACCGCGCGAACCGGCCGCGACCCAGGCGAACTCTACGGCGAGATCACGCGCGAGTTGGGAGCGCCGGTTTATGAGCGGATCGATGTTCCCGCGACGCCGGAACAGAAGGATATCCTGAAACGGCTCTCCCCCAGCGAGATTTCGGCGCAGAAGATCGCGGACGAGCCGATTGTCGCCATGCTCACGAACGCGCCGGGAAACAACAGCCCGATCGGCGGGCTCAAGGTCGTCACCGAAAACGGATGGTTCGCGGTGCGTCCGTCGGGCACCGAAGATGTGTACAAGATTTACGCCGAAAGTTTTCGCGGCCCGGAGCATCTTAAACGGATTCAGGATGAGGCGCGGTCGCTCCTCGGCAAGGTCTTCGCGACGAAAGGACCGGGGCGTCAAGGCGGCGCGGCGTGAACGAGGCACGCGTCATACTGTGCCTCAATAGCGGCTCCTCTTCGCGCAAGTTCGCGCTCTATCGATTTGGCGATAGCACGGAGGAGTTGCTGGCGGAAGGAGGGGCCGAGCGTATCGATCAGAAGCGCGGCCCGCTTTGGATTCGGGACGGCAAGAAGAATCCGCTGCTCGATACGCGGCGAGATTTCTCAGGTCCCGAACATGCCCTGAACGTCTTGTTTGAAGAGATCGAACGGTTGCGGCTGCCACGGCCGTCGGCGATCGGCCATCGGCTTGTGCATGGCGGCTCGGATCATACGGCTCCGGAGCGCGTTACGCCCGAACTGTTGGATGCGTTGCGGCGGTTGATTCCGTTTGCGCCGCTTCATCTTCCGGCCGAGATCGAGGCGATCGAGACGGTCGCTTCACGCTTCCCCAATCTGCCTCAGGTCGCGTGCTTCGATACCGCCTTTCATCGGCGGATGCCGGAACTCGCGCAGCGCTTTCCCCTGCCCCGCGATTTTTGGGACAGCGGCGTGCGCCGCTACGGCTTTCACGGGATCTCGTATGAATACATCATGGCGGTGCTGGGCCGCGCGGCGCCGAGCCGAATCGTAATCGCGCATCTGGGGAACGGAGCGAGCATGGCGGCGGTGCGCGACGGACGCCCCGCCGATACGACGATGGGCTTTACGCCGACGGGCGGCTTCATGATGGGAACGCGCAGCGGCGATCTCGATCCGGGCGTGTTGTCCTATCTCGTCAATGAGAAGAAGTACGACGGCAATCGTATCGAGCAACTGATTAATCACGAATCGGGCCTGCTCGGCGTTTCCGGAATCAGTTCGGATATGAAGATTCTGCTCGACAAGCGGCGGACCGAACCCTGCGCGGCGCTTGCGGTCGAGATGTTCTGCTATCAACTGCGCAAGCATATCGGGGCCCTGGCGGCGGTGCTCGGCGGCCTCGATCTTATCGTCTTCACCGGCGGCATCGGCGAGCGCGCGGCGCCGGTAAGAGGCGAAGTCTGCCGCGGCCTGGCTCATCTCGGCGTTATCCTGGATGAGCGGGCGAACGACGCTCACGCCGATGTGATAAGTTCGCGGGAGAGCGCGGCCATGGTGCGGGTCATCCCGACCAACGAGGACCTGATGATAGCGCGACATACTCAGAAACTGTGCTAAGCGGCGAAAAGGAAGGATGCGATGGACGCGCTGAGTAACGTTGCGATCGAATCGGAGCCTGACTATCTCAAACATTTGGCCGAGCTGGCTCTCGATTTGCGCAACTGCTGGAATCACGAGACCCACGCGCTTTGGAGCGCGATCGATCCGGAGCTTTGGGCGATCACACATAATCCGTGGGTGGTATTGCAGACCGCTTCGCGGAACAAGCTGGATGCGCTGCGCGAAGATCCGGAATTCGGCAAGCAGATCCGGAAACTGGCCGAAAGCCAGCGCCGACATTTGGCGAGTGCGGCGTGGTTTCAGCGCGCCTATAGCGGCTCGGCGCTGACTTCGGTCGCGTTCTTCAGCATGGAGTTCGGCCTCAGCGAGGCGCTGCCAATCTATTCGGGCGGACTCGGCAACGTGGCCGGCGATTACCTCAAGGCCAGCAGCGATTTAGGAGTGCCGCTGATCGGCGTGGGGCTGCTCTACCAGCAGGGATATTTCCGCCAGATCATCGAGGCGGATGGAGTTCAACAGGCGCTGTTTCCATACAACGATCCCGGCCAGCTTCCAATCAGCCCGGTGCGCGACAAGGACGGCGCCTGGTTCCGGTTGAAGGTCCAATTGCCTCGGCACAGTCTGTGGTTGCGCGGATGGCAGGCGCAGGTTGGACGAGTGAAGTTGTATCTGCTCGACAGCAACGATCCCGCGAATCCGCCCGCCTATCGCGGTATCACCAGCGAACTTTATGGCGGCGGACCGGAGCTGCGCCTGGCGCAGGAGATCGTGCTCGGGATCGGCGGATGGCGGTTTCTGCGCGCGCTCGGGGTAAACCCGGAAGTCTGCCATCTGAATGAGGGGCACGCCGCGTTTGCCGTGCTCGAGCGCGCGCGAGGCTTCATGGAAGATAGCGGCCAGCCGTTCGCGGCCGCGTTAGCGGCGACGCGCGCCGGCAATCTGTTCACCACTCACACTCCGGTTGCGGCGGGTTTCGATCGCTTCGCACCGAGCCTGATCGAACGTTTCCTGAAGTTTTACGCCGAAAGCCGGCTCGGCGTCGGCGTGCAAGACCTGATGGCGCTGGGCCGAGAGAATCCGGGCGATGCGAATGAACCGTTCAATATGGCCTACCTCGCGGTTCGCGGCAGCGGCGCGATCAACGCCGTCAGCGAACTGCACGGCAGGGTCAGCCGCCGCATCTTCCAGTGCCTATTTCCCCGCTGGCCCGAGGCGGAAGTGCCGATCGGCCACGTCACCAACGGGATCCACACTCCGAGTTGGGATTCGGCCGCGGCGGATTCACTATGGACCGAAAGCTGCGGGCCGGAGCGATGGCGCGGCACGATGGAGACGGTCGCGGACGATATACGCCGCGTCCCCGACGGCAAGCTGTGGGAGCTTCGCTCGAACAATCGCCTCGAGCTGGTAGGTTACGTGCGCGAGCGCCTTAGGCGGGAACTTCCCGCCACCGCTTCGGAAGCGGACGTCGAGAGCGTCGAGGGTGTATTCGATCCGAACACGTTAACTCTGGGTTTCGCGCGCCGCTACACCACGTACAAGCGGCCCAATTTGCTGCTCCATGATCCCGAGCGTCTGGTGCGCCTGTTGACGAATCGGGAACGGCCGGTCCAGTTGGTCGTCGCCGGCAAAGCTCATCCGCAAGATGAAGCCGGCAAAGCGATGATCCAGGCCTGGGTTCGCTTCATCCGACGGCCGGAAGTGCGCCCACATGCGGTTTTCCTCAGCGACTATGATCTGTCGCTGGCCGAGCATCTGGTGCAGGGAGTCGACGTTTGGATCAACACGCCGCGCAGACCGTGGGAGGCAAGCGGCACCAGCGGGATGAAGGTGCTCGTCAACGGCGGCCTCAATCTGTCGGAACTCGACGGCTGGTGGGCCGAAGCATACTCGCCGGAGGTCGGTTGGGCGCTCGGCGATCGACAAGAACATAACGACGACCCGGCGTGGGACGCGGCCGAGGCGGAGCAGCTATACAAGATCCTCGAAGAGCAGGTGCTTCCGGCTTTCTATAATCGCGACCGCAACGGCATCCCGGTTGACTGGGTTACGCGGATGCGCGAGAGCATGGTACGCTTGACGCCGCGGTTTTCGGCCAATCGAGCGGTGCGTGAGTACGCGGAGAATTACTACGTCCCCGCCGCGGGTGCCTATCGCGAACGCGAGCGCGAACGCGGAGCGGCCGGCGTTGCTTTGGTAAAATGGCGGCAGAATTTGTCGCTCCACTGGGGCGGGATGCGTTTCGGCAACATAAGCATCGAGAGCTCGGCGGATCGGCACTTGTTCGAAGTACCGGTCTATCTCGACGATGTCGACGCGGACGCGGTGCGCGTGGAACTATATGCGGAAGGCCGCGACGGCGCACCTCCTTTGCGGCAGGAGATGACGCGCGGCAATGCGCTGGTGGGTTCCGTGAAAGGTTACCTGTATACCGCGGCGGTTCCGTCGGCACGACCCGCGTGGGAGTACACGGCGCGAATCGTTCCGTGTCACGAGGGCGCTCGGGTTCCACTGGAAGCGGCGAATATCTTGTGGTCCCGCTGAATCGATAACAGGCGGGACCGGGAAAACGGCAATTGGCATCGCAGGAAACCGGACCTCAGGGACAGAAACCCGAACCGCAGCAGCGGTTCCCGCAGAGCCTGCTGCTATGGTGGCTGGCGATCGGCGCGTTGCTGGCGTGGAACCTGTTCTCGATGTGGCCGCAGCCGCATCCCGAAGTCGATATCCCCTACTCGACTTTTCAAGCCCAGGTGCGCGCCGATGATGTTTCCAAGGTTCATATCGTTGGTGACGCGATAACCGGCGACTTCGTGAAAGCGTTCCTCTGGCCCAAGCCGGAGACGAACGCGGCTGCGAAGCCGGAATCGCAAACGTCGCGCTCCGAGAAGCCCGCAACGACCGCGCCCACGCCGGCGCCCCCGATCAGCTACACCAAGTTTCACACCACGTTCCCGACGGCGGTCGGAGATCCCAGTCTGATGCCGTTGCTCGAATCTCATCACGTCGAGGTCGAGGTGTCGTCCACATCGACGCCGTGGTTTGTCGAGTTGCTGGCGAACTGGTTCCCGCTGATCCTGCTGATCGGGTTCTTCTGGTGGATCGGCAGCAGGGCCAGTCGCAGCCAGGGCGGTCCGTTTGGCCTCGGTCGGATGAAGGCGCGGCGTTACTCGAGCGAGCAGCCGCAGATCACGTTCAACGACGTGGCCGGAGCGGACGAAGCCAAAGCCGAACTTCAGGAGGAAGTGGATTTCCTCAGGCATCCGAAGAAATATCACGATATCGGCGCGCGCATCCCGAAGGGAGTGCTGCTGGTCGGAGCGCCCGGAACCGGCAAGACGCTGATGGCGCGAGCCGTCGCCGGTGAGGCGGGAGTGCCGTTCTTCAGCCTCAACGCTTCCGAGTTCGTGGAGATGTTCGTCGGAGTCGGGGCCAGCCGCGTGCGCGATCTTTTCCGGCAAGCCAAGGAGGCCGCTCCCGCGATCGTTTTCATCGACGAACTTGACGCGGTCGGACGGCGGCGCGGCGCGGGCCTGGGAACCGTCAATGACGAGCGCGAGCAGACGCTCAATCAGCTCCTCGGCGAGCTCGACGGCTTCGATCCGCGCTTCGAGGTAATCATCCTCGCCGCGACGAATCGGCCCGACGTTCTCGATCCAGCGCTGCTGCGTCCGGGACGTTTCGATCGGCAGGTGATAATCGGGCTTCCCGATCGCGCGGGCCGCGAGGGCATCTTGCGCATCCATACGCGGAAACTGCGTCTCTCCGCCGATATCGACCTGGCGACGCTGGCCCGCACCACGATCGGCATGAGCGGCGCCGACCTCGCGAATCTGTGCAACGAGGCGGCCCTCACCGCGGCGCGCCACAACCGAGGCGAAGTGCTGATGGCCGACTTCGAAGAGGCGCAAGACAAGGTGCGGCTGGGCGCGGCGCATCCGCAACTGATGGACCCCGCCGAGCGGCGCGTGGTTGCCTATCATGAATCCGGCCACGCGGTCGTTGCCTGGCTCACTCCCGGTGCCGACCCGGTGCACAAAGTAACGATCGTGCCTCACGGGCAGGCGCTCGGGCTGACGGAGCAGGTTCCCGGCGAGGAGCGCCACAATCTCAGCTACTCGTTTCTTACGGGACGGCTCGCCGTGATGCTCGGTGGGCGCGCGGCGGAGGAAATCGCTTTCAACGAAGTGACCACAGGCGCCGAGAACGATCTGGTCGAGGCGACGCGCCTGGCGCGCCGGATGGTGACGCGCTGGGGGATGGGAAAGCTCGGCCTCGTCGCCTTCAAGACCGACGAGCAACAACCGTTTCTCGGATACGAGATCTCTCAGGGGCGCGATTACAGCGAAGCCACTGCCGCCCGTATCGACCAGGAAGTGCGGCTCTTGCTGGAGCAGGCTCACGAGCAGGTCCGCAATCTTCTGACCGACGCGCGATCAAAACTCGATCAGTTGGTTGAGGCGCTGCTCAAGGAAGAGACGGTCAATTCCGACGAACTGAGCCGTATCCTGGGTCCGCGTCCTGACAGCGAACCGGAACGGCCGATCGTTCGTGGCCTCGACGGGTCGTCGAAAGAATAATTCAGGCTTTTCCGTACTCGCTTTGGCGGTCATCTTTCAGGCTATGTTCTCGACCTCATCGCTACCGATGTCAGCGCGTTTCGTCGCAGAGCTACCGGCCGCGTTTCCGCCTCCTGAAATGTCATTGATTCAGCTCCCGACCGGAGTTACGCACAGGAGCGCCGCCTTCGCCTATCGGGGCGGCTCGTTTTTTGACAAGCGCGACTTGTCGATGACCGCGTTACTGGTGAAGCACCCACGCGGTGATCTTCTCATCGACACCGGATTCGGCCGAAACATCGATACACAAATCCGGACAATGCCGCTATTCTTCCGAGCACTGACCAGGTACACGCGGACTCGCTCCGCGAGCGAGCAACTAGATGCGGTGGGCTACGATCGCAAAGGTTTGCGAGCAATACTCCTCACACACGCCCACTGGGATCACGTCAGCGGAGTATCCGACTTTCCGGAAACGCCGGTTTGGGTGACGATGGAAGAGCTTCGTTTTATCAAGGATGGAGGCTGGCTCACTGCCCTCATCCGAAGCTTCCCTGGCGTTCGATATGTGGAATATGAATTCGAAGGGGGCGCTTACCTAGGCTTCCCCAGAAGCCATGATGTCTATGGCGACGGCGCGATCGTTATAGTGCCCGCACCGGGCCACACGCCGGGCTCGGTGGTCGTATTTCTAACCCCGCCAAATGGGAAGCGCTACGCGATGATCGGGGATCTTGCGTGGCAACGGGAAGGGGTCATCAATCGCGAAGAGCGGCCGTGGCTACAAAGGACACTGGGCGATTGGGACCCTGCGCAGGTCCGAGAGGGCTTGCGGCATATGGCGGCAATTGGAGAGCGATTCTCAGAGATCAGCATAGTGCCGGCCCATGATGCTCGGGGCTTTGAGGGAATCCCGAAACTCGAATGACCGGTTGTAGATAGCAGCGGGCCGGGCCAGCAGGCTCGGTCGGCGCTTCCGCGGCTTCGGCGTCGCTCTGGCTGTAGGTCGAGGGCCGCATTGAGCTGGGCTTGGAACGCGAGCAATCCCTTAATAATCTGTCACCTTTCGGTCCAACTGCCTTGATGCCGATGGAGTCAAACACATCGGCTCGGAGAGGTTAACAATCGCAAAAGTTGGCGTCGCGCGTAGGCATCAAAAATGCTTAAGCGACGGGCCGATTCCGATGTCGCGGAGACGAGGAGAGGGGCGCATCCGGGTCGGCCGGATGTGCCCATCAACTCCACGCGAACCTGCTAGCGCGTCATGGCGGTTGTTGCCGTGACGCTTCGATGTGTTACTTGGTAAGGCTGATCACGATCTGATCCACGTAGGAACCATGAACGACGCCCAGACCGAATCCAATCAGATGGCCGAACGCGTGAAGGCGTTCATGATCGAGCAGGGCCGCTTCAAGAATGTCGAGGTGGAAAACCTCAAGCGGATGCCGGGTGGAACGTCGCGCGATATCTGGTCGTTCGACGCGGCGATGACCAGCGCGGAGGGCACGTCGCGCCGGAGCCTGGTCATACGCATGGATCCCACCGGCAGCCGGATCGAAAGCAGCCGCCGCCAGGAGTTTCTGGTGATGCGTGCCGCATATCGCGAAGGCGTGCGGGTCCCGGAGATGTTCTGGCTGTGCGAGGACCCGTCGGTGCTGGGCGCGCCGTTCTTTATCATGGAGCGAGTCGAGGGTGAGACTATCGCGCGGAAACTGCTGCGCGACGAGACTTACGCCGAGGCGCGCAAAATAATAATCCCGCAGATGGCGGAGGCGCTGGCCAAATTCCACGCGATCGAGCCCGCCAAGCACGGCTTCGAGCTGGTGCCGTTCCCGGGCAAGAATCCGGCTCGCTTCTGGATCGCGCACTGGGACGAGATTTATCGGCGCTACACGCTCGATCCTCATCCCACGTTCGAACTGGCGTTGCGTTGGTTATCGGAACACGCGCCGCCGGCGCCGCGACGGCTCAGTATCATTCACGGCGACTACCGCGTCGGCAACATCATCTTCGGGCCGGAAGGCTTGCGCGCGGTGATCGACTTCGAGATCGCGCATCTCGGAGATCCGCTTGAAGATCTCGGATGGTTTTGCTTGCGCGCATGGCGTTCCGGGCAGGATAACAAGGCGGTTTGCGGGCTCACCGATCGCGACGTGCTTTACGACGCATACGAAAAAGCGTCGGGGACGCCGGTGGATCACGAAACGATGCGCTTCTGGGAGGTTTACGGCAGCCTGCGCTGGGGCATCTTCACCATGATCCACGCGCGGACCTATCTCGACAGCGGAGTCATCAACGTCGAGGTGGCAAGTATCGGGCGGCGCGCCTCCGAGTGCGAAATCGAGATTCTCAACCTTATCGGATAAGGAACCCGTCATCATGCAGGATCGCCCGACAGCGGCTGAATTGCTCGAAGTCGTCGCCAAGTTCCTCGAAAGCGAAGTGGTGCCGGTGACGACCGGGAGCCGCCGATTCCAAATCCTGGTGGCCGCCAACGTGATGCGAATCGTGACCCGTGAAATGCATCATGAGGAGGCGCATCTGGGCGAGGAAGTCAGCGCGTTGGCCGAGTTGTTGGAGCGGCCCCATCCCGCGCCCGGCACTTTCGAAGAGCTGCGCCGCAGCGCTCAATCGCTGAACCAGGAATTATGCGAGCGCATCCGCGCTGGCGAGTTCGACAGCGAGCGGGCACGCGCCCGCACAGTCGAGGTGCTGCGAAAGGTCGTGCTGAACAAGCTGGTGATCGCGAACCCGCGCTATCTCTGAGGGCTCCGCGCGCGCGGCGCGTGATTGCCCTTGCGGGCGGCGCGCGTGATAATCAACGACTGGTTGATTATCATGACCGCCGCAGCAGCTTCGCCGAATCTGGCTATCGCGCCCGCGCAAACCGCGCCGATCCTCGAAGCCTCGGGGCTGAGTTTCAGCTACGGCGATCGCCAGGCGCTGCGCGACGTGAGTTTTTCGATCGCGCGCGGAGAGATTTTCGGATTTCTCGGCCCTAACGGCGGCGGAAAGACCACGCTGTTCAAGATCCTTTCGACTCTGGTTCCCGGCCAGGACGGTAACGTGCGGATGCTCGGGCACGATCTCAAGTCCGAACCGCAAGCGATTCGCCCGCGCCTGGGCGTCGTGTTCCAACATCCGAGTCTCGACGGCAAGCTGAGCGTAGCCGAGAATCTGGCTCATCACGGCCATCTTTACGGGATCGCGGGCAAGCGGCTTCGCGATCGCAGCGCCGCGATGCTGGAACGGATGGGGCTGAGCGCGCGCGCCAACGACCTGGTCGAGTCGCTGTCCGGCGGGCTCCAGCGCCGCACCGAACTCGCCAAGGCGCTGCTCCACGAACCCGAACTGCTGCTGCTCGACGAACCCAGCACCGGTCTCGATCCCGGCGCCCGGCGCGAGTTCAACAACTACCTTGCCCTGCTGCGCGATCGCGACGGCGTCACGATCGTAATAACGACTCATTACATGGAAGAAGCCGAACGATGCGACCGGATTGGCGTGATGCATAGCGGCCAACTGGTCGCGATCGGGCCGCCGAGTGAACTCAAGGCGGCAATCGGCGGCGAGGTAATCGTAATCAACTCGCGCGGATGTGACGCGCTCAAGCGCAAACTCGATCAGCGATTCGGCCTGGACAGCACTGTGGTTGGCGGCACGATTCGAATCGAGCGGGCGCGCGGGCATGAACTGATCGCGGCGATGGTCGAGGAGTTCGGCGGTGAGATCGAGTCGGTCAGCGTCGGCAAACCGACTCTGGAAGACGTCTTCGTCCATCTCACCGGCCATCAGTTCTTTTCCGCTGAAACGCGGCCGGAGTCTGAAGCGAACCCGTGAACGGCGCGATACTGCAAATCGCCACGCTGTGGTGGCGCGAGGTCACCCGGTTTCGCCGCCAGCGCAGCCGCGTAATCGGCGCCTTTTTGCAGCCGCTGGTCTTCTGGCTGCTGCTGGGCGGGGGCCTGAGCGCGTCGTTTCGTCCGCCGGGAGCGCCGGCCGGAACCAACTACGTCGAGTATTTTTATCCGGGCGTGATCGTGCTGGTGCTGCTGTTCACCGCGATCTTCGCCACGATCTCGACGGTCGAGGATCGCAAGCTGGGATTCCTGCAAGGCGTGCTGGTGGCGCCGATCACGCGTCCCACGATCGTGCTGGGTCAGGCGCTGGGCGGGACCACGCTCGCGATAATCCAGGGAATTATTTTTCTGATCCTGGCGCCGCTGGCGGGAATCCATCTGACCGCGGGCGCGATCCTGACCACGATCGTTGTCATGACGCTGGTTGCGTTCGCCCTCACCAGTATCGGACTGGTGATTGCGTGGCGGATCGATTCGACCCAGGGATTCCACGCGATCATGAACCTGATTCTAATCCCGATCTGGATGCTTTCGGGCGCGTTCTTTCCGGCCGCCGGCGCGCCGGGATGGCTGCAATGGACGATGCGGCTGAATCCGCTGAGCTATGGGATGATGGCGCTGCGCAGCAGCTTGTATCTCGGCTCGGCGAGCGGCGCGGAGGCGTCACCGGGGCTGATCGCGCCGCTTGCGATCACGGTAGCCTTTGCCGCCGCGACCTTTCTACTTGCCGCAGGCGTCGCCAGGCGCGCGGCCGCGACGTAAGCGCTCGCGAATCGCGCTAGCCGGGCGAGTGGCTGCTCTCGCTCCCGCTGGACGTTCCCGTAACCAGGCTGAACAGTTCGGCGACGATCCAAACCGCGATCATCAGTGCGACGAGCATGATCGTCAGCCACACCATCGTGAGCACGAGTCCGAAGACGGCGAATCCTATAACTGTTAAGAGATCCATTCGAGTGCCGCGTATAGTAGCCGATCCGCATCGCGCGTCCTAGCAGGGTCTTGAGAAACTGATCGCAGCGACCATTAATCGCAACCCTTTCTCAACACCCTGCCAGGCCGGCGCGGGATGATTTCGCGCGCTATGCTCCCGGCGGCCGGATCGGCAAAATCACGGAAAAGGTTGCGCCGTCGCCCGCGACGCTCTCCACTTCGATACTGCCACCGCATCGCGTGACGATGTTCTTGACGATAAACAACCCCAGGCCAATCCCACCGCGGTTGCGGCGCGCGAGGCCGCTATATCGCGCGAACAACTGATTGCGCTCGCCGGGGTTGATACCCGGACCGCCGTCTTTGACCGAAATTCTAACCGATTCGGACGCCATCGCGGTGCTGAGCACGATCCGGCCACCGCCCGGCGTCATGTTGATCGCGTTGCCGAGCAGATTGATGATCACGCGCTTGAGTTGCAGCGGATCGGAATCGATTCGCGGCAAGGCGGGCGCCAGATCCAAGGCGACATCGATCCGCTTCGCGCGCGCGAGGCTCTCCTGCTCAAGCACGGTTTCGCTCACCAGGGAGTTGAGATCGACGCTCTCGATCCGCAGCGCCATCTCACCCTCCTCGATACGGATGCTGTCGACCATGTTCTGCGCCAGATTAAGGATCCGCGTGGCCGCGGCCCGGATCGCGTGCATCCGCGACAGGATTTCTTCGTCCTGGGTAAGCTCGCGGACCAGATCGGTCTGCATCGTAATCGCGGCTGCCGGCGCGCGGATATCATGGGAGAAGGATGAAATGACCTCGCGGTCGCGCGAGAGACGGTAGCAGCGCGCACGCCGGTTTCGTTCGATCAGATGCGCGGTCAAATATCCCAGCGCGCCGCCACAGCATAGCCACATCAGGTTGGCGAGATTGCCCGCGTCGCGACGGCCCGACAGTGCTATCGCCGCGCCAAACGCCACGGCGGCGAACGCGACACCGATCGCGACCTTGAGGCCCACGATCAACAATCGCTTGCGCTCGCGGCGCGACTCGTCATCCGAGCCACGTGCCGGCGGGGCCGGCGACAGATCGATGGTTTCTTTCAGCGGCGCCCCCTTTCAATCTCCAGAAAACACGATCTTGCCCGCGCGTGCCACTTCCGTCCACTTAGACGACAGATCGAGACTTCTTGCAATACGCCGGCGCGAGCCAAGCGGCGTCCACCATCGCCGCGCATTCGTTTGGCCACCAAAAAAAAGGACCCGGAGGATAACCTCCGGGTCCAAGGTTAGAGTCAGGACGCCAGCGTCTCAGTTAACGGTCCAGGTGTCGCCACGCTCGATCAGTTTCCTCAAATCGCCGGCGCCGAGTTTCGCCACGGCTTCGGCGAGCTGGCGGTTGACGGCGCCGTCGTAAGTCTCGCGGGTCTCCTCGTAGAAGATGCCGACCGGCGTGGGCATCGGGGGCTCGAAGTTTCCGAGCATGAACGCCAACGACGGGTTGTGTTCGTCGTGCACGAGCAGATCTTTCTCGGTAATCCCGTTACCGAGGGTAACCACCTCGGGCCGCGCGCCGTTCATGCGGATGCCGCGGTCGCGGTTCTTGCCGAAGATCAATGGCTTGCCGTGTTCGAGAACCAACTGATGGTCCGCCTTTAGCGCCTTGTCGGTGACGTCGTTGAAGGCGCCATCGTTGAAGATGTTGCAGTTCTGAAGGATCTCGATAAAGGACGCGCCCTTATGGTCGTGGCCGCGCCTGAGGATATCCTGGAGCAGCTTCTGCTCGACATCCACGGCCCGGGCGACAAAGGTGGCGTGAGTACCGAGCGCCACGGTAACCGGGTTGAAGGGGAAATCGACCGAGCCGAATGGAGTCGACTTGGTGACCTTGCCGAACTCGGAGGTCGGCGAGTACTGCCCTTTGGTCAGTCCGTAAATGCGGTTGTTGAACAACAGGATGTTGATGTCAACGTTGCGGCGCAGCGTATGAATCATGTGGTTGCCGCCGATGGACAGTCCGTCGCCGTCGCCGGTTACTACCCACACGTCGAGATCCGGACGCGCCAGCTTGAGCCCGGAGGCCACCGCCGCGGCGCGGCCGTGGATGGTGTGAAAGCCGTAGGTATTCATGTAGTACGGGAACCGGCTCGAGCATCCGATGCCCGAGACGAACACGAACTTCTCACGCGGCACTCCCAGCTCGGGCATGATTTTTTGCACTTGAGCCAGGATCGCGTAGTCGCCGCATCCGGGGCACCAACGCACTTCCTGGTCGGAAACGAAATCCTTGCGGGACAGAACCGTTGCCGTTGCCATCGATTACTCCTCCAATGCGCGCGCGACGCGGCTGGTGATTTCGCTGATCTTGAAAGGCCGACCCTGAATCTTGTTACAGCCGAAAGCGTCGATCAGGTATTTCTCACGGATCAGCTTGAGCAGCTGTCCCATGTTCATTTCAGCCACCAGAATCTTCTTGAACCGATGCAGGATGTCGCCAAGATCGGCGGGTAACGGATTGAGGTAGCGCAGGTGGATTTGTGAAACGTCCTTGCCCTTGGCGCGAGACGCCTTGACGGCCTCGCGGATCGTGCCGTAGGTCGAGCCCCATCCGACCACCAGCAGCTCGCCGCCGCCAGGGTTGCCAAAAATCTCGGTCGGGGGAATCTCGCGGACGATACCGTCGATCTTCCGCTGCCGCATCCGGACCATCATCTCGTTGTTGGCCGGCGAGTAGCTGACGTTACCCGTCAGATGCTCGCCCGAGAGGCCGCCGATACGATGTTCGAGGCCGGGCGTGCCGGGAACCGCCCACGGCCGCGACAGCGTCTCTTCGTCGCGCGCGTAGGGCATGAAATTTTCGGGATTGGTGTAAAGCTCGACCTTGATCGGCGGGAGCTTGTCGACATCGGGTACCCGCCAAGGCTCGGCACCATTGGCCAGCAACCCGTCTGTGAGCACGATAACCGGGGTCATGTACTTGAGCGCGATGCGCGCGCCTTCGTAAGTGGTATCGAAACAATCCGACGGCGTTGAGGCAGCCACAATCGGCAGCGGCGCTTCGCCATGGCGTCCATACATCGCCATCATCAGGTCGGCCTGCTCGGGCTTGGTCGGCATTCCGGTCGAGGGACCGGAGCGCTGGACGTCGATAATCACCAGCGGCAACTCGGCCTTGACCGCCAACCCCATCGCCTCGGATTTCAGATCCAGACCCGGGCCGGACGTGGTCGTGAAGGCCAGCGAGCCGCCGAAGGAGGCGCCGATCGCCGAACAGATTCCCGCGATCTCGTCTTCGGCCTGGAAAGTAATCGCAGGGAAGTTCTTGTAGCCCGACAGTTCGTGAAGGATATCGCTGGCGGGAGTGATCGGATACGACCCTAGAAACGCGGGACGTCCGGACTTGACCGCAGCCGCCACGATCGCGAGCGCGGCGGCGCTGTTGCCAGTGATGTTACGATAAATGCCGGGGGCGATATCAGCCGGCGGCACCTGGTAGGAGCTCGCGAACATCTCGGCCGTTTCGGCGAAATTGCATCCGGCCTTGAACGCGCGCAGGTTGGCTTCGAGAAACTCCGGGGTCTTCTTGAATCGGCTGTTGATGTAATCGAGAGTGGGCTGAACCGGACGGTGGAAGAGCCAGGTCACGATGCCCAGCACGAAAAAGTTGCGGCATCGGTTGATCGCCCGGGTGTTCATGCCAAGGTCGCGCAAGGCCAACGTGGTCAGCTTTGTGACCTCGATCGGGAATAGCTGATACTTCGACAGCGATCCGTCAGTCAGCGGGTTGCTGGCGTAACCAGCCTTCTTCAGGTTGGATTCGTTGAAGGCTTCCTTGTCGACGATCAGAACGCCGTTGGGCTGCAGATCGCCGATATTAACTTTCAGCCCTGCCGGGTTCATCGCCACCAGTACCGAGGGCTCGTCACCAGGCGTGAACACCTCGTTGCTGGAGAAGTTCAATTGGTAGCCGCTGACGCCCGCCAACGTGCCGGCAGGAGCGCGAATCTCGGCCGGATAATCGGGCAGAGTAGCGAGGTCGTTGCCGGCTATCGCCGACTCGGTCGCGAACTGCATGCCGGTGAGCTGCATGCCGTCGCCCGAATCTCCCGCAAACCGGATAACAACGTGATCGCGGCTCTCAATCGTTTTCTTGTCCGCGGCATCGCCCGGTGCGGCGTGCGCGACTTCTCCCATCTCAGGTGCAGCCATTTAATATGGTCTCCTCGGGTCCAAATTTGACCACATGACCCGCCCTCGTCGGCGAAAGAAGGTCAAATAGTCGGGTGATGAAATTAAACTATAGCTAATGGCGCTCTTATGTAAAAGAGCGCGTTTTCTATTGCTGAAGCAAGCCTTATCACCGCACCCGGAAATCTTCAAATTCATCGCGAAACTCTAATAATGTTGTTTCAACTTGATCCACCCGCGCCATCCGCGGACCGCGATGCGCCCACGCCTCGAGCATCTCGAGATTCGCGCGCTTGCCCTCGGCGACGATCTCGACCCGGCCGTCGGGACGATTACGCACCCATCCGGTGAGTCCCAGCCCCTGGGCCTCGTCGATCGTAGCCCCACGGAAGCATACGCCCTGCACGCGACCGCTAACCAGGATATGCATCCGCGCGCGCTCGACGCCTTTGTCCATTGGTGAATCGCCCTAGGCTGATGCGCCGAGCAGCTCCAGAAACTGCTCCTCGCTCAGTGTCTTGACGCCGAGTTGATTTGCCTTGCGGAGCTTCGATCCGGGATCGTCGCCCACCACGACGTAATCAGTCTTGCTGCTGACGGAGGAGGTCACCCGCCCGCCGGCCTCGATAATCTTGCGCTCGGCCTGCTCGCGAGTGAGCTTCGTCAGGGCGCCGGTCAGAACAAAGCTCTTGTCGCGCAGCGCGCCGCGGCCGACCGCCGGCTCGGGCAGGCGTTCGAACTTGAATCGGGCGCGTTCGATCAGCGTCTGTAATCCTTCGCGATTGCGCCGCTCGGCGAAATATTCGCGGATGCTGCGCGCGACCTCGGGCCCGATATCACGCACGGCGCGAAGTTCGTCTTCGCCGGCGGACACAAGTTTTTCTATCGTGTGAAAGCGGGAGGCGAGCTGGCGCGCGGTATGCTCGCCGACGTGGCGGATGCCGAGGCCATTGATCAGGCGATCGAGCGTGGTGTGCCGCGATCGATCGATACTGTCGAGCAGATTGCGCGCACTCTTCTCGCCCATCCGCTCGAGCGCGACCAGTTGCTCCTCGGTCAGCGCGTAGATATCGGCGAGTTCGCGCACCAGCCCGGTATCGACCAACTGCGCCACCAGCTTGTCGCCCAGCCCGTCGATATCGACGCCCTGTTTGGAAGCGAAATGACGAATCGATTCGCGCACCCGCGCCGGACAATTGACGTTGACACAAAAATAGGCGACCTCGCCCTCTTCGTGAACGATAGCGCCGCCGCACTCGGGGCAGTGCGTGGGCATCTGGAACTGTGGCGCGCGCGGATGGGCCTTTCGCGTGACGTGAACCACGTAGGGGATTACGTCGCCAGCGCGTTCGAGCAGGATATGATCGCCCTCGCGCACGTCCTTGCGGCGAATCTCGTCGAGATTGTGCAACGAGGCGTTGGCGATCGTGACTCCGCCCAGCGCCACCGGCTCGAGCTGCGCCACCGGCGTCAGCGAGCCGATCCGCCCGACGTAAACCGCGATCTTGTTGACGCGGGTCTCGGCCTGCTGCGCCTTGAACTTGTAGGCCACCGCCCATCGCGGCGAACGCGAGACTTCGCCGAGCTGTTCCTGAATCGCGAAGTCGTTGACTTTGGCCACGACGCCGTCGGCCTCGTAGGGAAGGTCGTGGCGGCGCTCGGTCATCTCGTCCCAATACTTGAGCACCTCGCCGACGCCGCGGCAGGTCCGCGACAGCGGATTAACCTTAAGGCCGAACTCCCGGATACCGGACAGGAAATCCGCTTGGGTCTTGAACTCGGCGCCGCGGATCGTGCCCGCCGAATGGCAGAAAATGTCGAGCGGGCGCGCCGCCGTGATTCGCGGATCGAGCTGGCGCAGCGATCCGGCCGCCGCGTTGCGCGGATTCGCGAACAGCGGCTCGCCCTGCTTCGCGCGCTCCGCGTTGAGCCGGGAGAACGCCTGACGCCCGAGAATCACTTCGCCGCGCACTTCGAGCAATTCGGGAATCCGGCCGCGTTCGGGACGGCGAAGGCGCAGCGGGATACTGCGGATCGTGCGCAGATTCTGGGTAACGTCCTCGCCGTTGACGCCGTCGCCGCGGGTCGATCCGACCCTCAACAGGCCGTCCTCGTAAACCAGCTCGACCGCGACGCCGTCGAGCTTGACCTCGGCCACGTATTCGATATCGGCCTCGGTCTTGAGGATGCGCTTGACGCGGGCGTCGAACTCGAGCATCTCCCCGGCATTCATCGCGTTGGCGAGCGACATCATCATCCGGCTGTGTTTGACGACCGCGAACTTCTCGGCCGGCGCGGCGCCGACGCGCTGCGTGGGCGAGTCGGGAGTAGCGATTTCCGGATGCGCCTGTTCGAGCTGTTCGAGCCGGCGCATCAGGGCGTCGTACTCGGCGTCGGAAACCTCAGGCTGGTCGAGCACGTGGTAGAGATAGTTGTGACGGTTGATTTGCTCGCGCAGGCGATCGGCCTCGACCGCGAGCCGCCGGATTTCGTCGCCCATGGGTTTATTTATACTCGGAGCAGAACGGTGGTGAAGCGATCCTGCGTTTGCCGGGCCGCGAGTGACGGCACCGCCGGAACCAGAGCGCTCTTACTGGTCAGTTCGCAGTCGCTTTTGAAGCGCACGCCCGCGAGGCTGCGCGCGACTCGCATTCCGTGGCCGCGCAGTCGCGAGCATTCGTTCCGCGTCCGCCGCAGACACGCTTTGCTCATGTAGCCGACGCTCCAGGAGACTCCGGAAGCGGGGATGTTCCTCAAGCAGACGGTCGATCAGATCGTCTGCTTCGCCCAAGGGAACGAGTTGGAACGACGGCTTTCCGTTAACCGTGACCACTACCGGCTCGTCATGGCAAAGCTGCCCGTATCGGCTCAGCTTGGCCTTGGCCTCACTCAGTGGAACGACTTTCATGAACGCTGAACCTCTTACGCTGCACGTACAAGCTGTTTCCGCGTTTCTCGCCGACCAAGACAATCGTGACGACGGCTCCGGCCTTGTCGACTGAAAATAGCACCCGATAGTTGCCGAATAGTCTTAGTTCGCGCTCTGCTACCGGGTTCGGCCGCAAGGTCTTAAGGTGTCTGGTCTCTGCCATCGGGTCTTCCGCCAGGCGGGCTACGGCCTGTTTCAACACCAAACGCCCTTGCTTACTGCCAAGAGCCCGCAAATCATCGATCGCCGACGGCTTCAGCCTGACAGTCCAGCGCGGCATCACAAGCAATTCTAGCGCAGACCATAATTATGGTCTATCGCTATGTAATAAATGGCTGGAGCTGGTCGCCTGAAATACACGCCGGGAGGTCGCTGTGAGGCAAAGTGGCTCGACTAACGCCTGAAGCACGACGCCTTTCGCTACCGCCGATCCCAGCGCAGCATTATAGCGCGATGGTCGAGTACAGAATCCTCGCCGACGCGGTGGTTATCGTGCATGCCGCGTATGTCGGATTCGTCGTGTTGGGTTTCGCCGCGATCTTGATCGGCGTCATCCGGCGCTGGCGCTGGGTGAGGAATTTCTGGTTCCGCGCACTTCACCTGGCGGCGATCGGAGTGGTTGTTCTGATGGCGATCGCGGGAGTCGCATGCCCGCTGACGACGCTCGAAAACTATCTGCGCGAGAAAGTTGGCGACACTGGTTACCCCGGAGACTTCATCGGCTACTGGGCCCATCAGCTGATTTTTTTCCGGGGGCCGCTGTGGGTGTTCACCGTTTGCTACGTCGGCTTCGCGCTGCTGGTGATCGCGGTCTTCGTGGTGGCGCCGCCGAAGCGGCTATGGGAGCATGACGGTTCGTAAGTCCCAACGTTTTCGGAACCCTCACCCGCGCGTCGCGGCTCTTGCGGAAAAAAGCAAGAGCCGCGCCCCGCACCCTCTCCCGCAACCAAGCGGGCGAGGGATTTAGGCAACCCGGCGATTAACCAGGAATCGCGAGTCTTGCCGCCAAAAGCCGAGCGAAGCGAGCGGTCAAACCGCCGGCATGGAATGCCGCGCTAGTCGCGGCTGTAGCCCATCGCTTCGAGGAAATCGTCGAGCGACTCGAAACGCATAAAGAGGTTGCGGCGCTTCTCGTTGCCGATCGTCGAGCTCGACTCGGGCGAGTAGGCGTGTCCGGGATAGACCACGGTAGCGTCGTCGAGGTTGCGCAGTTTCTGATTGAGGCTGTAGTACATCTGCTCCGGGTCCGAACCCGGCAGATCGACGCGCCCGCACGAACCGACAAACAGCGTATCGCCCGAGATCAGGTTGCTGTCGATCAGAAAACACTGCGAGCCCGGTGTATGGCCGGGCGTATGCAGGAACTTGATCGTCAGATTGCCGACCGTGGCGGTGTCGCCGCCATCGACTTTGACCAAATCGGAATCGGACAAACCGGCGACCTGCTTGACCCCCTGCGCCTCCTCCTTGTTGACGTAAACCTTGGCCTTGATCTTGTGAAGCAGTTGCGCCGCGCCTTCGATGTGCTGGCCCATGAAACTCCCGCCCAGATGATCGGGATGGTAGTGCGTGATCAGGATCTTCTCGATCGTGTAGCCTTCGCGCGCCGCGGCGTCCACGACCGCATCGACATCCCATGCCGGATCGACCACCACCGCCTTGTGCGTAGCGGGATCGCCGATCAGGTAGACATAATTCGCCATCGGCCCGAGTTGGAGCTGGCGCAGATAAATTCGCGGTTGCTTGGTCATCGAAGCCTCACTCTTTCGAGGACGGTTTTTTCCCGGCACCGGCCGAGTCGGATTCGCCGCCGGCTTTCGGGGATGCGCCGCGCTCCGGCTTTGACTCGTGCCGCAGGCCGCGATCCCACAGGAACTCCGGCTCGTTCAAGCGCCTGGCGACCCATCGTGATTGCGCGAACAGGTGGTCGCTCAGGCGGTTGAGATAGATCAGCAGTTGCTCGTTGATAAGCTCTTCGCGGCCCAGCGTCCAGCATACGCGCTCCGCCCGCCGGCATACGGTGCGCGCCTGATGGAGGAAGGCGTTGAGTTTGCCGCCGCCGGGAAGGGTGAAAGACTTGAGCGGCTCGACCGCTTCGTTCATCCGATCGATCTCGTGCTCGAGCTGCTCGACCTCGGCCTCGCCCATCCGATGCATCCCGGGATAGCTGAAGTCGGGCGGCGTCGCGAGCTCGCTGCCGACGTCGAACAATTCGTTCTGTATCCGCCGCAGCATCTCCGAGTACCACGCGTAATCGGAGTCGAGGCGGGCCTCGTAGTCGGAGGCGAAGGTGCGCACCAGGCCGACGATCGCGTTGAGCTCGTCGACGGTGCCGTAAGCTTCCAGGCGGGGGCTATCCTTGGAGACGCGTTCCCCGCCCACCAGCGAGGTTAGTCCCTTGTCGCCGCCGCGAGTGTAGATTTTGCTGAGTCGAATCGCCATTCACGTCACCGGATACTTGCGTCAAACGCCGGCCTTCTTGCGCAGCGCCTGATAGCCCGCGTCGCCGACCTTATCGGAAACCGGCAATCCCGCTTCGCGCCATCCCGTCACGACCAATCGTCCGCCGGCGTCGCGAGCGCCGCCGAACCCTCCGCACACGTTACTCAGATCGCTGTAGCCGGCCCGCTCGAGCATTTCGCATGCGCGCTGCGAACGGCCGCCGGACAGGCATCCTACCACGAGGGTCTTGTCCTGGGGGAGCAACTTGCGCGCGACGCCGAGAAAATCGGGATTGTCTTCGGTGACACCGGGCCCCTTGACGAAAAGCACCGGGATATTGATCGCGCCCTCGGGATGGCCCTGGGCGAACTCGCCTTCAGTTCGGACGTCGAGGTAGACCGCCTGAGGATTCTTGCTCAGCATCTGATACGCCTGGGGCGGTTCAATCTGTCGAATCGCCATCGCGCTTTCTCCTTTGTGGGATTTATCAATGGTATACGTTACGCTCCGTGAGCGCAGCGAAGTCGAGGACAATCCTTCGCGTCGGTTTGCCCATAACAGTCGGTGGACTGGACCGCTAGTCCGCAGCGACCAGCTTAATCACGGGCCTCATGCCCGTAGCGCGTGCATAACGCGCGAGCGTCTTGAAGCTGGGCGTGATGCGCCCGCTCTCGATACGAGCGACCACGGATTGAGTTGTCCCCATCCTGGCCGCGACTTGGCGCTGTGTTAGCCGCGCTCGCGCGCGCGCAGAGATAAGCTCACGAACCAGCTCGAACTCGGGCTCGAGCGCATCATAGGCCTTTCTCACGCGGCGGTCCTTGAGCAATTCGGCTTTTACTTCATTCAACTTCATCGTCACGGCCCTATCTGTTTCATTCGTTGAAGAGCGATCTCGATTGCGCGGCGCGGAGTCTTTTGTGTCTTCTTGCCGAAGACATGCAGAACCACAAGCCGCTGCCCGCTGCCCGCGCAATATAACGCTCGTGCGATACCTCGTGGGTC
>JBEKLA010000041.1:0-22842 GCA_050010455.1 Binataceae bacterium (SeqCode) | reverse complement strand
TAAGCTTGGGATTCGGATAGCCGATACCGATCGATACGCCTAGCGTGCCGCGCTGGTTCTGCAAATCGAGCACGTCGACTGACTGAAACGTGGTGATGTCGAGGCCGTTGTTGATTTCCGCCCACTCCTTATAGGTCTCGCTCCACTTCTTCATGTACTCCCACTCTTTCCACAGCTTTCCCTTGCGGTCGAAGGCCACCTCCCACCATGAATCCCAGTTCTGCGCGTCAAAGAAGTTCAGCACCCCGCTGTACGGATGGCGCGGAAAGGTGGGAGTGCGCTCGATAACCGCGAACCGCCGCACCGACCATACGTCGTTGGGGATCCTCCCGTTGGGGCCGTAAAACTCGCTGTAGGTATGCTTCGAGTCCTGCACGCACAGCAAATCCTTCCAGCCCAGGAAACGCCACTTCCATTCCAGCTCTCTTCCCGCGAATCCGTAAAAATCCTCGATGGTGTGGTCGGTGCCCAGCAGCGAGTCGGATTTGACTTCCGCCGAAATCCGCCGCACGCGGCGCAGCGTGGGAATATAAGCCCAGGCGTCGTCGGCACGGTGCGGATCGGAATAACGGAAAACGATAAAGGCGGTGCCGCGAATATCAAACGGCGAGAAAAAGCCGGTAAATTCTTTGTACTCGAATTCGTCGGAGTGCGCCAGCGGCAGCGAGTGCTGCGGCAGTTGCGCCAAGTGAGCATAGTAAGTGCGCTGATAATAGGAATTCAGGATACGCTGAAACGTTCCGCCACCACCGTAGATGTAACTGTTGTCATCGGGGATTTTGGTCGTGACGGTCACCGGAGCGAGCCAGTTCTGCGGCGCCATAGCGGCGTTTTTCGCCATGGCGCTGTGGCTCCCGCCAAATCTCACCCAGATTGGCTGCCACAACGCGGTCCACAAACCATAGTACTGCCATCGATACTCGAAGTTCCACGCCGCCTTGAGGCCGGACGCCGGGTCGTCCACGCTCAGTGCCGAATCCGGAAAAGGTTGCCCACAGACGAAATTCTGCAGCGATCCATCGCTCCCCAGTCTCACCTGGCTTTGATACTTCTCGGTGCAGTCCATGTAGTCTTTGCGAGGCGTGTGATCCTGGGTGGCAATGATCTCCATCTTGAAATCGGGAAAGTTGAGTTGCTCGAGATAGCCTGGGATCACGAACGGCCGCATCCGCTCCGCATCTTTCCAAGTCAGCACTTCGCCGGGTTTGAAGTCAGGCTTGGCGTCGCGATACTTCTGGAACCACTGGTAGAAGGTATCGCGCGTGTAAGTCGCGACGTCCTGCCCCGCCGCTCTGCTGGCGACACCGCATGCGATCAAAACTGTGAACGTCGCTACCGCGATCGCTCGCCCCGTAAAACTCATCGTGTAGCGCATTTTCCGCCCTCCCTAATGTTATGCGGACTGGCTACTAGCGGTTATCTTCGACAAAATGCCGGAAAGGCTTTTTTGCCGACAGCCGGTTAGCCGTCCTCTCGTATAGCGCCGCCCGATTCTATCGCAAGTACTGATTAAACCATCCGATCACGTGCCCCATCGCCTCGCTCTGCATCGGCTCGGTATAGAGCTGCAACTGATTGTAGGGCATCTGCACCAGCTTCTTGGGCTCGTTCGCTTTTTGATACGCGTCCAGGATGTGCTCGAGCGGATGGATCATGTCGTAGCCCACGGTCGAAACGATGCAGATCGCGCGCGGCGAGATCAGGTGGATGAAATTCTCGGGAATAAATTCGATCACCTTCTGGACCGATTCGAGCGCGATATCGGAACGCCAGGTCTTGAAGTTGTCGCGCGCAAACGCAAAGTAGTTGAGCAGATCCTGATCCGCCGGCATCGCGCAAAGCTCGCCGCGCCCGGCTCGATCGAGCACCGGCACGCGCGCGCTCGCGCCGGTTTCGTAACGATGCCTGCGATCCTCGTTGAGCTTGTCGAGCAGTTCCAGCCACTGATCGCTGGGGCGCAGCGCCTGCCCCCATCGCCGCCCGTTGACCACCGGCACATGGGCAACCACCGCCTTGACGCGTTGGTCGTCACCGGCTTACTTCACCACAATCCGATAGGCGGGATGGCCGTCGGGATAGTTAATCACTACCGTCGGCGCGACGGGCAGGTCGCCGACATCGGGGAAGACGAAGATTCCGTGCTCCATCGTCGCGAAGGCCCGGGACGGGCCTGCGAACCGATAGCGGTCGAAGGCGAGGACCGGGGCGAACATCTCGCGATCCTGCAGGTGTGCCTCGGTTTGGAAGAGCGCCGGCGGATAGCGCAGGTAGAACAGGAAATAGATGTAGGGTTGATTGATCAACGCCGTGACGACTATCGGCTCGCGGTCGCGGCTCAGCCGTTCGGTCGTCCGCACCACTTGCTCCATCCCGTATTGATAGGAACGGGCAGCGACGGTCGCGTAGGGTCCGAAGTAGAACCGAACGAAGCTGACACCCTGCCACAGGACGGCGATCATCAGCGCCGCGGCAGCCATCCGGCGGATCCCTATCGGCAAGACGGCAAGGTCCAGCAAGAACACGACGCCGAGCGCGGACAGTATCGTCCAGGGCGCGATCGCGAGCACGTCGCGCAGCATGTGTGGCGCCGGAATCGTCAATGCGGCGGGAATCGCGGCGATTATCGCCCAATCGAGCAGCAGAATTACCGTGTTGCGATAGCGAGGGTCGTATAACGAGCACAACGCCGCCGCGACCATCGCGGCCTGCGCCGTCAGGAGCTGTCCGAAACCAGGAGGATGCAGCAGTTCGGCCTCAAGCCCGCGCTGGCCGTGGATAAAGAGAAAATCGAAGCTGAAATGACTGGCCAGCCCAAACATAAAATCGGCCACGGCCCGTAAGGTCCAACCGTTTTTGCTGAAGATTGAGACTTGTGCGAAACGCGCCTGGAGTTCAGCACTGCGATGCCACAATAGAAAGGCCTGCGGCGCCGCGCACACAACGACTATCGCGACTGCCGCCAGAACCGCTATCGCGTCGCGACGCACGTCGTTCCAGTAGAACACCGCCAACAGAACTATCCAGACGGGCACGAACGCTTTGGTGATCGAATAGGTGTAGAGGCTCAAGCCGAACAGCAGCGCGCTCAGCATCAGCCATCCGGTCGAGCGACGGCGATGCCAGAGCATAAAGCAGGCTGTCGCCCAGCTTATCGTTGCCGACGCGCTCATTGCCTCGTGGCCGAAGCGGCTAAGCGGCAGATGCCACGGCGAGATCGCGGCGAGGATGAGCGCGATCGCGCATCCGCGAATCCCGAGCATCAGGTATGCGAGTAACGCGATCGCCGCCAGGTCGGCGATCCCCCATAACGCGGCGCCCATCCGCACCGAAGCCGCCTTAAGTCCGGCTATCGCCACGACCGGAATCAACGAGTAGTCGAACAGCGCCATCCGATAATCGTTGAAGGCCTGAATCACGATCGGGAACCGATTGCCGTGCTGGTCGCGGCCGGTTTGCAACAGGCTGTAAGCGTCGTAGCCGTTGCAGGCTTCGTCCTGATTGAGTCCCGGCGGCACCCGATCGAGTGCCACTACGCGCAGGGCCGCGCCGATAATCAGCAAGATCGTGAGCGCGATCGCGGAGCGCCGGTTCGCGATACTCCGCACGGACGGCGTCCTAGGATTTGGGCGAGGGCGTGAAGCCGAGGAAATCGAGGCGGTCTCCGGCTTTGACACCGCGCCGCTGACAGAAGCCGCCGTTTACCTCCAACACGTACTGCGAATCGCCGGGCACGCTAAGGCGCGCCTCCGAGTAAGGCTCGGCGTTGGCCACGATTCCGATTACGCGCCGCTGGCCGTCCGCAAACAGCATGTCGAGCGGAATCCTGGTGTTCTTCATCCAGAAAACCTGATGTGAGGGCTCGGCGAACATGAACAGCATGCCGGCATCGCTGGCGAGCGAGTCGCGATACATCAGGCCGAGTTCCTGCGATTGCGGCGTGTCGGCGATCTCGATTTTCACCGTCGCCAGCGTCGATCCGTTCGGCGCCACAATCGCGACGCGAGGCCCGCGATCGCAGGCTGCGGCGATCGCGAGCAGCGCCGCAAGCAGCACGGAGGTCAAGCGGATATTCGCAGGCTTCGAGCGCATCGTTACCGCATCACTGAACAGGCGCTGCCAGGCAAGACCCTAGCGGCCCGAGAATCGGGGGCGGCGCTTTTCCATGAACGCGCGCACGCCCTCGCGATAGTCTTCGCTATCGAAGCATCGCTCGACCGCCGCCAGCACCGATTTCAGGTCGCGTTCGCCGGGGTCTTTGAGACTTTCGCGAATCGCGGCCTTGGCCGCGGCCATCGTAAGCGGCGCGTTAGCCGCCATTGCCGTCGCGTAGCTGCGCGTGATGCTCTCGAGTTCGTCTGCTGCCACCAGCCTGTTAATCAGCCCCATCGTAAGCGCTTCTTCGGCGTCAAACACCCGGCCCGAGAACAGGATGTCGCGGGCGTTGGCCGGCCCGGCCACCTGGATCAGGTTGAGCGCCGCGTCGGGAGGATAGGCGAGGCCCAGGCGGGCGGCCGGGATCGCGAAGCGGGTGCCGCGCGCGACAATCCTGACGTCGCAGGAGATCGCGACCTGGACGCCGCCGCCCATGCATAGCCCCGAGATCATGGCGATAATCGGCTTCGAGCAATTGGTCAGCGCGGCGCAGGCCCGCACCGGCGCGTCACGATACGTGCGCGCCTGCTCGGCGTTGGAACGGACTTCGCGAAACTCGGAGATATCGGCGCCCGAAATGAACGCTTCGGGAGTCGCGCCCCGCATCACGATAACGCGAACCTCGGGGTCGGCCTCAAGTTCGGCCACGCCTTCGACAATACGGCCCCAAGTGTAGAGATTCAGGGCGTTGCGGACTTCGGGACGGTTAAACACCAGCCATCCCAGCGGCGGCTCGTGCTTGACCAGAAGCGGATCAACTTTGCGCTCTTCCATGCCTTCCACTAACTGCTGCACAAAACGTCATTGGTGTGCATCGTATCCAGGTACTCGCGCACAGCCTGAATTTTGCCGTCGCGGAACTCGAACACGAAATGATACTGGTTCGAATACACCTTGCCGTTGACATGCTTGCCGTAGGACGTTGCCTCGACCGCCACCTTGTCGCCTTCGGCGATCATCGATTTGGCGGTCAGCTTGATACCTCCCGGCATCACCGGCAACACTCCGGCCAGCAGTTCGGCAAACTCCTTCTTGGTCTTGGTCCCGGACAGCGGGAAAGTTCCGGCTATCCACCAGGTGCCTGTGTCGGCCAGCATTGCCAAGGCCTCGTCCATCTTGTTGGCCGAGAACTTCTCGAAAAAGCTCAGCACCATCTTCTTGTTCTGCTCCGTGCTCATAAGTCCTCTCCTTACGCGCGACCGTGAACCGCCCGAAGCTTCTCGATTCCGCGAAGCCATCAGCGGTCCCGGATTTTCGATTTCGTACAGATGGCGACAGCCGCTCCAGCCTGCCAAAGGCGGGGACGAAAATGCAAATGGATCGCGGCGGCAGCAGACTTGCGTCGTCTGATCGCCTCGGAGAGCGGCTTTCTTGACAAGCGTCGGCCGGATGCCCGTATACTGAACCCGGGGGAGGCGAGCTTGGGCATGATTTGGACCGAATACTATTTTGGCGGCGATAGGTATCGATACGTTAGTCGCATTGCCGTCTGGCTTGATCCTTGGCCTCGATCGCTGTTGCATGACAGAGACTATAAGCTAATTATAAAATTTATATCCTAGTTTTAAGATTAAGCTGAGGCGCAGCCGAACCTTTAGGTGCGTCGTGAGATAAGCCCGTGTATCCACATATGTCTACGTCATCTGACGCAAATTGGTATCTCATCAGAACCAAACCGCACAAGGAGCGATGGGTGTGCGATCAGCTGGTGGGCTGCGCCGGTGAAGTATTTCTTCCCTTATTGCGCACTCGCGTGCGGCAAAAGGTTTCGCTATCGCCGTTGTTTCCATGCTACCTATTCGCCCGTCTCGATCTCGCTCGCGATTACTTCACGGTGAAGTATACTGCGGGCGTCCACGGATTGATTTCCGCGGGGCGCGAGCCGCTGGCCGTGCCGGCCGCGATAATTGAAGACCTCAAGCAGCGCTGCTCAGACGGCGCGGTCGAACTGCCGCGCAAGGCTTTTGGCCACGGCGAACGCGTTAGAATTGTCGGTGGTCCGTTTCGCGGATTCGACGCTATCTTTGACCGTTACCTCTCCAGCAGCGAACGCGTGGCGATCCTGCTCGAAGCCATCCAGGCCCAGGGAATCCGGGTGGTGTTGCCGAGCGATCTCCTCGGCGAATCCGATTAGACGGGACGGGTTAGGGGCGGGGTTGAGTTTGGCCGCGTCGGTTGACATGGTGGACGCGGAACAGGAACTTCTGCGGAGTTCGAATAGTCGGGCATCTGGCGGCGCCGTTTTGGGGGCTTCCGGACTGGGGCGCCAAGCGGCAAAACCTGCCAAAAATGTAGGAAAATCACGATCAACCGAGGCTCCGGAGCGACCACTCTAACTTGACCAAATTTTTGCCCTTTGATAGCTCTAACTGCGTCTTTTGAAGCTAATCGAAAACGGAAGCTCGGACTGCTCAATTCCTCAGCGTACGGCGAGCAATGCCGGCTCGAAAAATCACTTCGAGTAAAGTCTTGATTGGTCGAGTAAAGTCTTGATTGGCGCGGCCGTTTTTCAGCTAGCTTGGCGAGCTAAAACTGAAGTCAACCGTCGATAGTTCGTTTTAGGATGGGAAAGCTGCCGTTTGGCAAGCATGCCGCGGCGCCTACATGTTGGATTCTCCAGGCCCGGTGCGCGGGAGGGCGGACGCATGGGTGGCGGGTGCGAGGCGAAGAAATCGTCAGGAATTAGGAACTTCGCCAAGCATATTTAACTGTATTTTTTTCACAGCCGAGCATCTTGCCTGTTAAAACCCCTTGGTCTTACACTCGGAGTGCTTTTTGAGCCGTCGCGGCGACCGTTGGCTTTCGGTCAAGGATTGGGCTTACGCAACATGCGGTTGCTTTTCGCAGGTCTCGATCGTTTTGGAGTATTCTCAATGAATATTCGACAAGGTGTTCGGTTCATGGATAGTAAAGTTCACGGCTTGCGAAAGGCTCTCGGAGCCCTCTTGCTTGCTGCGGTAGTCTTGGGCATGGCATCTGCCTGGGCGCAGAGTCTGGGCAACAACCTGCCTTCCACCGCCAATCTCGATCCGGCAATGCTGAGCGAAATCGCGAGCCAGCTCGGCATTTCCACCGAGCAAGCCCTCGAGCTTAGGAACCAGCTGAGCTCGAACGGCAGGCTCACCAACGACCAGCTCCAACAGCTGAGCGCCCGTTTGGCCGCGCGGCACTTCAGCGATAGCGAGATCAGTAGTTTCGGTCGCCTGCTCGGCATGACCGACGAGCAGGTATTCGAACTGAAGAACCAAATAGCCGCGACGCCACCTGCGGAGAAGATCCCGGTGCCAGAAGTAAAGCCGCAGGCGATGGAAGCCCAGGCGCAGTCGGCGCCGTCGAATATCGAAGTCAGGTTCCGCGCAGCAGATTCTCCGGGCGCGGTTCCGGAAACCCCGGCGATAGGTAATCTTACCCAGTTCGGCTATTCGTTATTTACCTCGTCTTCGACGATGTCGACCTTCGCCCCGGTTGATAACGTTCCAGTAGGTAATGATTACATAATCGGTCCCGGTGACGAATTGGACGTTTTGATGTGGGGTCGGCTCAACCGAAAAACCGCCTTAACCGTCAAGCGCGACGGCACTGTTCTGATCGACGAAATCGGGCCGGTGCAGGTTGCCGGCCTTACTTTTGCGCAGGCTAAGCAAGTTATCGAGAGTCGCGTCGGCCAGATTACTGGAGTTCAGGTCGACGTTACGATGGGGCAACTGCGGACGATCCAGGTTTACGTTTACGGCGAGGTCGCGCGGCCGGGCGCATATACTGTCAGCTCACTGTCGCACGTATCCAACGGGTTGATGGCAGCGGGTGGGATCAGCAAGGTCGGCAGCCTTCGCAACATCCAGCTGCGCCGCGGCAACACGGTGGTTCGGACAGTCGATTTTTACGATATGCTGCTTCACGGTAATACCGCTGCGGACCTGCGGCTGGAGGCGCAGGATGTGATTTTCGTTCCGGTGATCGGAGCCGTGGCGGCGGTCGCCGGCGACGCCAAGCGGCCTGCTATCTACGAGATCGGCCGGGGCGCCGAGTCTCTGTCCAGGGTGATTCAGCTTGCGGGAGGAGTTACGGCGTTCGGTTACTCAGAGCGAGTCCAAATTGAGCGTATCGAAAGCCATCGGCGCAAGATGGTGCTCGATATCAACCTCGAACAGCTCCGCTCGCAGCGATTCGAAGTCCGTGACGGCGACTTGGTCAAGATATACCCGGTCCTGCCCGATATAAGGAACATGGTAACGCTGGTGGGAAATGTGCGTCGTCCCGGCGAATACCAATGGCACGAAGGGATGCGGGTCTCGGATCTGATTCACGAGGGCGAGGGGCTGGCCGGCCATACGTTTTTCAAGCACGCGCTGATCCGACGCACCAGCGAGCCCGATCGCGCGACTCGCTTCGTGTCGGTGGACTTGGGCTCGGCGATGTCGGATCACCTCGCAAGCTCGGCCAATACGCTGCTGTATCCCCGCGACGAGCTGACGATTTACCGCGACGATGAGGTGCGGGACGTGGCCACCGTCAGAGTGGTAGGCGAGGTCAGGAAGCCCGGACTTTACGAGTTAAGCCCCGGAATGAAGGTGAGCGATCTGGTTTACGAGGCCGGCGGGCTCAAGGAAGAGGCCTATCAGCAAGTGGCTGAGCTCGCTCGGACGGAAGTCGTTGATGGCGCCAAGACCCGTCACACCTACGTCGATATCGATTTGCAGGCGGCGCTGACCGGGGCCGACCCTTACGACCGCGTCCTCGAACGCAACGACGAGCTGTTCGTCAGGCGCGTGCCGGGATGGCATCTGCCGTGGGTGGCGGTTGTCAAAGGCCGCGTCAAGTTGCCGGGGCCTTATACGGTTCACGCTGGAGAACGGCTGGACTCCTTGCTGCAGCGATGCGGCGGGGTGCTGCCGGACGCTTACTTGCCGGGCGTGGTTTTCATCAGGCAATCCGTGAAGGAACTTCAGCAGGAACGTCTTGATGAGAGCCGCAAGCGAATTCAGCAGGACGTGGCACGGCTGCAGTTGATGCCGACTTCGCTCAACAGCGACAACGAGAGTAAGGCGGCCACCGCTCAGGCGATGCTTGGCTTGCAGCGCGTGCTGTCAGAAACTGAAAACCAGCAGGCGCAAGGCCGGATTGTGCTCCACCTGAAAGCGCTTGGGCGGCTGACGCAATCGGCGGCCGATATCGAGCTGGAAGACCACGACGAAATCACTATTCCTAAACGGCCATCGTCGGTAAACGTCCTGGGGCAGGTCTATTCGCCGACGGCGATTATCTACGACCCGTCTTTGACGGTTCGAGACTACTTCCAGCGCGCGGGAGGGCCGACCCAGGGCGCCGACGTCGACCATGCGATGGTGGTCAAAGTTGACGGTTCGGTGCTTACCGATGAGGGCGTCAAGAATAGCGGACAGGGGAGATTGTTTCCGCTATTGCCGGTCATGAGCGGCGGCCTGATGGATGCGCATCTGGAGCCAGGCGACACGATCTACGTGCCCGAAAAATATGTTTTCGTGAGCAACGTCCAGTACGCGAAAGACATAACCCAGATCATCGCCAACAGCGCGGTTTCGCTGGGTACGCTGGGGTTGCTGGCGACTCAGATTTAGGCGAGTCTGAAGCAGGCAAAGTCGTGCGAATCGCCACGCTGATATTGGCGCTCGGACTGGCCGTGGAAATCGGCGGCGCGGGCGCGCATGCGCAGCAGCGGCCACTGGATCGGCACGCGCTGTTTCGGGTGGTGGCCGGATTCTACAATTTGGATCCCGAGCTGCTCGAGGCGATCGCGGCGGTGGAGTCGCGAGGGAATCCCGACGCGGTTTCGCCGGCCGGCGCCGAGGGATTGATGCAATTGATGCCTGCGACAGCGCAACGCTTTGGAGTGGCCGACCCGTTCGATCCCGTCGACAACGCGCTCGGCGCGGCGCGCTTCCTCGACTATCTGCGACGGTGGCAACAGGCCAGATCCGGCCCGGCTATGGGATTGCCAGAGTTCCTCGCGGCATACAACGCCGGCGAAGGCGCGGTCGACAAGTATCAGGGGATACCGCCCTATCCCGAGACTCGGGAATACGTGCGGCGCGTGCTGATGGCCTATCTGTTCGGTCCGGCATCGCCACCTGTCGCTTTACGGCCGACGCGAGGCGCGTCAAAGCCGGCGACCGCGAAGCGGCCGACCGCCGCCGAAGCCGATCGCCACGTGCTCGATCAGTTGGATCAGATTCGGCAGTCGCGAGCGCTCGCTGCGGCCGTCTCCGAGCCGCGATAGCCATGAGATGACGCCATTGCGCGCCACTCGCAGAACAGTCTGCTCACCGATTCTCTGCTGCGCCCTCGCCTTATCGTGGCTGTTGATGTCCGTGGGCGTAGCCCGAGCCTCGACCTACGTGGTCTATATCCCGCTCGACAGCCCGATCTATCAGGAACTGGACACCCTCGAGGGTCTTGGGCTGTTGAATACCTATCTCCCTGAGGTCAAGCCAATCAGCAGGATTGAGGCCGCGCGTCTGACCCTTGAGGCAGAGCGAATCCTCGATGACCATCCCGAGCCTCTGGCCGGCTCCCTGGTACGGGAGCTGAGGAGCGAGTTAAGAGAGGAAGTGGATTGGATCGAGAAGGATCGCGTAGATAACCTGCCGACGATGGCGCAGCCCTTCGAGCGCCTGCAGCTGCAATACATCTACTCGCGCGGCGATCAGAGGCGTTGGCAAACCAGCGAAGTTGGAACTTCGGGGGAACAGGCTATCAACGCTCGAGAGGGAACTCCGCTGTTGCCCAACAACGACGGTTTGCCGACCGCGCCGGGCAGCAACGAAGTAGCGAGTTTATACGGCTGGCTAGGTGCGGGGGGCTTTCTTAGCGCTTACGCCGACGGGGCGCTCGCCGGCCCACTCACGCGCAACGTTCCCGGAGTCAGCCGCCTGCAACCGATTTCGGCGGCGGCGGTCGCCGACTTTGGCAACGTCGCGTTGTCCTTTGGAATGGAAGAAATGTGGTGGGGAGTCGGACACTTCAATTCGATCTCCCAGAGTAACAATGCGTCGCCCTTTCCGGCTATCCGGCTACAGAGCGTTCATCCGACGCTGTTGCCTGGGGTGTTTAGCTACCTGGGGCAGTTTCGCAGCCAGTTTTTCTTTGGCCAGATGGATGACGACCGCTATTTCTGGCACCCCTATCTCTTCGGTCAAATCTTTAGTTTCAAGCCCCTGCCCACGTTCGAGTTCGGTTTCGACCACGCAATCATGTTTGCCGGCCAGCACAACAATAACTATGGACTTGGAGGTTTTTCTGGCCGCGCCACCGGCTTTAGCACCGGTTCCACCGCTGAAGGGAACACCCATTCCAGAGGTGGAATCTATTTTAAGGCGTATTTTCCAAGTCTGAGAAATAGCCAGCTTTATCTAGAGACGATGGGACAGGATAACTTGACTAAAGAAGTTCAAGGTATCGGACGTTTCCTGCCGTTTCTTTCGGTGTCTTATCTGACCGGTATATACGTTCCACGGCTCACCCAGGATGGGCTCACCGATCTGCGACTTGAAGTCGAGTACACCGACGTCAACGAAGAACAGCATAGTGACTCGCTCTACTGGACTTACGAGGGGCAGGTTATGGGCACGTCGGTTGGTCCTAACGCGACCCGGGTGGATCTGCAGCTCGGCCGGTGGCTAAATCTGCGCAGCAAGCTGAGCCTGGACGCGTTCTACACCCAGCAAGCCCCGTATCACAGCGACCATACCCCGTATCCGCAGCAATACTACCCCTACCCGCTTGGCAATGAGCACAGCGGCGGTCTTCAACTGGATTTTTTGCGGCTGCCGGACACTCTACGATTGCTGAAACAGTCACGATTGGCCGGAATGCACTTCAGCTCCGCTGTGGAGTACGTACGGGATTTGAATTATCAACCCAACAGCAATTCAGTGCGCTTGATGTTTTCAGTCACCGGATATTTGATGCCCAACTTTCCGAGCTTGAAGTGGGAGTGATCTGCGATGACTGCGCGAGATGCTCGCGTGAACCGCGCACACGCGCCGCACTCGAGTACGTGCGCAGCATCAACTACGCTTCGGACGGCGGTTCGCTAAGGCTCACCTTAATTCCGACGTTCCCGCGCTCAGCGCTCAATAGCAAGATCGCTATCGTAAATCCAGTACCCTCACGGTGCCTATGGTTATAGCCATGGGCGAGGAAATCAGGAATCAGATGGAAGTAACTACTAGTAGTCAGCGGCGCGCATGGCCACGCCCCGCCGGGCCGGCAGAATTCGCCGATGTGCAGGCGGCAGCGGAAGTCGACGCCGCCTGGCTGCAATATTGGATGTTGTTTTCGCGATGGTGGCTGCCGATCTTTATCATCACAGTAATCGCCGCCGCCGCGACTTGGTGGATCAGCGCGTTCAATCTGCAGAAATGGTATCGCGCGAACGCGGTGTTGATTCCTGTGGCAACGCCGCTCACGCCTGGCCCACTCGGCCTTCTGAGGGGAGAAGCCGCCGGAGGTCTGTCGGAACTGTTTGGAACCACCTCAGTATCCGAGGCCAGCGCTCAAGAGTATATGTCGATCCTCAAAAGCTTTGCGTTTACCATCTCCTTGGCCGATCGCCATAAGCCGGTTGCCGCCTTCGCTTTCGACGCCAACGACGGAGTTCGGCCGCGCACCCAGTGGCAATTGTACAAAATTATAAGTGGCTACTTCAGCTGCGATTACAATATCAAGACCGGTGGCCTTGGCTTGTCGTTTATGGCCAAGACCCGCGACGATGCTCAGCGCATTCTCGGCTTTTATGTAGACGACTTGCGCGACAAACTCCGCGGACGGGAGACGCACGAAGCGGCAATCGCGGTCGAATCGTTGCGGGGGGAGATTAACAAGACCTCCGATTCCCTGCTGCAAAGCCAGCTGTACGAGCTGATGGCGACCCAATTGCAGCGGGAAAAGCTGGCGCAGGTGGAGGCTGACTTCGCTTTTACCGTGATCGAACCGCCGGTGGCCGCGGACAAGCCAGATTGGCCGCATCCCATTCGCAACTGCGCGCTGGTGCTGCTTTTCGCGCCCATGCTGATGTTTGGTGCGATACGCGCTTTAGATAAGATTTCACGGATGTCGGCGGAGTTTCGAAGGCGCACTATGGCGAGGGACCGCGGCGGAAGTGAGCCGGGCGTCTCGGACTGACCAGGCTGCGCGGGCGAACCTCTGGATTCAGAACCTCTTTTGATAACAGTTCTCTCACGGGAGATGACAGTAGGCAGGCTAGACGCTACCTTCGCCGCCGTGCTCGCTGCGGGAAGTTCTGAATCTTAAGCGCAATGCTGAACTCGATTCAATTCGCCGGGCTTATTGTTATCACGCTGCTGCTGCTGCTGCAATTGCGGTTCGCTTTGAGGCATGAGCGGCCGGTTTTGCTGATCATAACTCTCGTATTCTTTGTATATTTCGTCTACTCCGGTGGAATACGACTCCAGTGGTACATTCGCGAGTGGTCACATAACTTCGACGTCAGCAAACATTATATCACCGTTGCGACATGGCTAATCGTACTAGTAATCATTTCGCTGCGATGCGGCTATTCGATTCCCCAAAGCCTCAAAGGAGCTACCGCCGGCCGTGCAGTTACAAGTTATAACCAGCTCCTGCTACTTAATCTTCTTGGGCTTGGCGCCCTGGCGCTGTCATTTTATTTGCGGGGAGGGATTGTTTCCGTGTGGAGCCGGACGGTTCGTGACGAACCATTGCTCTGGTACGGCCTAGTGACGGGACTCTCTGAGCTGGTGCTTATTTACCCGCTGTTTACTTACTATTACATTGAGGAATCGACGACCGCGCGCTTACTGATCTCTGGGGCTATATTGGTGGTGTATAGCGTGTTCGGGATGGTGAGCGGAGGGACGCAGGACCATGTGCCCCGTTTGGGGGCATTTATGTTGGTGTGGCTGGCGCGGCGTAAACTTACCTTGCGAACAGCGCTTGTTGTTCTGGTAGTGGGATTTGGTTTGGTCAGCGTCACGAGATTTAGCCGGCAGCTGGGTGCTACCATGCTCTTAAGTGGCGGCGGCTTGAGTGATGCTTATGCGGCTTATTCGGATCCCGACAATTGCCTTAACGCTGCGAACTCGTTTGGCGAGATCATCGTATTTTCGAAGATCATCGAGGTGGTTGATAGGCGAACGGATTGGCAGCTCGGCAAGTCTTACCTGCTGATGCTCGAATCTCTGGTGCCGAGTGTTTTGCTGCCGGGCAAGGCGGAAATGCTCCAGGACATCGATTCCCAGGGGTTTCTGCCCTCGTATTACGGATTCCAAGGTGATTACTGGACTTCGGGATTCTACGGAGAAGCATACGTAAACTTCGGCTTAGCCGGTTTGGTTGTGGTTTCGTGGTTGGTGGGTATGGCGATTCGCAGAGCGGAGCTTTTGCTGAACAGCGGGGGGTCGGTATTTTGGGTGCCGCACTGGTACGTTGGGTGCTTGTTGGCGGGGGCGCTGCTCGTTGGTTTGCGCAGTGATATAGGGGCTGCGTTGGTCGAGTTTGTAATGCGGCCGATGGGGCTTGCCATCGTTTTCGGGGAATTGATGTCGCTGTGGTTGCCTTACGGCCCGGTTAGGATGTTGGAGGGGGCGGCCTCCCGGCGCCTAGCTGTTAGCTGATCGCGCTTCGACTATCGGGCGCTCCGCGGTTGGTCAATGAGTCACGTTCGAAAGATAGAGGCCGGTTGCGTTCGGCTCCTCTACGCTGCGGCCAATCTATGCCTGGCGATCCTGCAGGAGTGCTTGTGGCCACGCCGCCGGCCGAGCGCAGCGCGGCGGGTTTGCATATATCGTAACGGTAACATCGGCGATATGATTTGCGCGCTTCCCGCCATGCATGCGATACGGCAGGCTTACCCAGATGCGCAGCTGAGCCTGCTGACTTCCCCGGGTAGGAAAGGAGCGGTGGGCGCTGCGGAACTGCTCGACGGCGCCAAATGGTTGGATGAGTTGCTCGTGTATCACACTGACGACTTTGCAACTCTGCGGCAGCGCCTAAAACTGTTACGCCGACTGCGCGAGCGGGCGTACGACGTATGGATCGAGTTGCCCCAGAACCTGCAGCCGATGAGAGTCATGTTGCGCAACATGGTTACTGCGCGTTTGGCGGGGGCGCGCTGGGCCTACGGATGGCGGCTCGCCAGGATTCGATGGGCGGCACAAGCACAGTCGGAGCTGCTCACTTTTCCCAACGAGGTCGAAAGATTACTGTCGGTGATCGCGGACTGCGGCATTCCGTCGCAAGCGGCGGTCTTTCCATTGCCGATAAGCGATCGCGACCGCGAACTCGTCGACGAGGTCCTCGATCATAATGGCTTGGCGCCGCAAACTCTGGTCGCTATCGCGCCGGGCGCGAAGCGGTCGACTAATCGATGGCCGCTCGACCGCTTTGCTCAGGTCGGTCGTCACTTGGTTCGCGAAGGATTCCAGGTGCTGATAATGGGCGGCGGCTCTGACGCGGAGGACTGCGAAACCGTGGCCTCTTCCATAGGTCCCGGAGCGCTTAATCTTGCAGGTCAGCTTTCGTTACTACAATCTTGTCAATTGCTAAAGCGCTGCGAGTTGCTTATTTGCAATGACTCCGGCGTCCAACATCTCGCGGCCGCGGTCGGAACTAGTTGCCTGTCGATCTTTTCATTTTGGCAGCCCAGGAGGCAATGGTGGCCGTATGGCTCTCAACATACGGTGCTCTACAAATGGGTAGAATGCCATACCTGTTTGCTCGACCGATGCCCCTACGACAACCGCTGCATCAAGCTAATCGGCGCAGATGAGGTAATAGCTTGGGCTGATCGCAAATTGGCGGCTGCTAAGGAGAGCTCCGATACCGACAATTCCCGTGTAGACGACAGCCCCTCCACAATGGCTCTGCCGACAATGACCACAGGGAGTGTCCAGGGAGATGTGCGGACGGGGTTGCCGCACGTGTATCAGGCGATCCTCGCGTTATTCTCGTTGAATAGTATTTGGTTCATCTGGTTTCATCGTTTCCTGCCGCTTCAGGACTATCCGGATTGGCTGTACCAGGGCTTCATCCTGTCGAAGTTTATTCGCGACGCGCATCCGGCCGCGTTCTCCCTCAAGCTTTATCCCATCCCCTATTCTACTTTCAGTGTCCTGCTAGCGATGCTTGATCTGGTGCTGCCGCCGGAAACGTCCGGAAAAGTGTTGCTCACGCTGATGATTGTAGGGTTTATTTTCGGGTCGCTATATTTCCTCACCTCGCTGGGGGCTCGGGAAAGCGCGGTTTTATACGTTCCCCTGGTGTTGTGCTTCAATTCGTTCTTCTTCTTGGGAAACTGTTCCTATTACCTCGGCCTCTCAATGCTGTTTTTGTTCTCTGGATACTTGATTCGGACTGGCCGTGAGGCGAACCGAGCGCTAGTAGCCGCGATGCTGGTCGTGCTGTTCATGACGCATTTTTTGCCTTATCTGGCGGCCGTGGGGGTGGTCGCTATTTTGGCGGCGCATGCGGTCAAGAGCCGGGGGTGGCGGGAAAGCATTACCTCGCTGATGGTGACTCTCCCATCAGGGCTTTTGCTGATTTGGTACGTACTCGGCCGACTCGCGTCCGGCGATTTGACTCAGGGCTGGATCTGGTGGAATAGCTGGCACCTTTTCGTTGGGTCGTTCATCTACGCCATCGCGCCTTTTCGCACCTTTCTGCCGTTTGTCACCGAGCGGAGTCCTGGCATGAAGGAGGCTGCCTTACTCAACGTCCTGTGGGCTGCGATGGCGGTGGGCGCTTTCGGCGCGGCGGTCAGGGCGTCGGTGTTCTGCAGGGGGCGCGAGCAGGCAGTAGCACTTTGTGCCGCCTGTTTCGCACTAGCTTACGTGGCCGCAGGGTATATTTTCGGCGGCAGCTTCACCGGAGAGAGATTTCCGCTGCCAGCACTGTTGTTTGCCTGTTGTTGGCTGGCATCGCTGCCGGCGCTGACGACCGGAAGATTGGCGATGGTGCTGAGGTTGTTTTTCGTCGGCGTTATCGCCGTGCAGGCGTTGTGGCTGGATACTTTTGCGGCGGAGGCCGCGGGAAGATTAGCGGTTGTATATAGTGAAATGCGGGCGGCATCCGATAGCAGCACGTTGTGCTCGAACTATGAACGATATTTTTCGTCGAGCTGGCCGGCTCAAGGGCGGCAGGGGCTGGCGCGGTTCTTGCCCAACGCCGCCGGAGTCGTGCGACTTCCGTATTATATATATATAGAGAAGAATATCTCGGCTCCGATCTTTCCGGTAGCTCTGCTTCACTACGAGGGTCCGGGTAATTACAACAATCTTTGCGAAGATGCCGCGCCACATACAGCCGTCGGCCCGAGTGTCGATTCGCGTTAGTAGTATTCATCGAAGATGTGGTGCTTTTGAGGGCTGCCTAGGATGAGACCATACCGGCTCGCCTATCTGGTGTCCCATCCGATTCAGTATCAGGCGCCGCTACTGCGTTATATCGCCGCGGAGCCGTCGATCGATCTCACGGTATTCTTTTTGAGCGATTTGTCGTTACGCAGCTATCAGGATTCGGGCTTTGGGGTCTCCGTTCAGTGGGACGTGCCGTTGCTGGGTGGATACAAGCACGTCTTCTTACCCTCGTTGTGGAAGCGCGACTCGATCGGATTCTGGCGACCGTTCGCCTACGGGCTGCGGCGGCACCTGAAGCGAGGCGCTTTCGACGCTTTATGGCTTCACGGCTATGCTAATCAGGCCAACTTGCGGGCGCTGGCGCTCGCCAAGGCGATCGGATTAAAGGTCCTGTTGCGCGGCGAGTCTCATCTAAACAGCAGCGGTGGCTCCGCGGCGAAACTTGCGATCAAGCACGTTCTCATTCGCGGATTGTTCGGCCTGATCGACGGTTTTCTCGCGATTGGAACGCTGAATCGTGAGTATTACTTAAGCTTCGGAGTGCCCGACGAGCGAATCTTCCTGATGCCCTATGCCGTCGACAACAGTTTTTTCCAGGCCAGGGTCGCCGAGGCGGAATCCGGGCGCGGGATGCTGCGCGCGGAACTCGGCTTGGCGGAGGATCGCCCGATAATCCTGTACGCAGCGAAGTTCGAAAAAAGAAAGCGCGCCAGCGATTTACTCGAAGCCTACATCCGATTGTCGCCGGACGGCGTCCGCGAACCCAGGCCGTACCTGCTGTTTGTCGGTGACGGTGAGGAGCGGATGCCGCTTGAGTCGCGCGTCAAGCAACTCGGCTGGTCTTCAGTAAAGTTTCTCGGTTTTGTCAACCAGAACCATCTGCCGCGCTACTACGATTTGTGCGACATCTTTGTGCTGCCTTCCGAACTGGAACCTTGGGGACTGGCGGTGAACGAGGTGATGAACGCCGGCAAGGCGGTTATCGTCAGCGATCACGTGGGAGCCCGCGCGGATCTGGTGAAGGACGGAGACAATGGCTTCGTGGTTCCGGTCGGTGACGTCGCGTCACTGGCGGAGCGGCTGCGATTGCTGAGCGAGCGGCCAGAGACGGCGGCATCGATGGGTTGGCGAAGCCGCGAGCGGATCGCGGCCTGGAACTTCGACGCGGACCTTCGCGGACTCAACCAAGCCCTCAGCGCGGTCGTGGACGGTGGCGCCGCGTGACGAAGCTCGCAGACATCTGGCGCAAGGTGTGCTTGGCCAGCCCGTTCGCGAGTTCCGCCTTACAGACTGTGGGAACCAACGCGATCATCGCGGGGGTCGGGGTAGTAACCGGGGTATTAGCCGCGAGGCTACTCGGACCCAGCGGTCGAGGCGAATTGGCCGCTATTCAGACTTGGCCTAACTTCATCGCGGTAATCGCGATGCTGGGCACGCCCGAAGCGGTTGTCTACTTTGCTGCGCGCGACCCCGAGCATGCTGGCAGCCATCTGAGCTCAGCCATGACGCTTTCGTTGATGGCGGCGCTGCCCTTCGTGGCGGTGGGTTACCTGGCGATGCCACTCTTACTATCGGCGCAGTCAGCCCGGGTTGTGGCCGATGCCCGCTGGTATCTGCTGATGGTGCCAGTCTACTCATTGATCGGAATGCCCTACAATTCGCTGCGTGGCCGCGGGGATTTTTCGATCTGGAACGTATTACGTATCGCGCCGGTTGCGAGTTGGCTTGTGGTACTCGTATCGGCTTGGCTATTGGAGCGTGCGCGGCCGGGATTTTTGGCTGGCGCTTATGTGTGCGCGCTGTCGTTGTTGATCATCCCGGTGGGATGGATAGTGATGCGCCGGACGCCGGGGCCTTTCTGGCCGCAGCTCAGGCATTGGAAACCGATGTTAGGTTTCGGCCTGCCGTGTGTGATCAGCGCTATGCCACAGACGCTGAACTTCCGCCTCGATCAGATGTTGATGGCCGGTCTTCTGCCGGCGCGGTTGCTCGGCCTATATGTGGTTGCCGTGGCTTGGAGTAGCGCTTCAACACCATTTCTCAATGCCTTGGGCGCAGTGCTTTTCCCGAGGGTTGCGTCTCAGCCGACCAGGGAACAGCAGGTCAGAGCTTTGGCGCAAGGAAGCCGTCTCGCCATCCTCGCGTCGCTGGTTCTTGCGGTGGCGGTGATGGCGCTCACGCCGCGGATGATGCCGCTTCTGTTCGGAGCGAAATTCGCGGCCGCGATTCCTACGGCTCTGGTTCTGGTTGTGGCCGGCGCTGTCTCGGCTTTCAACCTGGTAACCGAGGAAGGTCTGAAGGGCTTGGGTTGTCCCTCGGCGGTGATGTGGGCCGAGTTCGGCGGTTTGGCGGTGACGGCCGTTTCCTTATGGTTGATGCTGCGTCCATTCGAGATCATGGGGGCGGCGTTAGCATCGCTCTTGGGCTACAGTGCTGTAGCCGTCCTGCTGGTGGCCGCCGAGCGTTCTCTTACCGGCTACTCGCTCGCGAGTCTTCTGTGCCCGACCTTCGGCGAGGTCCAAACCGGATGGCGGCGCTTTCAGGCGCTGCTTGGCGCGTCCTGACGGTGGGGATCTCGCTCGCAGGGATGGCACTCGATTTGCCGCATAGCGTATCGGCGCGCGTCAGCTTTGCTGGAACAGGAGTTCAAATTACCCGTTCGTTGTCCTGAGCGCAGAGTATGCGGTCCGTTCGCCAGCCGATGAAAATCCTCCACGTCGTTCCCAGTTTTGCGCCGGCGTGGCGCTACGGCGGACCGATTAATACCGTGCTGCAGCTTTGCCGGCAGATGGCGCGCAGCGGCTGCGAGGTTCGGGTGCTGACCACCGACGCCAACGGGCCGGATGCGGTCCTCGACATTCCGACCTCGCGCGAGATCGAGACCGCTGACGGGCTTCGCGTCCGCTATTGCGCGCGGCTGATGCCGGAGTCGGTATCGATGAGGCTGTTGCGCGAACTGCCCCGGTATCTTCGCTGGGCCGACGTGGTGCATCTGACGGCGGTATACTCGTTCCCAACTATACCGACGCTGCTTGCCTGCAAGCTTATGGACAAGCCGGTGGTCTGGTCACCTCGCGGATCGCTGCAGCGCTGGGAGGGAACCAGGCGGTCCCTGCTAAAAACCATGTGGGAGCGGATCTGTCGAGCGGTTGCTCCGCGAAGGTTGCGGCTTCATGTTACTTCTGAAGAAGAAAACAGGGAAAGCACGAGCCGCCTGCCCGGTATTCAGACGGTAATAATACCCAACGGCGTCGAAATCCCGGACGAAAGCCGGCATACCGAGAGAAAGGAAGCGCTGCGGCTACTGTATATCGGTCGCATCAATCCCAAGAAAGGAATTGAGAATCTGTTAGCGGCTTTCAAGCTGCTCAACGGGCACGGTCCTCAGTATAAACTGACTATTGCCGGTACCGGCGATGGTCCGTACGAAGCGAGTATCAGAGGCGAGATCGCGCGGCTAGCGTTGTCGCATCAGGCGAAAATGATCGGACAGGTGATCGGCGACGCGAAACACGAGGCGTTCGAAAACGCCGACGTGGTAGTCGTCCCTTCGCATGTCGAAAACTTCTGCATGGTAATCGCGGAAGCGCTCGCGCATGGAGTTCCGGTGATCGCCAGCAAAGGAACGCCTTGGGCGGGCGTCGAAAGCGTTGGCTGCGGGCTATGGGTGGACAACGATCCTCCGAGCTTGGCTGATGCTATCGAGCGGATTAATCATATGCCGCTCGACGACATGGGCCAGAGAGGCCGGCGCTGGATGGTTCAGCAGTTCTCGTGGGAGACAATCGCCGCGAAAATGTTGGAATGTTACGCTAGCTTGCTTCCCCAGCGGGAAGCTCCCGCGTAGCTCTTCGATTCGGCTGCTGATTATGCGACTCTCTTCACTGATAACTCGTCGCCGCGCCATTGCGGCGCTGGTGGGTTTTATCGGATTCGCGGAACTTGTTCTCCGGGCAGGTTGGGGATTCGGCAACCCGCCGCTGGTTCAGGCGGACACCGATGTAGGCTATCTCTTTAAAGCCAACCAAAACCTGAAGCGCTTCGGCAATCGAGTGATCTACAACCAGTACGGTTTGCGCTCCGCGCCCATTCAGGAGTGGCCCGCCCGTGGGCGTATCCGGATCCTGTGCCTAGGGGATTCGGTGACAAACGGAGGAAGTCTGACCGACCAATCGCTCACTTATCCGTACAGGCTTGAAGCGCAACTGGGTGCGCGTGGGGTGCGCGCCGAAACTCTAAACGCATCCGCGGGCGGGTGGGCTCCCGCGAATGAGCTGGCGTTTCTTCGGACACGAGGAACCTTTCACGCGCGGACGGTGGTTCTTGAAATTGGAACCAACGATCTGTGCCAGATGAAGGCGGGGCCGGAAATCGTCGGCTCAGAGGACTTTCCCAGTCAAGCCCCCATTTCTGCCATCGGCGAGCTGCTTACCCGCTACGTGTGGCCTCGGCTGACGGCTGCGGTTCGCCCGGCGCAACCGCAGGAGCCCATAGACTGCTCAAGTGAGCTGCGGACCCAGGTTTTGCGAACAATTGGGGACATGATCGGGGAAAGCCGTCGCCACGGTGCCCCGCCAGTCATCCTTTTGATGCCGGATCGGGCTGAGGTTGAGAATCGCGAGGACGCCAGCAGCCTGCGCGACGGACTTTTTAAACTGGCGCAATCGGAGCACGTCCCATTGACAGACATGCTTCCACGTTTCCGTGCGTTCGCGGCACGCGGTGAGTCGGACTTCCGAGACGGAGTTCATCCTAATCCCGCGGGAGATCAACGCATGGCGGAAGCCGTGGCTGATATGGTCTTGGAGATGTTGCCCGAGGGCGGCACGAAGCCATCGCCGGTTGAGGTCGTCCATTAGATAGGTGTTTCCGGACGGCCGCCTTAAGTATGCGGCGCTCGTTCGACGACTGATGTCAGGTGGGCGCAAGCGTAGGAAGTAGCAAGTTGCTATCAGTGATTATTCTCACGCGGGATGAAGAGGCCAATTTGCCTTACGCGCTCGAGAGCCTCAGGCCGCTTGGGCCTGACATCTTCATCGTGGACTCCGGCAGTACCGACCGTACCGTCGAAATCGCTCGCGCCGCTGGTTGTCACGTCTATCACCATCAATTCGAAAACCACGCGGCCCAGATGAACTGGGCGATCGACAATCTGCCAATAGAAACCTCTTGGGTAATGCGCCTGGACGCTGATGAGAGGCTGATGCCGGAGTTGGCGAGCGAGCTTTCCGCCACTTTGCGCGAGTTGCCGGACGACGTTTGCGGCCTCGAGATCAAGCGGCGCGTGTATTTTTGGGGGCGTTGGATTAGTCACGGC
>JBEKLA010000040.1:0-22888 GCA_050010455.1 Binataceae bacterium (SeqCode) | reverse complement strand
GGCCAAGCATCTCCTGCACCGCGCGCAAATCGGCGCCGCCCTCGAGCAGATGGGTCGCGAATGAGTGGCGCAGCGTGTGCGGACTAACCCATCCTAGGCGCGGATCGCTCGACGCCCATCCTTTGAGGGCCTTGAAAAACGCCTGGCGCGACATCGGCCGCCCGCCGCGCCCGACGAAAACCGCGCTGCTTGATTTGCCCTTCAGCAGCTTTTCGCGCGGCTCGCCGAGATAAAGCTTGAGCGCCCGTCGCGCGGCTTTGCCGACCGGCACGATTCTCTCCTTACCGCCCTTGCCGAACGCGGCCAGCATCCCTGCGGAAAGATCGAGCTGATGCAGTTCCAGGCCGACCAGTTCAGAAACCCTGAGCCCGCTTCCGTACGTGAGCTCGAGCATTGCGCAGTCGCGCGCTCCGCGCGCGGTTCCGGCGTCAATGGCCGCCAGCAAAATCTCGATATCCTTGGGGCTGAGCGTCCGCGGCAGCGGCCTCGGATGGGGCCGCAGCTTGACGCCGACGGTCGGATCGCGAGACAGCACACCGTGCGCGATCAATTCATGGACGAGGCCGCGCACACTCGCCAGGTAGCGGCGCTGGCTGCTGGGTCCGAGGCCGCGCGCCGCGAGTCGTTCCAGATAGAGGATGAGCGCCGCGGCATCGAGCGACTCCGGAGTGACTCCCTGCTCGATACAGAAGCGGGCGAAATCGGCCAGGTCGCGGCTGTAGGCGTCCAATGAGTTGCGAGAAAGCCCGCGCTCGACCGCCATCCGGGCGAGATGGCGATCGATTACCGCGTCCCATCCCAAATCTCCGAGTGCGAGCGCTCCAGCCGAACGCGCCGCCGCATCCGACGGGCTATTCGTCGGAGCTTTATCGGAGACGACACCGGATGGTTTCAAGCTTCCACGCGCTCCGCCGGATTGGCGGCCAGCTTGGCTAACAGCGTTTCGCGCAATTCGCGCAGGCTCGCAAGATCGGCAATCTTCGCGCCGTTCTCGTCACTTACGTAGAAGACGTCGAGAGCCTGGTCGGCGTTGGTCGAGATGCGTGCCAGGTGAATCTGCAGACCAAGCTCGAACAGGGTATGGGTAATCGCAAACAGCAAGCCCAATCGATCCTGGGTGAACACGTCGACGACGGTAAACTGCTCCGAGGTACGATTATCGACCGTAACCTCGGTTGGCACGCGCTGGATGAACGGCTTCTTCGCCATCCCCGAGCGATGGGCGCGCGCCACCAGTTCCTCCACCGATTGCGCACCGCTCAGCACAGCGCCAAGGTCGCGCTCGACCCGCTCCCAGCGATCCTCTTCCAACGCCATCCCGCGCTGATGCGAGACGCGGAAGACGTCGAGCACAATACCGTCGCTGGCGGTGGTTATCCGCGCGGACAGGATGTTCAGTTGATTCGCCGTCAGGACTCCGGCGATTTTGGAGAACAGCCCCCGCTGATCGTGGGTCAATACGATAAACTCGCTGAATTCGCGTTCGGGGAAATGGCGGTGGTGACACGCGAGAGGCGCGCTGCCCAGCCGCCTCATCAGGCCGAAGTGGAAGGCAAGATCGTCCTCGGGCGCGGTCAGGAAATAACGATCAGGCATCCGCTCCAGGAACCGTTCGATCTCTTCGGACGCAGCGCCGGAAGCCGTGAGCTGGGTGCGCAGCGCGCCCTTGAGCAGTTCCAGACGGCGCGCGGGATCCACTGCCTCGCGATCGCCCTGCTCCAGGATCTTGAGTGTCTTTATATACAACTCGCTCAAGAGCAAATCGCGCCAGTTGTTAAAAACCTTCGGCGCGACTGCGCGCATGTCTGCAAAGGTCAGCAGGTAAAGCGCCTTAAGACGGTCAATCGAACCGACCGCGCGCGCGAATTCGGCCACCATCTGCTCGTCCTCGAGGTCGCGCTTCTGAGAAATTTGCGACATCAGCAGATGAGCGCGCACCAGGAATACGACCAGATCGGCCTGCTCACCATCGAGCCCCAGCCGACGGACGACTTCGCTGGTGAGCAGCGCGCCGCGCTCATCATGGTCGTGGCCGTGCCCCTTACCGATATCGTGCAGCAGCAGAGCCATGAAGATGAGTGGCAGACGATCCATCTCGCGCGCCACCTCGGTCAGCACTGGGGCTGTGCTCTTGTATTCTCCCACGCACAGCCGCTCCAGTTCGCGAATCGCGACCAGGCAGTGCCGGTCGACGGTGTATACGTGGTAGAGATCATGCAGCACACGCGCGTAGAGATTGCCGAACTCCGGAATCAGAGCGCCCAGTACACCGGCGCGATGCATCGCTTCCAGCGTTTCGGCCACTCGTTGCCGGCCGCTCAGGATCGCCATCAACGCCTTGCCGCTGCGCGGATCCTGTCGAAACGCCTCATCGATGCGGAATAGATTGTCTCTGGCCAACTGGTAGGTAGGCCCGGCAAGCTCGACCCGATGGGCCTGGCAGTCAGCAAAAATTGTTATCAGGTTCAGCGGATCACGTTCGAAAAAATCGGCACTCGCAACCGCCAGGAGATTGTCCTGGATTATCACTCCCGGCCGGATATGGCGGCTGAACCCGCGCCGGAAGAATCGCATCGGTGCCGGCTCGATCACGCGCGCGATCAAGCTCTCAGCGAACATATTGACCGTGCTCGCCTGCTGATAGTAGGCGCGCATCAGCGCGCCGCTCGCTCCGCCGCCAGTGCCGCTAAAACCGAGAATCGGCGCGATCTCCTCCTGATACTCGAAGGTAAGCTGATCAAGGTGCCGACCGCTCAAAAAATGCAGCGAGTTACGCACGCGCCAGAGGAAATCGCGCGCCCGTTTGACCTCAGCCAACTCGTCTTCCGTTATGATCGCTTTCTGAACCAGCTCATCCAGCGACCGTACCCGATACTTGACCTTGGCCAGCCATAGGGCGGTGTGAAGATCGCGCAGCCCGCCCTCCCCCTCCTTGAGCTGCGGCTCAAGCAGATAGACCGAATCACCATAACGGGCGTGCCGCTCGCGGCTTTCATCGAGCTTGGCCTTGAAGAACTTCTGCTGATTGCGGGCGATCACGTCGTTGTTGAGCGCCTTCTCCAAATCGGCATAAGTCTGCTCGTTGCCGGCCAGAAACCGCGCGTCGATAATCGCAGTCTTTTCCTTGAGATCAGCATCCGCCATCCGCACGCATTCCTTGACGTTGCGGATAGCGTTACCTACCACGACGCCAGCATCCCACAGCGCGTGCAGGATGGTCTCGGCAACGATTTCAACGTAGGGGCCCGGCTTCCAGTCGTGCAAGAACAACAGGTCTATGTCCGAGAACGGGCAAAGCTCGCCGCGGCCGTAGCCTCCACGCGCGACAATCGAGACGCATTGATGGAGCCGCGGGTAGCGCCGGCCTCGCTCGGCGTCGGCCCTTCGATATAGCGCGCGCAACAGATCGTCGGTTGCTTTGGTCATATCCCGGACGATCGCCGTGCCGCTGGCGCCGGCCATGTGACGGCGCTTGAGTTCCTCGCGGACCGACTGGAGGTACTGGCGAGAGGCTTGCCCAAGAGCGCGCCCCGACTCGAACTCGGCCGTCAACCAGGCCTCACCGGGCAGGCTCGCGACCGTGCCGCCGGATTCGTCAGATAGAGGACTGATCAGGCTGCCGCTCACAGGTTACCTCGCACTGCATCCCCGTTCAGGTAGCGAACCACGGCCGCCGCAATCGCTTGCGCCAACTGCGCCTGGTATTGAGCGGTCGCCAGACGCTCGGCTTCTGCAGGATTCGACAGAAAACCGCACTCGATTAGAACCGCAGGCATATGAGCACCCACCAACACGTAAAAGGGACCTCGCTTTGCTCCCAGAGCGTGAACCGTTGACCCGAAGGCAGCGCGCAGATCGGCTGCGCTTTTCGCTTCGATCATTTCGGCCAACGTCGCTGATTCCGAAGCTTTATAATTCTGCCTCAAATCGCTGAGGATATAGTTTAAATCGGACTTGGCGGCGGCGCCATCACTCGCGCCCGATAAATTTTCCATCCGCGCCAGCCGAATCGTCGCGCGGTCAGTGGTGTTGTTGAGGTAGTAGGACTCGATTCCACTAACCGCTGGATTCGGGCTCCAGTTGAGGTGGATCGAAACGAAGAGGTCGGCGTCGGCGCGATTCGCCATCCGCGTCCGGTCGGCAAGAGTCACAAAATAGTCACCATCACGCGTAAGACTGGCGGAGACGCCGTGACCGCGCAGCGCCTCGGCCAATCGGCGAGCTATTTGCAGCGCGTAGTCCTTCTCGGCCATTCCGGCTGCGCTTCGAGTGCCAGGATCGAAACCGCCGTGGCCAGCGTCGACCATTACCCGAAACGGAAGCGCCGACCCATTCGCGGCGTTTCCGGAATTGGCCGGAGGGCTGGCCGCATCGGGCGGCGGCGGCGGTAGTGCCGGCTCGCGACGGGCTGCTAGCGGGCGAGCCCCGCTTTCATCGACGGCGTGAGGCGGGACGAAACGAACCGGAATCGGCGCAGCGAGATCCGGCACTTTGCCAGCAGGCGCCAAGCGTACAACCAAATCCCCTGGAATCGTAGCGACGGCGTAATCGCTTTTCTCGCTTACCTCGATGATGATGCGAGCGCGCCCGCCGCCGGCGTCAATCGCTCGGACCGCGCTTACCGGCGCGCTCTCACTTCCGAACAGCGGCCGCGGCGGAACGTCGAGTCGCGTAGCGTCGAGGTCAATCCATAGTTCTTTGCCATGGCGGCTAAGGCGCCATCGCGGAGCCCCGAGCAGCTTGAAACGGATCTCGATAGCTTCTCCGCGCGGTTTGATACGAGCCCATTTGATCACCGCGCCCGGTTGTGCGAGCGACGATTGCGCGGCTATCAGCAATGCCGCAACGATCGTTAACCAGCCGCTCTTCAAACCGCTCTCCGCCAAGCCTCCACCGCTCGCCACCACATGCAGCGGTTCTTCCCGTTCATCTAGCCGCCGGTCTTCAGTCGCGCAGCTATCCGCGACAGGGCGTTCAGCGCCTCGATCGGAGTCAGCCGGTCGACGTCCATCAGCCGCAGCTCTTCAAGTACCCGGCTCTCGACCGGCGCGAACAGGCTAATCTGATTTGCGGAGGCGCTGGCGCGGCGCTCGCGCGCCAAACGCGGCATCCCGCGCTCATCGAGTTCGCCCTGTTCGAGATTGCTCAGGATTTCGCGCGCGCGCCGGATTACGGCGTCGGGCAGACCCGCCAGGCGCGCCACCTCGATTCCGTAGCTGCGGCTGGCCGCTCCCTCTATGACCCGGCGCAAGAACGCCACCTCGCCTCCCCACTCGCGCACCGCTACGGTCAGATTTTTAACCCTGGGCCGCTCACGCGCAAGGTCGGTTAGTTCGTGAAAGTGGGTCGCGAACAGCACCTTGGCCCGGGTCGAATCGTGCAGATACTCGGCTACGGCCCACGCGATTGCCAGGCCGTCGAAGGTGCTGGTGCCGCGCCCGACCTCGTCGAGCAGCAGCAGGCTGCGTTCGCTCAGCCCTTCGAGCAGACGTGCCGTCTCGCGCATCTCGACCATGAACGTGGATTCGCCGCGGCGCAGCTCGTCGCGCGCCCCGATCCGCGTAAAGATGCGATCGATCACCCCCATCCGAGCTTCCGTAGCCGGGACGAAGCTCCCCATCTGGGCCATGATTACGATCAACGCCACCTGGCGCAGATAGGTCGATTTGCCGGCCATGTTGGGGCCGGTGATCAGCAGCAGTTGGCGTTCGTCGCCGCCGACGTCGAGATCATTGGGCACGAATTCGCCGCTCTTCATGCCGCTTTCGAGCACCGGATGGCGCCCGTCGCGCACGATTAGCTGCCATCCCGAATTCATCTGCGGACGCACGTAGCCGCGCCGTCGCGCCATCGCGGCCAGCGCGATCATCGCGTCAAGCTCGCCGATCGCGCTCGCGGTGCGCTGCAGCGCGGCAGTACGGCTCAAAAGATGGCGCAGCAGTTTGACGAAGATCTGATTCTCGAGCTCCTTGAGCCCGGACTCCGCGCTCAGAATCTTCCGCTCCAGCTCCTTGAGTTCGGGCGTGGTGAAGCGTTCGGCCGACACCAGCGTCTGCTTGCGTTCGTAATCGGCCGGCACGCGATCCAGGTGCGGCTTGGTGACCTCGATGTAATAGCCGAAGACCTGATTGTAGCGAACCTTGAGTGAGGAAATCCGGCTCCGCTCGCGCTCGCGCGCCTCCAGCCGCGCGATAAATCCACGCGCGTCCGAGGCCAGCGCCCTCAGCTCATCGACCTGCGGATCGTGCCCCGCCCGGATCAGATTGCCCTCGCGCGGGTTAATTGGAGGCTCGTCGCTGAGCACCGCGGCTATCATCGCCGCCATCTCGGATTGCGGGTCCAGGCGATCGGCGAGTTCGCGAATCGCCGCGCTCTTGAAATCCGCCAACTGCCGCTTGACGATCGCGACCGCAGCCAGTGCCTGGGCGAGTTTCGCGCAGTCGCGCGGCGTCGCCCGCATACTGCCGATCCGGCCCGCCACTCGCTCCAGATCACCGATCCGGGCAAGCGCCTGCGTGAGCGGACCGCCAAGGTCGCTATCGAACAATTCCTCGACCGCGTCATGGCGGCGGGTTATCGCCGCCAGATCGATCAGCGGATAGACAATCCAACTGCTCAGCGTCCGCGCGCCGACCGGGGTTAAGGTGGCGTCGAGAATCGATAGAAGAGAGCCCTGCTTGCCGCCGTCAGTGGAAGCGATCAATTCCAGATGGCGGCGGCTGACTTCATCGATCAACAGGTATTCTCTGATACTGTAAAACCGCGGCGGCCGGATATGGCTGAGCTCGCCACCCAGTGTCCGCTCGACGTAAAGCAGCGCCGCGCCTGCGGCAGGCTCAAGCGTCGGATCTTCCAGGGCGCAGGCGTCGCCGAAGGACTGGGCCAGTTTCGCGTGTGCTCGCGACGCTTCGTAATCGGTATCGTCAAGCATCGTGACCGGACATCCGATATTCGCCAGCGCGCCTTCGGGCAGGATAGAGCCGTTTCGCGGGGCGAGGACTTCGCGTGGCGCCAGCCGAATGATTTCCTCGCGCAGGACGGCCGCGTCAGCAACCTTGGTAACCAGGAATTCGCCGGTCGAGACGTCGAGCGCCGCGATCGCGAAACCGCCGTCGGCGGGCGCCACCGCCAGCAGAAAGTTCTTCTCGTCGGCGCTCAGCACCATCTCTTCGTTGACGGTGCCGGGCGTGATCACACGCACGATCCGGCGCGCCATCAGACCGGGCAATGCGCGGTCGCGTGCGCCCGGCTCGCCGTCCGCCGAGGTCTGCTCGCAAATCGCGACCTTGTGGCCGGCTTTCAGCAGCTTCGCGATATACGGTTCAGCCGAATGATAAGGCACGCCGCATAGCGGCACGCCGTCCTTCGAGCGCGAGGTCAGTTGGATATCGAGCACGCGCGAGCCGAGCTCCGCGTCCTCGAAAAACATCTCGTAAAAGTCGCCGAGGCGGAAAAACAGGATCGCATCGGGAACCTTCTCTTTGACCCGCAGATACTGCGCGATCAGGGGTGTGCTTTTGATCGGCACGGCTGGCCTAGGATAGCTGCGCATCGGCGTCCGAGCAAAATCGCAATCCATCGTCATTCGGACTCTTGATGGTGGATTTGCATTTGCCCGAGGTGTAGCTGAAAATAGTTTGGTTTGGCATCTAGGTTTTTCGTCAGGTTTTGTCAGGCCGATTGTTCGAAATTCGCAACCCCCGACGCCCAGCGTCGGCCGCGCAGGCCTCGATGGCGTCTTGAATAAGGAGAAACAGGAAATGGCAGCGACACCTTCGATCGAAGTGGCGGCTCAAGGCGCCAAACCCGTCACTTTGGAGCGTCTCAAGAGTTTACAAAAGAACCTGCTGATCAATGGAAAGTGGGTTCCGGCAAAGTCCGGCAAGACTTTCGAAACGATCAATCCCGCTAACGAAGAAGTTCTGGCGCTGGTAGCCGAAGGCGACAAGGCCGACGTTGACGAAGCGGTCAAAGCGGCCCGCAAAGCGTTCGAGGACGGCGCATGGCCGCGGATGCGTCCGGCCGAACGCACCAAGCTGCTGCTCAAAGTAGCCGACCTGGTCGAGAAGCACGCCGAGGAACTGGCCGAGCTCGAGACGCTGGACAATGGCAAGGCGATTTCGGAGGCGAAAAATATCGACCTGCCGGCGTCGATCGAGGCCTTCCGCTATTACGCGGGATGGGCAACGAAGATTTACGGCGAGACCAATCCGTCGCCGCCCAGCATGTTCAACTATACGCTGCGCGAACCAGTCGGCGTTTGCGGCCAGATCATACCGTGGAATTTCCCTCTGCTGATGGCGGCGTGGAAGATCGCGCCGGCGCTCGCGTGCGGCAACGTCGTGATCCTCAAACCCGCCGAACAAACTCCGCTTACGGCGCTGCGTCTAGGCGAACTGCTGGTGGAGGCCGGCATCCCCGACGGCGTCGTCAATATCATCACGGGTTTCGGACCGGGCGCCGGGAGCTCGATCGTGGCCCATCCGGATGTCGACAAGGTCGCGTTTACCGGGTCCACCGAGGTCGGCAGGGAGATCCTGAAGGGCTCGATAGGGAACCTAAAGCGCGTGTCGCTCGAACTCGGCGGCAAGTCACCCAACATCATTTTCCCCGACGTCGATCTGCCGTCCGTGGCGCGCAGCTCGATGCTGGGAATCTTCATGAATCAGGGTCAGGTCTGCGCCGCCGGTTCGCGTGTGCTGGTACAAGAGGGAATCTACGATCAGTTCATCGAGGCGCTGGCGAAGGCGTCGGAGGCGATTAAGCTTGGCGCTCCGCTCGATCCCGCAACCCGGATTGGACCGCTGGTGTCGCGTGAGCAGTATGACCGCGTCACCAACTACATCAAGATCGGCAAGGGCGAAGGCGCGAAGGTCAGGATGGGCGGTGAAGAGAAAGCCCAGCCCAAGGGCTATTACGTCAAGCCGACCATCTTTACCGACGTCAAGAACAGCATGCGGATCGCGCAGGAAGAGATCTTCGGCCCCGTGGTATCGGCCATCCCGTTCAAGGACGAGAACGACGCCGTGCTGCAGGGCAACGATACCAGCTATGGTTTGGCGGCTGCGGTTTGGACCAGAGATATCAGCCGCGCCCATAGCGTCGCGCGTAAACTGAAGGCCGGAACCGTGTGGATCAACTGCTACGGGGTTATCGACGCGATCTCGCCGTTCGGCGGCTACAAGCAATCAGGCTTCGGCCGTGAGCTCGGCAAACATTCGATCGAGCTCTATACGCAGATCAAGTCAGTCTGGACCAAACTCTAATTTGGATCGCTGCAACCAAAAAGGGGAAGGCGCCTCACAGGGGGCGCCTTCTCTTTTTTTTGGGCGCAGCCCGAAGGCAAGGAAGCTCCGGCCCCGCTCTTTCATTCAGGGCCAAGGCGAGTTATAAGCCGTTAATCGAACTAAAGGGGTGCGGACAATTTCACAGATCAGCGTATTCGAGCAGTGCACGCCGCAGCTTGAAGAAATGGATCATCGAAGTCAGGTAGCGCATGCGGCTAGCGGTGGCGAGACGGGAGCGGCCGAAGTCGTGAAAACGGTGGCCGATAAACCCGTACGCTTCTTTGATGCGGTTGAAGAAGGCTTCGGATTTGCCCGGACCAAAATCGTCAGCGAGGCCGATGCGCTTAATCAAGTCACGGCTGTAAGCTGCCAGCGCAACCAAACTGTCGGCAAAAAACTCGCCCTCCTCGGTAAGATGCTTGGCGAATGTTCCTTCCATGAAGGCGGCCATCTTTTGATGCTCGCCGACGAGAGAGCCGTGAACGTAATGGCCCAGTTCGTGTCCGAAGGTCGCGGCGACAGCTCCCGAGAGATGAGCCGTGTTAAGGAAGATCACGAATTTCTTGTTCGCACCCGAGTCGGCGCGGCAGAAGAAACCGCGCAGCGACAATCCGGCGCCGCGGCGATACGGTTCGGCGCGCACCTCGATCTCGCGCGGCCCAAACATCTCGGTCAGATGAGTCAGCAACTCGCTCTTGTCCCATCCGTCCGAGAGCATCGTAAAGTTCGGTTTGATCTCGAGTTCGACTATTCGAGCGAGTTCATGCAACAGCGGCTTGGGCGGCCGGCCAGGCGCTTCGCGATAGTCCGCAGAGAGAACTCGTTTCAGGTCAACGATACGATTGAGCAACGGCGCGCCCATATCGTCAAAAGACACTTGAATCTCTTCGAGCAACCGGGAAACCAACGCGTCGACCTCGCGCACGCGCAGGGCGTCGACATCTGGAAGGCTTCTCTGTGCTCTAGTTCTCATACAAACTGTTCAGATTCACGCCCAAAATAGCAGACAGCAGTTAACGAAACAAACAGCAGCGGAAGAAAAAGCGGTGAAAGAAAAGCGAAGCTTGTTAGAGCAGACTAACGCGGAGTTCTGGCTCGATCTGCCGCAAAAGGATCTGTTCTTCGAGGGCTTGGCGCCAGACCCTGAGCCTGAGGTCGCTCCGAGGCCGCCGCGCCGTGCGGCGGCTCATCGAAGGAAAGAGCCTCAAGCAACGGCTGAGGAAAAGCCCGCTCCCAAGCAAGTGATGCTGAGCCCCGGAGTCGAAGGCTACTTTGAGGTCCGGCCGATTGGGACACCTCGGGGCTTTAAGGAACTCGCCGATTTGCACAAAAGGACCTGGGACAGGCTAGGCGTCAAGGCGAAGAAGGTCCACATGATGCTGTGGCCGCTGGCGCTCCATTTTGGCCTATATTGGATTAAGCCAGGCGAGGAAAACAAACGCCCGCCGCTAGTTGGGGCATTCTGGGCGCGGTCGCTTGCCGACGCCCCGCTAACTCTGGGCCATTTGTATCCACCGTCGCTCTTCAAAGGATTGCTCGCCAACGACGTCTGGGAGTTCGGCGGGATGGCGATCGACCCGGAGTTGCAGAAGCGCGGCCTGGTCAAGACGCTCGGCGACGCCGCGCGTATCTTTTTGTTTTCCCGGCGGCCGGAACTGATAATCACCACTCCGGTCGAGCCGCTGTTCGAAATTTACAAACACTTCGGGTTGAAGGCCGTAGGCAACGAACCGATCGAGCATCCACACTCGCACGGGGTTAAGGTTTACCTGATGTACGGGAAGTTTCGAGAATTGGCGGGCCCTTACTTCATGTAGGCGATTCGCGCGCCGACTCTCGCGCCGACTCTCGCGCCAGCTAGGGCTTGGTTTTTTTGCTCTCGCTGGTTTCGGCGCCGGGTTGAGGGCAGTCGCCGAACGCTTTTTCTTTCCAGTTATAGACTTGACACAAGGATTGCGCGATTTGGTTTCCAAATCCGTCCTCGTACACCACTATCCCGTAGCCGTATAGGCTCTTCTCACCACTCCGGAGGGCCGCCATCTCGTCCTCGGTTATGGGATCGTCGCTAGTGGTCTCGATCACCCTGCTAGTGCCCGGCAGGACGTCGGTCAGGCTCGGGGGTTGCCCCGAGGCAACCAACTTACCCGGCAGCGAATCTCTCACTTTAAACCTGCCGCCGGCATGGAAATTCAGCGCCGGTGACTTTCCGGCGTTGGTAAACTTGATCAATCCAGTCACTTTCGCTCCCGCCGCGAGATGGGACGTCAGCGACACCTTGTCGGTGGTGACGTAAGGCCGCGCCGAAGCGATTAGCACGGCCCTTTCCGCCCGGCTCGACTGCTCCGCAGCCTCGGCGATTTGCCTGGCAGCGTCGGCACTCTGCCTGGCAGCATCAGCGCTTTGCCGGGCCGCGTCGGCCGCGATACGGGTGTCCGCGAGATTCTGTCGCAGGGCCGCCGATTGCTCGCTCAGGATGTTCCACTGCATCCATGCGAAAAACGCATAGGCGCCAACCGCGGCCAGGATGCATAAGTCGAAGAACAGATAGGAGTAAACCGGCCAGCGGATCGGTTTGGCGGCGGATTGCTGCTTGGGCGGCGATTCGTCCATCGGCTAGCGAGCCCCTCGCGTTGCGTCTATTTGCCCTTGCCCTGCCAGCGCAAGATGGGGCGGCGGGCGGCTTCGGCTTCGTCGACCCGGCCCAGACGCAGGGCGTTAGGAGCGTTCTTCAGCAGGGCCGGATCATCAACAGCCTCGTCGTAGATTCTCTCCATCACTGCGACGAATTCGTCGAGCGTCTCCTTGCTCTCGGTCTCGGTCGGTTCGACCATCAGCGCACCGTGCACCACGAGCGGAAAATAGATAGTCGGCGGATGGACCCCGTAATCGAGCAGGCGTTTGGCGATATCCAGCGTGCTGACGCCGCTTCGGTTTTCGAGATCGTGAGTGAGCACGCACTCATGCATCGAAGGCTCCGGCGACGCGCTGGGATAACGTTCGCTCAGCCGTTTGCGCAGATAACTGGCGTTCAGGATCGCGAGCCGGCTGGCCCGTTCCAGTCCGTCGCCGCCCAGTGCCAAAATGTAGCTGTAAGCCCGCACCAGCATCCCGAAGTTTCCGAAGAACGATCGCAGCCGCCCGATTGAATCAGGACGATTGTAGTCCAGCTTCCATTGACCCTCATGGCATGCGAGCCTCGGCACCGGCAAGAAAGGCTCGAGCGCCCGTTTGACGCCGACCGGACCGGCACCCGGGCCGCCGCCACCGTGAGGTGTCGAGAAGGTCTTGTGCAGATTGAACTGGACGATATCGGCGCCCATGTCGCCCGGCTTGGCGACGCCGAGCAGCGCGTTGAAGTTGGCGCCGTCGAGGTACAGCAGAGCGCCGCGCTCGTGCAACGCCGCCGCTATCTCCTGAATCTGCGGCTCGAAGATCCCCAGCGTGTTGGGATTCGTCACCATCATCGCCGCGACGTTGTCGTCCAACAGGCGCCGAATTTCAGCGGCTTCGATAAAGTCACGATCGTTGGATCGCGCAACCACAACCTCGAAACCAGCCAGCGCCGAGCTTGCCGGATTGGTGCCGTGGGCAGTATCGGGAATGATCACCTTGCGCGGATCGCGGCCCTGCTTGCGATGGTAGGCGCGCACCATCAGTAGACCGGCGAGCTCGCCTTGCGCGCCGGCCGCGGGATGCAGCGAAACCGCATCCATGCCGCTGATCTCGACCAGAGCGGCCTCCAGCCGCGCCATCAGTTCCAGCGCCCCTTGCGCCAGATGGTCACGTACGCGGGGATGAAGCGCGGTAAAACCGGGCAATGCCGACACCTCGTCGTTGAGCACGGGATTGTACTTCATTGTGCACGAGCCCAACGGATAAAACTGAAGCGCCTGCGCGAAGTTGAGCTGCGATAGCCGCAGGAAATGACGCATCACGTCCGGTTCGCTGAGCTCGGGGAATCCGGCGAGATCCTCGCGACAGAGATCGGCGCCGAGAATTTCCATCGCGCTCGGGCCGCTGCTCTCCGGCCTTACCAGATCAACGCCGCGGCGACCCGGCGCCGAACGCTCAAAGATTAGCGGAATGTTTTGCGCGCCAGTTCGGGCGTCGTGCTTGCCCGAAGCCGCAGGCCGGGCCGATTTTCCCATCACGGACACTTTACCCACGCTTGCCATCACCAACTCCCGCCCCTAGCGCTTCACACAAGCGGCCTATCTGTTGCGCGTCGTTCATCTCGGTAACCGATACCAACAATTCGTTTGACAACTCGGGATAGTAGCTACCGAGCGCGACTCCCGCCAGCACGCCGCGCTTTTCGGCCGCGTCGAGCGCCGCCGCGACGTCCGCAAGCGATACCACGAACTCGTTGAAGAACGGGCCGCTGAACCTGGGTCGAATCCCCGCCGTGCTTAATCGATCGGCGGCCTGATGGGCAATTTCGACGTTGCGCGCCGCCAAATCACGAAGTCCCTGCCGGCCCATCAGCGAAAGGTAGACCGTCACCGCCAGCGCGCACAGCGAATGATTGGTGCAGATATTCGAGGTGGCCCGCTCGCGCCGGATATGCTGCTCACGAGTCGCAAGCGTCAAGCAGAAGCATCGATTGCCGCGATTGTCGTGCGTCGCGCCAACCAGACGGCCAGGAAGCTGGCGCACGTTCGCGATCCGCGTCGCCATGAAGCCGACGCCCGGCCCCCCGAACTGAACCGGCAGCCCGAAGCTTTGCGCTTCGCCGACGGCGATATCAGCGTCGAGATCGCCGGGCGGCTTAAGCAGGCCGAGCGCAAGCGGCTCAGCGGTAGCCGAAATCGCGACCGCGCCCGCTCCGTGCGCGATCGCGGAGATCTTCCCGAGCGGTTCGATCACACCGAACATGTTCGGGTATCCGCCGACCATGCACAGCATCGACGAATCGGCCATGCGCGCAAGCTCGCCGAGATCGGTCATCCCGGTCGCGCGATCGAACGGCACCTCGACGATTTCGAGCGCATCGAAGGCGCTCAAATAGGTGCGGATCGCGGAGCGATAATCGGGCCACAGCGCGCGTGACATCGCGACCCTGCCGCGCTGAGGCCTGAGCCTGCGCGCCATCAGCACCGCCTCCGCCGTCGCCGAGGCGCCGTCGTACATGCTGGCGTTGGCGACTTCCATCGCGGTGAGCTGCGCGATCAGAGTTTGGAATTCGAAGATTGCCTGCAGCGTGCCCTGGCTGGCCTCGGCCTGGTAGGGCGTGTAGGCAGTGGCAAACTCGGCGCGTGCAGTTATCGCGCGGACCGCGGCCGGCACGTAATGGCGATAATAACCGGCGCCGAGAAAACTGACCAGGCCGTCAACGCCGCGATTCTTCGCCGCCAGCGCCGCCATCTCCGCAGCCACTTGCGCTTCGCTCAATCCCGGCGCCAATTTGATCGCCGCGCGCTCGCGCAACCCGGCGGGCACATTCGCGATTAGCGCTTCGAGCGAATCGGCGCCGATCGTTTGCAGCATCGCCGCCACGTCTTGCTCAGTATGCGGGAAGAACCTCATCGATTCAGAACACTCCCTTGTCATCTTTTGCTTTCCGCGACGCGAAAAAACTCACGCTCCTTCTGGTCCTCAACCTAAACTCACGCCGCGCGCGCTCCGCGACGGTAAAACGGCAGCGACGTCACCGTCGCCGCCACCTTACTCCCGCGAATCTCTACTGCAACTGCCTGCGGCGACTCGGCGCCAATATCGGCGGTGCTCCTGATATATGCCATCGCCAGTGGCCGGCCGAAGCTCGGGGCAAAGGTGCCGCTGGTCACGACGCCGATTTCGTTGCCGTCGTGAAATAGCTTGTAGCCCTGGCGTGCGATGCTCTTGCCGTCGTCGGTGCGAATCCCTACCAGATGCTTTTTCGATCCGTCCGCGCGCTCGCGGGTGAGCGCCTCGGCACCGACAAAATCGTGGTCCAACCTGACGAACGCGCCCAACCCGGCTTCGAGCGGCGAGGTGTCGCGATCGAGTTCGTGACCGTAGAGCGGAAGCCCGGCTTCGAGCCGCAGCGTGTCGCGGGCGCCCAGTCCGCACGGTTGCAGTCCAGCGCCGCGCCCGGCCTCGAGTATCGCGTCGAACAGCGCGCCAGCCTGCTCCGGAGCGACGAACAATTCGAAGCCGCCCTCGCCGGTGTAACCCGTGCGCGCAGCCACGCACTTGGCCCCCGCGATCGTGGCGGTCACGACTCCGAAGCGAGCGACGCGTTGCAACTCCAGCCCCGTCATCGGCTGCAGGATCGTCTGAGTCCTCGGCCCCTGGATGCCAATCAGAGCCGTCGATTCGGTCACGTCCTCGAACTCGGCGCGTCCGCGATTGAGATCGATCAGCCATTCACGATCGGCCCCAACATTACTCGCATTGACGCACAGTAAGTAGCGCTCAGCTCCGAGACGATACACGATCACGTCGTCGATCGTTCCGCCGCTGGGCGTGCAGAGCAGGCTGTATTGTGCACGGCCTTCGCGCAGATGGGCGGCGGAGTTGGTCAACGCGCGCTGCAGCATCGCGAGTGCGTGCGGGCCGCGGACTTCGAACTCTCCCATGTGGCTGAGATCGAACAGACCAGCCGCGGAGCGCACGGCCAGATGCTCTTTGATAATTCCGGCGTAACTCACCGGCATCTCGAAGCCCGCGAATTCAGTGATGCGCGCACCGAGGCTTTGATGCCGGTCGAATAAGACTGTCCGATTAAGAATTCCCACGAACGTTATAAATTTATCAGAGGAAGTGGCCTCGCACGAAGCGTAAACGTTCAGATTTGCCAACAAGCGTCTGTTTATAGCGATTTCCTCGGCCCTGCCGATGCGCCCTCGAAGGCTGTGATATAAATTCTTCGCTATATGGCAGCGATTATCATGGATGGCCGCGAATTGAGCCAGCGGCTGATGCCGGAAATCCGGCGTCATGCGGAGGAGTTGGCACAGCGCTATGGAACCGTTCCCGGATTGGCGGCGGTGTTGGTGGGTGACGACGCGGCCTCCCGTCAGTACGTGCGCAATAAGCAGCGATACGCGGCAGAGTTAGATCTGGTCAGCGAGCTGGTCGAGGTTCCGGCGGCGGAAGCGAGCACCGAAAGTCTTATCGAAACCATCACCCGTCTCAATCAAGACCGAAGCATCGCCGGTATCCTGCTTCAACTCCCGGTGCCTGAAACGGTCGACAAGTTCCGCCTTTTCGACATTATCGATCCGCTCAAGGACGTGGACGGAGTTTGCTCAGCGAGCGTTGCCGGCTTCTATCGCGGCGCATGGGGGAGCTTCCTCCCGTGCACGCCGCGCGGCGTTCTGACCATGCTCGACTATTATCAAGTGCCCGTCGACGGCGCCCGCGCGGTGGTTATCGGACGCAGCGATATCGCCGGAAAGCCACTAGCCCTGATCCTGGGCGGCCGGATGCGCAACGCGACCGTGACGTGGTGTCATCGTCATACCAGGGATCTCGCGGCGGTATGCCGCGAAGCCGACCTGCTGGTGTCATGCACCGGTGCCGACGTCGGCCGGCCCTATCTGATAACCGCCGATATGGTTAAGCCCGGCGCATGCGTGATCGACGTCGGTTTTCGCCGCGTCGGCAAAGGGCGATTCGTCGGCGATGTGGACTTCGACGCGGTGAAGGAAGTTGCCGGCTGGATCACGTTGAATCCCGGCGGCACCGGCCCGATGACGGTGCTGGCGCTGATGCAAAACCTGATCGACGCGGCGCGTTATCAGCTCGGCCTCGAGCGCGCCCAGTATTCTATCTGATTGCCTGATGCTGGCTGCGGAAGGATAGTCCGCGCCTGCTCCGCCCTGCCGCATCGCATTCAAACCGGTTCGATTATGATCTGATCGCCGATTTGGGTCTGGCTGCGCTCGGCGCTACCCTCGGCCAGTTCGAGCGCGTGGTATGCGCCGAACACCAACGACGAAACTCGCCACGGACGCAACCGGTGATCGATTTTTAACACCCTGCCGTCGCGTCCGAGGAAAACGATATCGATCGCAAAGCGCATGAAGAACATGTGCATCCACAAAAACGGCGTCAGACGGCCCGCCACGAACAGCATCCCGGCGCCGGGCTCGAGGCCTCGACGGCCGAGCAGGCCGCGACTTCGCTCACGCGAGGTCGCGGCCTGCTCAAGCCGCTCGCACAAGACCGTGCCGCGCGTACGATTGATAGCCCTAACGATAGTCGCCATTGGCCGGCCGCCGACAGCCGATACGCATAACCGCATCGGTCGTCGGCGGCCTTTTATCATTGCGCGCGAAGCTTAGAAACGGCCAGGGGCGACTCACCTGAAAAACTCGCACCGCGCGCCGCGATAGCGCCGCTCACGAGCCATCGCGGAATAGCGCGGCCACCAGCTTAGCTCCGTGGCAAGAACGGTCATTTTTCCTGGATCGAATCCAAGTACGCAATCAGCGTCTGAATTCGTCCGCTAACCGCCGCCTTCTCGGTGCCCATGGTGCCTTTTTCCTGCAAAGTGAATGTCCGGCCCCACACCGGCATCTCGGGAGTTCCGTGTCCCCTCACCGTCTCGCGCCCATCGATTATCTTGGCGAGGTGCAGGGCCGGGAACACTCCTTTGTTTTCCTTGGTCAACTGGGTGAGATCCGATGGGTGAACCGTCAGTACGGGAACGAGCGGACCGTTACCTTTCCCATCGGCGCCATGGCAGCTGCCGCAATAATCCCGATACATCGCCTCGCCGCCTGTAGCTGGCGGTTTCTGCGCGAAGGCGACGCTCGGCAAGATCAGAACAACAAGTGCGATGGTTAGAAATTTTAATAGTTTATTGATTCGACCTTTCCGATTCTTCTTATCCATGATGGGCCTCCTTGTTCGATTAAATTCCGCTTTGAAGACGGCGCCATCGTCGCCACCCCGGTTCTATTATTCGTATAGGACGAGTGAGAATTTTTAGCAATTCTGATAGCTGCACCCAAAAGAGTCACTTGACGAGGCCTCGTCCGACGGGGCTAACTTGCATCGATGCTTGGATCGGAACCGAGAATCGGAAGGACTTCCTGACGCGCGCGAACCGCCGTGGTAGCAACCGGACAGTCACAGGAGTCAATCGAAGGCACGCTGGCGCAGATCCTGTTCGTCAACGACGACAGCGGCTATACCGTCGCACGGCTCGAACGCCTCGGCGAGGATAACTCGCGCCAACCCGTTTCAATCGTCGGCAATCTCGCCGGGGTCGAGATCGGGGTCACGCTGCGGCTGGAGGGGCGTTTCGAAACCCATCCGCGCTACGGCCATCAATTCCGCATCGATAACTTCGAGATTTTGCGCCCGGCGGGGGTGGCAGCGCTGGAGCGTTACCTTGCCGCCGAGATCAAAGGCGTCGGACCGGCGCTGGCGCGCCGGATCGTGGAGTGCTTCGGCGACCAGCTTCCGTCGATCCTGGACGAGGCGCCGCATCGATTACGCGAAGTCCACGGCCTGGGCGCCGTCGTCGTAAACCGGATAACCGCAGCGTGGCGCGATTCCTCCGGCTTGCGCGAGCTGATGCTGTTCCTGCGCGGTCACGGGATCTCGGCCGCGCACGCGCGGCGGATTCATAAAGTTTACGGCGCGCAGTCGCTCGAAACGATCCGCCGCGACCCGTACCTGCTGGCGCGCACGGTTGCGGGAATCGGATTTCGCACCGCCGACGCGGTCGGCGAACGGCTCGGAATCCCGCGTAATTCGCTCGAGCGTGCGCGCGCCGCGGTGCTGTACATACTGGAGCGGATGAGTGAAGAAGGCCACACCTTCGCACCCCTCAGCTATCTGGAAAATCAGTTCACCTCCGCTCTGGAGATGGATCGGGATCTGGCGTCACGCGCGGTCATCGAGCTTGGTGAAACCGGCGAAGTCGTCGTCGACCGCGACGGCGACGAACCGGCAATTTATCTGAATCGCCTGTATCAGGCTGAGATAAACGTGGCCAACGGCTTGCGCCGCCTGAGCGGCGCGCCGACGCGAGGCAAGGCGGCCGTCGAGCGCGGCATCGCCGCCGCCGAGAAGCTCGCCACGATACCGCTCTCGGCGGAGCAGAAGCGGGCGCTGCGATGCGCCCTCGAAAGCAGCGTCGCGGTGATCACCGGCGGTCCCGGGACCGGCAAGACCACACTGCTGCGCTCGCTGCTCGTGGCGCTTGACGACGCCGGTATCAGGCCGATGCTGGCGGCGCCGACCGGCCGCGCGGCGCGCCGATTGGCAGAGGCGACCGGCCGAGATGCCAAGACGATCCATCGCCTGCTTGAGTACTCGCCCGACAGCGGCGACTTCCTGCGCGGCGAGATGCTGCCGCTGCGCACCAGTTATTTGATCGTCGACGAGGCTTCGATGATGGACATCGAACTCGCTTCGAGCCTGCTCTCGGCGTTGCTTCCCACCGCGACGCTGGTGCTGGTCGGCGATCGCGATCAGCTTCCGTCGGTGGGACCGGGCAGCGTGCTCAAGGACGTGATCGCATCGGGCCTGGCGCCGGTTATCGAGCTGCGCGAGGTTTACCGCCAGGCCAAGGCCAGCGCGATCGTCGCCAACGCCCATCGCATCAATCGCGGACTGATGCCGGAGATCACCAACGACGCGCAAGGCGATTTCTTCTTCCTCGAGCGCAGCGCGCCCGAAGACGTGCTCGCGACCATCAAGCAACTGGTGCAGACGCGGCTGGTGGGGAACTTCGGTATCCGCGACAGCAACGAGATCCAGGTGATAACGCCGATGAACCGCGGGCCGATCGGCGTCCACGCGATGAATCAGGAGCTGCGGCAGTTGTTGAATCCGGCAGGCAAGGCGCTGCGCGCCCGCGAGCGTGATTTTCGCGAAGGCGATCGTGTCATCCAGCTCCACAACAATTACGAAAAGCAGGTGTTCAACGGCGATATCGGCAAGGTCGTCCGCGTCGACGCCGAGCGCGGCCGACTCGAAGTCGCGTTCGAGGACAATAATCCCATCGGTTACGACCTCGGCGAGCTCGACGAACTGGCGCTGGCCTACGCGATCTCGGTGCACAAGAGCCAGGGCAGCCAGTATCCGGCGGTGGTGATGCCGCTGCATCAGAGCCACTATCTGATGCTGCGCCGGAACCTGCTCTACACCGCGATCACGCGCGCCGAACGGGTGTGCGTGCTGGTTGGTACGCGCAGCGCGCTCCAGCAGGCGGTGCGCAACGAAGAGGAGCGCCGCCGCTTCAGCCGTCTCGCCGAGCGTTTGCGTATTGACTAGCGCGCTGGGCGAAGGCGCTTGCCGCGATACGGCGCCAATTCGCGAAGCGCTCGCATCACCGCTTCGGCATCGGCGCGGATAGCGTCGGGATCGTGGCCGGCTTGCTTGAGTCTTGATTCAACCTCGGCCAACGTTTTCGCGTAATCCCGCTTGAAGCGGTGATTCAATTCGTTCCACGGAATCCCGGCCAGGGCGTCGGGCGCGCCAGGCGCCAGTGGGATTATTCCGCGGCAGAGCAAAACCGCGATCGCCGGATAGCCGACGTACCCCTGCCAATAGGAAGCGTTGTCGTTCGAGCTGAGTTCGCGACCGTCGTCCCGAGTCTCGACGTCGTAGGACTTGTCGCCTCCGGAGGACGTGACTGTCGCGCGCTCGGCATCGACTATTCGCACCCGCCCGTCACCAAGCGCGCCGAGCGCTTCATAGACCTTGATCAGCGGCGGCATCTTCCACGGCGTCGGCATCGTGCTTTGGCTATCACGGCTTGACGGTCACACCAAACCGCATCAAGATTGCGCCAATCAAAAGGAGTCCTTCTGCTATGGCAAAAGAACCGATCGGCAAGCTCGATCACATCGGAATCGCGGTGAAAAACCTGGCCGAGGCGCGCAAATTCTGGGAGGAAATCATGGGCGCGCGCTTCCTCTACGAGAGCGAAAATCAGGAAGACCACTTTAAATTCTGCGAACTTGACCTAAGCGGTGTCATCATCGAATTGCTCGAGCCCACGGCCGAGGCTTCTTTCCTCGGGAAGTTCATGGCCAAGCGCGGCGAGGGGCTTCATCATCTGACCCTGCGGGTCACGGACACTCAGCAGAAAGCCGCCGCGCTCAAGCAGAAGGGAGTGCGCGTGATCGACGAAACCGAATGGTCGCCAACCTCCTACGAGGCTTACATCTCGCCGCGCAGCGCCAACGGCGTGCTGATCCAACTCGGCTCCGGCTATCCGACGCTATCCGACGATCCCGCCTGGTTGGATCCGAAATCGCTTTCCGGCTATCGCGATCTGACGAAGCCCAAAGAGTAGCCGCCGCGTGCCGCCGGGGCTAGCCTGGGCTTGACCGATTCTAGTGCGATGTGAACATGCTCGCGCGAATCGAAACCCCTCCAAGTTGATAGGTGAGTTATGCCGAAGCTGTCGCAAAAGGAAATGCAGGAGTTTCTGGCCGAGCGTGGCAACTTGGCTCGTATCGCGACCCTGCGCCCGGACCGGGCGCCGACCGTGGTGCCAGTCTGGTTCGTCTTTGAAAATGGCAAGATTCTGATCACTCCGCGCAAGCATTCGGCGTTCTACGCCAACATCAAGCGCGATCCGCGAGTGGCGATCACCATCGACGAGGCGGCGGGCATCTATCGCAAGGTGCTGGTTGAAGGAACCGCGGAGATTCTCTTCGCGCCCGGCCACGACGATCGCTGGCGCGACATCTACCGGCGGATCACCTGCCGCTACGTCGATGAGCAGTCGGCGGATTACTATCTGACCGAAACCCTGGATCAGCCGCGGGCGCTGATTGGAGTCGAGCTGTCGAAGGCGCAGCTAACGACCTGGCGGATGCCGAAGGAAGGCGAACCGTATACCGGCATCTGGCATCGCCGCTACTACGACGCGGGGACAAAAATGGCTCAGACCGCGGTAACGGGAGGCGGAAGCGGCTCCGGAACCAAACTCAAGATTGGTTAGTTGAGTACGCAGCGCGGGGCACGGCTACTCGCCTGCCGCGGCTTGATCATGGTGGCCCTGGCGAACCCGGTCGTACATTTGAATTAGCTTGCGGGTGACGATGTGCCAGGAGAACTGTTCGATCGTCAGCCGCCGCGCATTGCGGCCGCACTTTTGCGCTAAGGCGGGGTCTTGGAGTAACGCCGTCAGCGAGATCGCCAGTGCCTCGCGATCTGGCTCGATTACCAAGCCGGCCTGGGCAGCGGCCACCGCATCGCTGATTGCAACCTCCCGGGTCAGCACGACCGCCATCCCTGCCGCCATGGCTTCTACTGCCGCCAGGCCAAAGTTCTCGTCTTGCGAAGGCAGCACGAAGATGTCGCAGCTATCGAACAGCGCCTGCTTGGCGTCGCCGGACACAAAGCCCACAAACCGAACCCTATCGCCCAAACCTAAGCGCCGCACAGCGCGCTTGAGCCGTGCTTCGTAGGCGCGATTGCCGCTGCCCGCGATTACACATCGCAATTCCGGATAACACGGCGCGAGGTCGGCAAGAGCCAGCAGCATCAGCTCCAGCCCTTTTTTCCGATCGAGCCGCGACAGGAAGAGCACGGTTTGCCGGCTCGGCGAGCCTCGATGAACTGCCGGACGCAGGCTGACTCCGTGCGGGATGACAAACGTCGGCAGATTGAGCGCGCGCAGCACGCGCGAGTTGGCCTCGACC
>JBEKLA010000039.1:0-23381 GCA_050010455.1 Binataceae bacterium (SeqCode) | reverse complement strand
CTCCCCTCCGCGTTCCCCCCCCCCCCATAAAATACAAAAAAACGCCCGCCGGGGCCCCCCACCCCCCCCCCCCCCCACGCCCGGAACTGTCAGTCGGCTTCGTCGATCCACTCACACGATCTGATTCCGGAACACGCGCTGCACTGGACAAAGCGCGCGGCTTTTGCTTTATCCGCAAGAGTCGCACGCTTGCGCCGAATCCTGCCCGCCGGCTGAGACTTCGGTTGGCCGGCTTCTCTGATTATTAGACTAGGCGAACGGTCGTTTTAGGAGAGTTATCAGGATGACATTGATGACGCGAGGAAGGGGATCGTGGACGCGACTCGCAATCGCGATCGCGATAGGTGCCGCGGGTATCGTGCTTTCGATCGCGCCTGCTGCCACGGCGCAGGACATCAAGAGTTACACCCGAGCTAGCCTGGATGAGTGGTTGAGCAAGTATCCCGCTGCAAAGCCTGATTTCAAACCGGGCGACGTGCTCACCCAGAAAGACCTCGAGAGAATGCGGCCGTTTGTGCCACCGGGATATCTCGAGCAGTTGAATTTCCCCGAATTCAAGATGGAGATCATCGAGACTCGCGACCATACTCCACGCCGGGATTACATGGAATGCACCGAAAAGTACCAGCCGCAAGTGAAGCTCAACAGCGACGGTGCTCTGGCGAACCATCTTTGCGGCCAGCCTTTCTCGAACGCGTCGCTCACGCCGAACGATCCGCTATCGGGCCTCAAGGCGGCTTACAACTTCGATTATCGATGGCAGAACTACGGCCAGTTCTCGCTTAACTTCCTTTTCCTCTATGACCATTTCGGCGGCACTCGCGGCAGCCAACCCATCGTGGTCGATTCGCCGCTCCAGGACTGGCTCGTCGGCGTTCCCTTTACCAGCAGACTGCCCGGTGACGTTACCCATGACTATCGCGGTGGCGGCACCTTCGAGCGCACCGCGGCCAGCCTCTATGAACGGCTGTATTTCACCCATCTCGCCCCCTTGGCCTATCGCGGCGGGGTGCTCGATACGCCCGATGCCAGCAACTTCTTCTGGAAGGAATTCACCGGCTTCATCTCCCCTTACGACGTACGCGGCGAAGTGATTATCAATTATCGCTACGCGGACCCCAACCGCGCCGACGACGCTTGGACCTACGATCCCAAGGCGCGGCGAGTACGGCGCATCTCGGTGGAGGTCAAATCCGACTCCGTGGCCGGGACCGAGCAGACGGTCGAGGATTTCTACACCTTCTCAGGACGCGCGTTGTCGTGGAACTGGAAGTTCCTGGGCTGGAGAGATCTCCTGTCGGTTTCTGACCCCAAAGGTGACTATCCAACGTTTTACGGCCCTAATGGACAGATCTCTAACGACCAGTGGTCGGTAAGGCGCTTCGCGGTGGTCGAGCGGACGCCAAAAGCGCCCAACCACCCCTATAGCAGCGTCGTAATGCTTTGGGACGCCCAAAACTGGACCCCGGCCTACGCCTATTCCTTCGATCGACAAAAGAAGCTCTACAAAACTTGGACCTTGCAGAACAAGTGGAGCGAAGACTACAAGGAATTCGCCGAGTTCAATCATGGCGTGCACGACAGCACTTTGCAGGCCGAAATCGTAGTGGATGTCCAACGGGACAGGGCGACCATATTCAGCGGCTACGGCACCGGAAATCCCGACATTTCGACCGAACACGCCAAGTCGCTGTTCGATGTCAACAAGCTGGAGGAAGCCCATCGCTGAGTCGTGACGCGGGAGGAACGTCCCGCGCTTGGGTCAATGATCAGGAAGTAGCGGCTGCGCCAGAATATCGGCGGACGGAACGACTCGAAAAAAACCGCCTTGCGCTGGCGTCCGTATTATGAATGGGCTAATAGTGCACCAAATTTCACTTTGCCTACCCGGGCGGCTCCCGTGTTATCGGGTGATGTTCGGAATCAAAAACGGATTCTGCGGCCTTAGCCGGGGCTGCGGACCTAAACAGACCGGGGGAGAGTTATGAAGCGTTGGTATTCGCGGTGCTTGCGGGAAATCGGTTCGATGGCGGTCCCGGCGGCGGCATTGGTGCTGGTCTTGTCTATGGTCGGCACAGCGCGTGCGCAGGATCTAAAGAGCTACACTGTTGACACTTTTCGTCAGTGGGTGACCAAGTATCAGAATGCGAAGCCTGACTTCAAAACGGGCGACGTGCTGACTGCCCAGGACATGGAGAAGATGCGCCCGTTCATAATTCCGGGCTACCTCGAACAATTAAATTTCCCCGAACTCAAGATTGCAGTGCAGCCGGTTCAGGATCACACTCCGCGCCGCGACTACATGGAGTGCACCGAAAAGTATCAGAGCCAGGTCAAGCTCAACAGCGATGGCACGCTCGGCAACTACGTTTGCGGACAGCCGTTTCCGAACTCGGCCCTCGACCCCAACGATCCGAACTCGGGACTCAAAGCAGCCTGGGACTGGGAATACCGCTGGCAGAATTACGGCCTGATCGGCATAAGCTGGAATATTACCTGGGTCCGGTTCGGCGGCACCCACGCGGGACAGGAGCCGGAAGGAGTTCCGGACGTGCCTCCGCAGTGGATCGCCGGACTCAAGTTTGACACCAAATTCCCCTCCAGCACCAAGGAGGAATACGGCGGAGGCGGCAGCTTCCAGCGCAACCTCGGAGCGGTCTATCGCCGAGTTTACTTCACCCATCTGGCGCAGGAGCAGGCTCACGGCGGCGTCGTCCCGATTCCGGGAGCCAAGGATTTCGAATACAAGGAGTTCACCGGCTTCCAATCCCCCTTCGATATCCGCGGCACGGCATTCATCGTGTTCCGCTATGACGACCCCCTGCGTTCCGACGATGGATGGGCGTATATCCCCAACCTAAGGCGCGTGCGCCGAATCTCGGCCGAAGTTAAGTCGGACTCGATGATGGGCACCGATCATACGATCGAGGACTTCTATAGCTTCGCGGGCCGGCCGCTGGAGTGGAAGTGGAAGTTCCTCGGATGGAAGGAGGTACTTACGCTGGCGGATCAAAAGGAAACCTATCTGCGTGTTTACGGGCCCAATGGCTTGATCGTCAACGATCCGGGCTGGTCGCTGCGCAAGTTCGCGGTTATCGAACGGACCCCGTTGTCGCCTCGCGCGCCTTACAGCGAGGCAATCAATTTCTGGGACGCGCAGAACATGGACGCTTGGTGGGAGGTGGCCTTCGATCGCAAAGGCAAGCTGTGGAAGATCTGGGAGTATCCCAAGAAGTGGAGCGAGACCTACACGGGCGATTGGTCGGAAATCAACAAAGGCGTCCATACCACCACCTTCACGGGCGTGCCGGTCATGGATATTCAGAACAACCGGGGCACGATCATCATCGGGTACGGCGTCGGATATCCCACGCCGACGACGGAACAGGTCTCCAACCTTTACGACATTAACAAGCTCGAAGAGTTGCATCGTTAGCGGATTCCGGATTTGCGGGCCTAAAGGCCCGCAAATCCGATGGAATCACGGATAAAGGAAACGGGCGCTCCAATCGGAGTGCCCGTTTCCTTTATCCGCCTGGTTCGGAAAAAAGACGGCCTTTCTGCTTGTCTTTCCTATTGATCGCAAGCCATCCTGATTCCGATGAAGTCTCGGCTTCCTCGCCAACCTGCGGCTCCCGCGCTTGGACTGAGGGCTGTAACCAGCCGACGCGGCTGGCGTATCCTTGTATAGTGATGGCTGCGGCCTTGGAAAGCTACGAAATTGACGATCGCGCCGATGAAGCGCGTCCCGATTCGGAACTCATAGCCGAGGCGCTGCTCGGTCACGGGGCAGCTTTTGCTGAGCTCGCGTCGCGTCATCGCCGATTTGTGAACAACCTGTGCCATCGCTTCTTCCAGGACTCCGAGATGGTACGCGATCTTGCGCAGGAGAGCTTCACTAAGGCGTTCAGCGGGCTGCCCGGCTATCGGGCCGAGATGCCTTTTGTTGGATGGTTGCGTGCGATCGTGATCAACGTCTGTTATGACGAACTCCGCCGTCGCCAGCGGCGCCCCGAGGAACTGGTCGGCGACTTCGCCGGGGTGGATTCTTCGTGGGTAGACCTGGTGAATAACGCCACGCCGGAAGAAATCGTTGCTGCGGCGCAGGAACGAAACGAGGCTCACGATCTGACGCATAGGTTGTTGGCGATGCTTAAGCCGGAGGATCGGATGGTGCTGGTGCTCAAGGACAGCGAAGACCTGAGCGTAGCTGAAATCGCGGCGCAGATGGGATGGAGCGAAGCCAAGGTCAAAATTCGGGCTTTCCGGGCACGGCATATGCTCCGCAAGCAGGCTGAGCGTATCCTGGCGAAACGCCTTACGAGGTCAAAGAGTGGGCTGCTTTGAAGTAAGACTTGAATTCCCCGAGTTCTGGCGGGGCTCGATGGAGGAGGAGCAGCGGCGGAAGTTGCTCGATCATTTGAGGAGCTGCGCCGGATGCGATCATGCCTTTCGCGTGTTCGCGATAACCGCCCCCGTGCTGCACTCCGAGTCGCGGCCAGCGTCAGCACCGTCCGCTGAGGTTTCGCGCCGACCCGTGATTGCAGCGTCGAGGCCGCGTATTTGGCCGGCGGCGACGGTACTAATGACGTTGGCGATGGCGGCGACGATCGTGCTCTATCTGGCGATCGCGGCACCCACGCAAACTCTGGACGAGGCACTGAGCCCGCAGGATTCAGTCACCGAACTTGCCCCGCCCAGTCCGTTCGACCTGACGAGCGCGGGCTGATGGACCGCACGAGTGGATACTAATCGCACCAATCTCGTTGTCCTCGGAGTGTCTATACTCGCGGGCGTCCTGATCGGCTTTGCCGCCAGCTCGCTGGCCTACCGCTACCAGTGGCTGCGGCCACCGGAAGAGGGTATCGTGCGGCGGATGGATCGGCTGCTCAAGCTGACCCCCGGCCAGCGCGAGCAGGTCGAGGAGACGATGCTCAACACGCGCGACAAAGTTACGCAGTTACGCGGCGATTTCAGGCGCCAGCGCGCACAGCTAATCAGGGATGCGCGCCAGCAGATCCGCGCTTCGCTGACTCCGGAACAGCAAACCTTGTTCGATCGCTATTTCGCCAGACCCGAAGACCGCAGGCAGGCGGCCGAACACCATCCCTGAGTTAGAAGCCCCCCAACTGGCGAAGTTCTTTCTGTGCCTCCGCTGCGATGGTGGCGTTCTTCGCGGTGTCGGCGCTGGCCTGCTTCAGAAAACGCTCAGCCTCTGCGCGATTTCCTTGATGCGCCAGGATCTGGCCGATCCGTAACGCGGCGAACGACGACCCCGAATCGATAGCGTAGCCCTTTCGGTAGGAAGCGAGAGCTTCCTGGTAGTTGGGCGGCGTAAACGACATGTAGGCTTCGCCGATATTCAGGTAAGCGCTCACCTCTCGCGGCTGATACTTGATCAGCTTCTGATAAACCTCAACGACCTTGGGGAAGTCTTCGCGCGAGTTGTAGTACAGCCCCAGGTAGATGTACGACTCGTTCAGCGTCGGATCGATATCGGTCGCCTGCCACAGGAGCTTTAGCGCCTGATTCGTATCGCTCATCTGGATCGCGGCGTCGACCAGCGCATGGGCTTTCGCGCGATTCCCGGTTTGGCCCCAGCACGCTCCTGAGGCTAGGATGACTAACGCGACGGAGCCGGCGGCAACTGATTTCAACAGGCTGGATCTGCGCAAGCTGGATCGAGGCATAAGAGGACGTATCACTCGACTCTAAATCGTGGCATGAAACCGCTTGGTTTCAAAGCCGCCAGCCGGGCTAAGCCATGACCCCCACGCACCACAGCGCGGGGCCGACGCACGCGCCTGCCAGCCACTTCCTCGACGGCTCCCCGCGGCTCCATTACTTGGAATGGCATCCGCACGCCGCTCGAACGCTGATTCTGCTCCACGGAGGTTCCGGCAACGCCTGGTGGTGGCAGCCGCTGGCCGAAGCGATCGCTGCGAAATTCAGGCTGCTCGCGCTCGACCAGCGTGGACACGGCGAAAGCCAGTACGTTGACCCGCCGCGTTATCGACCCGAAGACTACGCGCGCGACCTCGCCCGCTTCGTGAAGCATCTCGAGCTTGGTCAGGCGATCGTCGTCGGCCACAGCATGGGCGGAATCAACGCGCTCGCGTTCGCGAGCCGCCATCCCGAGGCGGTGCGCGCCGTGGTCGTGGTCGACGCGCCGATAACCTCAAACCCCAGGCGCGATCACTTTTTGCGCCGCCTCAAGGGATTGCCGATCGTCGCCTATCCGGATCTGGAAACCGCCAAGAAGCGCTTCCGGCTGATTCCCAAGGAGGGCGATATTCCCGCCCACATCGTCGCCGCGATCGCCGAGCATAGCCTCAACCGCATGGCCGACGGCCGCTATACGCTCAAATTCGATCGCGAAACCTTTCTCGGCGAAGACGGAATCGACAGCCTTGAGGCGATCAAGACCGTGCGCGCGCCGGTGCTGTTGGTGCGCGGCGAGTTGTCCAACCTGATGACTCTCGACGCCATCAGGCGCGCGACCGAATCGAATCCGCTGGTGCGGATAGTGACGATCCCCCGCGCCCACCATCATATTCTGCTCGAGCGGCCCGAACTGCTCGCTCATGAGATCGAGCGGTTCGTCGGCGAACTGGATCGGCGCCGCGAATAAGCGCGGCGCCTTCTCGTAGCCTGATCTCGCGCCTCGGCTGCTAGCGCTTAAACGCCGGCATGATCATCTCGGCGAAATCGCGGAAGGCCGGCCGCGCGTAGTCGGGCCCCGGCATGATGTTGATCTCCTTGATGCCGTTCTTTTCGAGCCCGCGAATCTGCTCGATGATCTCTTCCGGACTTCCCACGATGACGCTCGCCCGGATCGCGTCGGGGGTTACGAAGCGGCGTTCTTCGGGCGGAACGAAAGTAGCGTGGCCCTCGTGAATTTGCCGGAAGCGCGATTTTTCGGGCAGAGAAAAGCCCTCGACGCGCTTGAGATAATCGCCCCAGATCGGAACGAAGTGCGGCGGAATCATTTCGTCCTTACGCCCGAGCTTGTTCCAGATTTCGTAGAAGAAGTGCAACTCGCAAGTGACCCACGAGCCGACTTCGTTGATTACGCGCTCGCTGGTCAGCTTCTCGCCCGGCCGCAGCACCGACGTGACGGTGAACAGCACCGTGTGAAAATCGTTGCCGAGATTGCGTCCCACCGCCTGCGCGCCGGTCTTGATTTGCGTCATCCGGTCGTTGATTTCTTTCGCGTCGCGCCCGATCGTCACCCATCCGTCCGCGTATGCGCCCGCCGCCTGGCAGGCCTTGGGGCCGTTGGCCGCGACGTAGATCGGGATGCGGTTGTCGAGGTTGACGAAGTAGCGGTCGCGATGGATGAACTTAATTTCGCGCGTGCGGCCGCGATAGGTGTAGTCGACCGCGTCGCCGTCGAGCAGCGTGCGCACCACGCGCAGATATTCGCGGAACTCCTTGGTTGGCATCGGCTCCTGGCCCATCACCCGCATCGCGGTATGCCCGGTTCCCACGCCGAGAAACACGCGTCCCGGAGCGAGCTGATTGATGCTGCCGATCGAGTGCGCGGTCACCGGCGCGATTCGCGTGCCCGCAATCGACACGCCGGTGCCGATCTTGATGCGCCTGGTATTGACCGCGGCGAGCGCCAAAATAGCGTAACAATCGGACCACAGCATCTGGGAATCAGGCACCCAGGCCCGGTCGAAACCGAGGTCCTCGGCGTAGCGGATGAGGTCCCATCTGTCGATGTGGGGAGCGATAGTTATTCCGAAATCCATTTTGATCTCCTCTCCAAAGCGGGCTCGACGCTCGAAGCTCGGCCGCTGCTGTTACGCGACTCGATACACTTTGTATTCAACTACGCGTCCGGGTTGAAGGCGCCCTTCAGCCACGAAGACAGTACGGTTGAGCCATGCGTAGCGCGGATCTCCGGTCTCGACACGCGGCGTGGTGCGGAAATAGTGATCGCCGTAATCGGTTGCGCCGCTCCCGGCGAGTGCTTGCTGCGCCTTTTCGTTGATCTCGACGAGACCGGTATACGAGAGATACAGCGCCGCGCCGTCGTCGGTGACGAATTGCGCGCGAACGTCGAGCCGCCCCCATCCGTCGGGACCGACCAGCAGCCAGTCAGCGCCGCCGGTCAGGATTTTGCCCTTGAGCCGTTTGCCCTCGAAGCTTCCGCCAGTCACCTCGAACACCATCCGAGTGCCGTACGGACCGGCGCCGACCTCAAGAGGTGCCGCGATACTTGCCCTGTATCCAAACTCGAATTCGAGGTTCATCGACGCCTCCCTTCGACCACTCTCTGATTAACCGCCCAAGGATGGGGCTTGTGGCCGCAATAAGCAAGTCCCCCGATGAGCACGGCTGGGGGGCTTATCGTCGCCAAGCGGACATCAAAATAGTTTGGCGTGCTCGGCCCAAATTGCTACTAATCAGCGCACTCCGGTTGATTGGGAGGATATTATGAAAATCGGAATGCTGTGCCTGTGCACAGCCGGCGCAGGCGCCGACGACACCGCCGACCCCGTCGCTCTGGCGAAAAAGTGCGAGGCGCTCGGCTTCGATTCATTCTTCCTTTCGGAACACCCAATAATGCCGGTTGACGTCCGGACGCCTCATCCAGTGATGCCCACCATCCCCGAGTCCTACGCTTATTTCCCCGACCCGTTCGTTTGCTTGGCGATGGCGGCGCAGGCGACCAGCCGAATCAAAATCGGCGCCGCGGTGATTCTAATCCCCGAGCGTGACCCCATCGTGACCGCCAAGGAGGTCGCCACGCTCGACCACTATTCCGGCGGTCGCTTCATCTGCGGCGTCGGGGCCGGATGGCTGGCGGAGGAGACGGCGATAATGGGCGTCGACTTCGAGCGGCGCTGGCCGATGACGTGCGAGTACATCCGCGCCATTAAGGAGTTATGGACCAAAGACGAGGCCAGCTTCGACGGGGAATGGTGCAAGTTCCCGCCGGTGCGCTCATATCCCAAGCCCAAGCAGAAGCCTCATCCGCCCATCCTGATTGGCGCCCAAGGCAATCGCGCGCTTCGGAACACGGTCGCGCTTGGTGACGGCTGGATGCCAGTCAACTATAGCCCGAGCCAGCTCGCCGGCTACTTGGACCAGCTACGAAAGATGTGTGCGGCGGCCGGACGCGACTTTGACAGCCTCGAGATAACGATCATGAGACCTCCCGAGGGCGACCCGCGACGGCTGGTGCGTGAATATCGTGAGGCCGGCGCTCATCGCATTCTGCTGACTTCGGATGCGCTGACGCTGACGCCGCAAACCGCCGAACGCGAACTTGAAGACCTGGCGCGCAGATTTCTAGATTGAGTGTCCGTTAGCTCGACGATCTCCGCGGCTCGGCGTTTAAAACGCACTGGATCATGGCTTGGAGGTGCTAATCGACAGCCGGACCAGATCGCTGGCGTCGGTCGAGGCCTCCAATCCTAACGCGGCCTCGGCAAGCATGCTGATGCTGGCCGACCGCAGAACGCTTGCGGCGTTTTCTTCGAACTTGGCGAGAATCTCTTCGCGGCTCATCGGATTCTCGGCCGAGCCGCGATTGTGCTCCTCTACCGCCTCGTGGCATACGCCGTTTTTCAATATCACTTTCACGACGCCCTTAAACCGCTCCGGACCCGGAAAGCTCGGATCGACCCGGTAAGCGACTCGCTCGGCCAAAGCCAACACCGCCTGATTGTTAAGCGTCGCGCGTTGATAGGCGTCCTTCCCGAGTCGTCCCGTAAACAGCGCTTCCGCGAGCGTGTATTGCAGGCTGACACGTCCATGAGAGTCGGATTTGGGACGGCACTTCTCGGCGACCGGCTCGCAAACGATTGGAACGATGTAGCTCGCCACCGGACATAAGATCTGATCGACATCGCGCGGCTCGATCTTGTATTGCGCCCGGAGCCTCAACAGCGCGTCGATATACGGATGAATCACATGGGCCGCTGGATACGGCTTGAACGACGCCTTGCGGCTTTCCCACTTATCGCCTAGGCCATCCGTAATCCGCGTGAAGTTCGGCGGCGCGGATTGATCCTGTAGATGCGACGCCAACAGTCCGAAACGTCCCTCGAAAACCGCGCTCGGGCCTGTGGTACCAGCGCCGCCGAGGAATGCTGCGTTAATCCCGCTCTGCGCCGCCCATCCGGGATGCAGGAACTTGGATTGCGTCCCATCGACCCAGCACTCGAGGATGCCGGAGGCAAAGCTGCCCGCGATTCCGGCGGCATTCGCGAGTTGCCCGGGATTGAGTCCGAGCAAATGGCCCGCCAGATACGTCGAGCCGAAGGTCGCGAACAGGCCGGTGGGATGGAAACCGCGGCGATGGAACTGTCCCGGTGCCACAATCCCAATCCGGCACGAAATCTCATTGCCCAGCGCTATCGCGGTAATCATCCGAGGGCCCGAGATCGGTCGAATGTCGGACAGCGCCATCGCGGCGGCCACTGACGGCCCGCTCATGTGAACGATCGATTCGTTGTGCGTGTCGTCGTATTCCAGCGCCTGCGACATCGCGCCGTTCGCGAATGCCGCCGCGGCGACACCCACCGATTCGCCAGTTCCAATCAGCCGGCTTGGCCCGGCGGGATTCATCGCGACGGTGGCGCGCCGGACCGATCTGCCGAAGTCGGTCACGCTCCCCGCCAGCGCGAGACCGATAACGTCGAGCACGCGTAGCTTGGTCGCTTCGACCACGTCCGCCGGAATATCGCGAAAGTCCAGCGCATGCACCCAGTCGGCCAGCTGCTCAGAGTAAGAGGACATACCGGTTATGCCGAACTATCAAACGGCGATCGGTCAGACTCCTCCACGGGCGTTGGCGCTTTGGTTTGACTTATCCGATCTCGCCGTAATATGCATCAAAAAATCTCATAGCACGTATCAGTAAACGTCTCATAACGCGCCGCGATGGGACGCGGCGAGCCTGTCATCGGTCGAGTAACGATTTTGGCGCGCCGCCGGATTAGCCCCGGCACACCTGGAGGAAAAAAGATGTCGCAGAGCATGTACGAGAAGGGTCTCGAGATTCGCAAAGCGGTGCTGGGCGCTGAGTATGTAGAGTCCTCGATCAAGAACGCCGACGATTTCAGCCGCCCGCTTCAGGAACTCGTCACCGAATACTGCTGGGGAGCGGTATGGGGCCGCGAAGGGTTGCCGCGCAAGATCCGCAGCATGCTTAACATCGCGATGATCACCGCGCTCAACCGCCCGCACGAACTGAAACTTCATCTGCGCGGCGCGCTTCGCAACGGCGTCACCAAGGAGGAGATCCGCGAAATCCTCCTGCAAGCCGGCATCTATTGCGGAGCGCCGGCGGCAGTCGACGCTTTCCGCACCGCGCGCGAGGTTTTCGCCGAAGACGGATCGAAGTCCTGACGCAACGCAAAACGCAATCGGAGAAGTGACGATGGCGAAAGAGCATCTGGGATTTATTGGCGTCGGACGGATGGGCGGACCGATGGCGAACCGTCTGCTCGACGATGGCTTCGGCTTGACCATTTGCGATCCGAGCGACGCGGCGGCGGCGCCGCTGGTCGCGCGCGGAGCCCGGCGCGCCGCGTCGCCGGCCGAAGTCGCGTCCGCTGTCGAGACGGTTCTCGTCAGTCTGCCGACTCCAGCCGTCGTTCAGACGGTAGCGTTGGGCGACAACGGCGTTATCGCGGGCTCACGCGTGAAGACTTTTGTCGATCTCTCGACCACCGGTCCGCGCGTCGCCGCCACCGTAGCGCAAGGGCTGGCCGCCAAGGGGATCGTGGGCGTTGATTCGCCCGTGAGCGGCGGCATCACCGGCGCGCAGAAGGGAACGCTGGCGCTGATGGTTGCGTGCCCGCGCGAGTTACTCGACCGGCTTAAACCGATACTTCAAGTAATCGGAAAGGTATTCTTCATCGGCGAACGCCCCGGCATCGGACAAACGATGAAACTCGTCAATAATCTGCTTTCGGCAGCGGCTCTGGCGGTCACGGCCGAGGGCGTCGTGATGGGCGTGAAGGCCGGCCTCGATCCGAAAGTGGTGATCGACGTCCTCAACGCGGGCAGCGGCCGCAACAGCGCAACCCAGGATAAATTCCCGAGGACGGTGCTGACGCGCACTTTCGATTTCGGCTTCACCACCGAACTCCTTTACAAAGACGTGAAGCTTTGTCTCGACGAAGCCGAAGCGCTCGGCGTTCCGATGTGGGTGGGCAACGCGGTGCGCCAACTCCTGGCGGTCACCAAGGCGGTTCAAGGCCCTGGCTCCGATATCATGACGGTCGTCAAATGCCTCGAGCAATGGGCCGGAGTCGAGGTAAAGGGCTGATAGGAGCGGATTATGGCGACAAGCGATAAATGGGAGATCTACGCCGTCCGCTATGGCCATCACGAGCGGCGGGCGAGCGCAAACTTTATCGGCGGCGATCCGCACGACGGCCCGATGCCGCTCGACTATTACGTCTGGGCGATCGTCGGCGAGAAGCGCAATTTTATCGTCGACACTGGCTTCGACGCCGCTATGGGCGCCAAGCGCAGTCGCGAGTTTCTGCGCTCACCGGGCGAAGGGCTGGCCGCCCTCGGCATCAATCCCGAGCATGTCGAAGACGTGATCGTCACGCACATGCATTTCGATCACTGCGGGAACCACTCGCTGTTCCCGCGCGCGCGCTATCACTTGCAGGACCGCGAGATGGCGTATTGCACGGGCCGCTTCATGTGTTATCCGGCGACGCGGATGCCGTTCGAGGCCGACGACGTAGCCGCGATGATTCGGCGGCTGTTCGAGGGCCGCGTGCGCTTCCATGACGGCAGCGACGAACTCGCGCCCGGGATTAGCGTCCACCGCGTCGGCGGGCACACGATGGGGATGCAGATCGTGCGCGTGCAAACCAATCGCGGATGGGTGGTGCTCGCCTCCGACGCGTCACACCTCTACGCCAACATCGACGAAGGGCGGCCATTCCCGGTCGTGCACGACGTCGGCGAGATGCTCGAAGGCTACGAGACCATCCGGCGGCTGGCGAGTTCGCCCCGCCACATCATTCCCGGCCACGATCCGATGGTGCTGAAGCGCTATCCGGCGGCGGGACCGCGCCTTGAGGGCGCCGTCGCTCGCCTCGATCTCGAACCTAACGTATGAGCACGTTTCGCTCGCAGGATGGCGTCTCAATATGTCGGTTACCAAAGAACTAGCATCGTGGATCGTCGCGAGCCGGCCGGAGCAAATCCCGCCGAGCGTTTATCATGAAGCACGCCGCGCGATTCTGAATTACGTCGGATGCGCGCTGGGCGGATGCCGCGAAGATGCGGTCGATATCGCGATCAAAGCGATGGCGCCGTATTTCGGCAATCCGATCGCGAGCGTACTCGGCAGAGCCGAGCGGATGGACCCGCTCCACGCCTCGCTGATCAACGGAATCAGCTCGCACGTGCTCGACTTCGACGACACCACGCCGACGAACTACATCCATCCGAGCTCGCCCGTCGCCTCCGCGCTGTTCGCCTACGCCAGCACGACGCCCGTGACCGGCGCGGCCTTGATGCACGCGTTCGTGCTCGGCTTCGAGGCTGAATCGCGTATCGGCAACGCGGTCTATCCGGCACATTACGACGCGGGATGGCATATCACCGGCACCGCCGGCGTCTTCGGCGCCGCGGTCGCGATCGCCAAGCTGCTCGATCTGCCGCTTCAGGAAATGGTCTGGGCGATCGGACTTGCCGCGACCCAATCGGCCGGTCTGCGCGAGATGTTCGGTTCGATGGGCAAGGCGTTTCATCCGGGGCGCGCGGCGCAAAACGGTTACGCGGCAGCGCTGCTGGCGCAAGCCGGATTCACCAGCGGCGAGTTCGGGATCGAAGGGCCGCGCGGCTTCGCACATGTAACGTCGGCCAGCTACGATCTGTCCAAGGTCACCGCGAAGCTAGGCTCCGAATTCAACTTTTCCGCAAACACTTACAAGCCGTTCCCGTGCGGCATCGTTATTCATCCGACGATCGACGCGTGCATTCAGATCCATCGCGAGCGAAAGCTGTCGCCGCGCGATATCCGCGCGGTGGAATTGAAGGTCGCGCCGCTCGTGCTCGACCTGTGCAACAAGCAGCGCATCAGCCGCGGACTCGAAGGCAAGTTTTCCGTCTTTCACGCCGCGGCGATCGGCCTGGTGCGCGGCAATGCGCGAATCGCCGAATTCACCGACGACACTGTCAACGACCCGGACGTGAAGCGCGTGCGCGAGTTGGCAGTCGCAACCGGCGATCCGCGTATCGGCGAAGACCAGGCGACCGTCGAGGTGACCCTCGCGAGCGGCGAGCGCATCGTCAAGCACGTCGAGCACGCAATCGGGAACCTGGCGCGCCCGATGACCGATCGCGAACTCGAAGAAAAGTTTCGCGATCAGGCAGCGTCGGTGCTCGCGCCCGAACGCATGAACGCCTTGATCGCGACGTGCTGGAAGATCGATACGCTCGCGGACTGCCGCGGCCTGATCGCCGCGGCAACTCGGTGAGAATGAGACTAATGAAAGCGCATGGCTAAGAGCCGAAACCGATTAAGCGGCGCGCGCCGCAGAATTGATGAGGCCCGGCGCTCGGGCGGCACGAAGAAAAGAAAGCGCATGTAGTACCGATCATCGTTCGTGACTGCAACTGGAAAATCGCGCCGTTCGCAAAGCTTCAGGCATTGCCAAAAGACGCGCTGGCCGTGGAGCTCTGGCCAAACAAAGACACGGCTTGGCGCAACGTTTCCGAGGACATCCAACGGCTCGCCGAATCGATTCGCAAGAACAAGCGACCGTAGGTCCGCGGACTGCCGCAGTCTGATTGCGGCAGCCACGCCCGCTTCCTCTTCGTAATCCAGGCTCACGACGCGCGCGCTTCGGCCGGAGCCTCGCTGAAGCCCCGTTCGATCGCCTGCTCCAATTCCTGCCATCGGCTGCGCGCCGCCACAACGCTGGCCTCCTTGACATACCCAAATCCTCGGATTTTCTCGGGCATCGAGGCCAATTCCACCATCGCCTCGTAGTTATGCGGCCCAATCCGCGTCAGGGCATCCTCGATCGAACGCCGATAGTCCGCGATCAGCTGCCGTTCCATCTTGCGCTCGGCTGTGTAGCCGAAGATGTCGGCGCGAGTGCCGCGCAGGCGGCGCAATCTGGGCAGGATTTTAAGCGCGTACCAGGTCCACGGACCCCACTGCGATTTCATCGGATGACCGTCGTGGTCTTTTTTCGCGAACGTCGGAGGCGCCAGATTGAAGCTGATCTTGAAATCGCCCTCGAAGGTGCGCGAGAGCTGCCGTTTGAATTCGCCGTTGGTGTAAAGGCGCGCGACCTCGTACTCGTCCTTGTAGGCCATCAGCTTTGCGAGGTTCGCGGCGACCGCTCGCGTCAATCGCTCGCCGTCGTTCGGATTCGCGTCGGCCGCGCGCACGCGCTCGACGAAGCTTTGGTACTGCCTCGCATACCTCGCATCCTGGTAATCGCTGAGGAAGGCCACGCGCTCGCGTATCAGCGTATCCAGCGATTGCGGCGCCTGCTCCGCCGCCGATTCTTCCGGTATCGCGACGCGCGTCACGCGCGCGAGATCGGCAGCGGCGCGGCGGCCCCACAGAAAGGCGTCCTCGTTCGCGGCGACGCCGACCGCGTTGAGTTCGATCGCTCGCAGGATCGCGGCACTCGACAGCGGCACGAGGCCCTTCTGAAACGCAAAGCCCAGCGTGAAGAGGTTGGCCGCGATCGAATCTCCGGTAAGCGCCGTCGCCAGCCGCGTCGCATCGACGAACTCGACCCGATTCCCTGCCGCCTCGCCGATCAGCGCGCGGACGTTCGCGTCAGGAAATTCCCAGTCAGGATTTCTCGCGAACGGGCCGGGCGGCTGCTGATGAGTATTGATTACCGCAGTGGTGCGGGCGGGGCTCATCTTGGAAATAGCGTCCTGGGCCCCGGCGCTCAGCATGTCGCATCCGAGGATCAGGTCGGCCTCGCCGGTATCGATTCGCTGCGCGTAGATTTCAGAAGGATGGTGCGCGACGCGCACGTGCGAGGTCACGGCGCCGTTCTTCTGCGACATCCCGGTCATGTCCAACACCGATACGCCCTTGCCTTCGAGATGGGCCGCCATGCCCACCAGCGCGCCGATCGTAATCACGCCGGTGCCGCCGATTCCGGTGACGAGAATATTGTAAGGCTGGACGAAAGCGGGCAAATCCGGTTCCGCCAGCTCGGCGAAGCCGCCGGCCGCATCCTTCGCGGAGACCACGGACTTGCGAGGCTTCGCGCCGGTTATCGTTACGAAGCTTGGGCAGAAGCCTTTGACGCACGAGTAATCGAAGTTGCACGAGGACTGATCGATCTGGCGCTTGCGGCCGAACTTGCTCTCAACCGGCATCAACGAAGTGCAGTTCGATTGCACACCGCAGTCGCCGCATCCTTCGCACACAGCCTCATTGATAAACAGGCGCTTGTCGGGAATCGCGTATTTGCCGTGCCTGCGGCGGCGGCGCTTCTCGGCAGCGCAAACCTGGTCGTAGATCAGCACCGAGACGCCGGGAAACTCGCGCAAGTCGCGCTGCACCGCGTCGAGATCCTTGCGGTCGTGCACCGTGGCGATCGCGGGCAGCCCCGCCGCGTTCGCGTAGCGGCTCAGATCTTCCGTAACCACCGCGATTCGCTTGACGCCCTCGGCCGCCATCTGCGCCGCGATCATCGCCACCGATGTCTTGCCATCGACCGGCTGGCCGCCGGTCATCGCGACGGCGTCGTTGTAAAGAATCTTGTAGGTGACGTTTACGTTGGCCGCGAGTGCGGCGCGGATCGCGAGATAGCCCGAATGAAAATAAGTGCCGTCGCCGAGATTGACGAACACGTGCGGCACCTTGGAGAACGGCGCTTGCCCGATCCAGGTAGCGCCCTCCCCTCCCATCTGAGTGGTGCTCTTATTGTACTCGGGATAAATCGCCGTCGCCATCACGTGGCAGCCAATCCCCGCCAGCGCGAAGCTGCCCTGCGGCGTCTTGGTCGACGTGTTGTGAGGACATCCCGAACAGTAATAGGCCGGGCGCAGCGGCGTGCTGATCGCCTTCTTCAGCACCGCCTCCTTCTCTTCAAGAAATGCGAGCCGTGAGCGGATGGTTTCGCTGGTATGGAAGCGCGCGATACGCGCCGCGATTACGCGCGCGATCTGCGCCACCGAAAAATCGGCCTTCGAAGTCAACAGCCATTCGCCGCGCGGCGCGACCCATTCGCCCTTCTCGTCGAACTTTCCGATCACCCGCGGCCGCACGTCTTCACGCCAGTTGTAGAGCTGCTCCTTGAGCTGGTACTCGACGATCTGGCGCTTCTCTTCGACCACCAGGATTTCCTCGAGGCCGCGCGAGAATTCGCGAATCCCTTCGGGCTCCAGCGGCCAGGTCATCGACACCTTGAACAGGCGGATGCCGATGTCGCTTGCCATGGGTTCGTCGATGCCGAGCTCTTCGAGCGCCTCCATCACGTCGGGATAGGACTTGCCGGTCGCAACGATCCCCAGGCGGGCGTTGCGTGAATCGATCACAGTGCGGTTGAGATGGTTGGCGCGCGCGTACGCCAGCGCCGCGTAGATCTTGTAATCCTGCATCAGCGCTTCCTGCTTGCGCGCCTGCACGCCGAGCGTGTCGCTGAACAGGCGCGCGCTCATGCCGCCCGGCGGCACCACGAAATCTTCCGGCAAGCGGATTTGCAGGCGGAACGGATCGGCGTCCACCGAGGCCGACGACTCGACCGTGTCGGCCAGCGCCTTGAAGCCGACCGCGCATCCCGAAAAACGCGACATCGCCCACGCGTGCAGGCCCAAGTCGAGATACTCCTGAACGTTGCACGGATAGAGCACCGGAATCATCGACGCCGCGAACAGGTGGTCGCTCTGATGGGGCAGCGTCGACGAGTAAGCGCCGTGGTCGTCGCCCGCGATCAGCAGCACGCCTCCGTGCTTTGCCGTGCCCGCGTGATTCATGTGCTTGAACACGTCGCCGCATCGGTCGACGCCGGGCCCCTTCCCGTACCACAACGCGAACACGCCGTCGTACTTGGATTGCCCGATCAGGCCCACCTGCTGGCTGCCCCAAACCGCGGTCGCGGCGAGTTCTTCGTTGACGCCGGGCTGAAACCTGATGTGATTCGCGTCGAGATGCTGATACGCATCCCACAACGCCTTATCCAGCCCGCCCAGCGGCGACCCGCGATAGCCCGAGACGAATCCCGCCGTATTGAGTCCCGCGGCGTGGTCGCGGATGCGCTGCGTGATCGGCAGCCGCACCAGCGCCTGGACACCGGTCAGGTAAACCCGACCCGAGGTGCGCGTGTACTTGTCGTCGAGGGTTACGTCGGCGAGTCCGCTTTGCATACGATTTTCCCCCAGCGCCTCATGGCCGGATCGCGCGATTCGGCGAGGCGGGAATCCACGCCCATTGTTCTCGGCAATGATCTCAGAATTCGGGTCTGAATGCGTTGGTGCCACAGGGAGCCTCTCCTATTGGTTGCTCCTTGCGCGGCGAAATGGGAAGGCGGGGCAAAAAAAACGAAAGCCCCTGCCAGCCATCGCGCCGGCAGGGGCTTGTTAAACAACTAAGTAAAACCCCTCTACGGCGCGAGGGCGCGGCTAATAATCGGACGAGTAATGTAAATGAAGCAGCCGGCCGCGCGCATCGAAGCTTGCGCCCTTTCCAAAGTATCGCCGCCGTTTGAGGTCTGATTCACTACTTAAAACCGCTAGCAAGAATTCCGCTTGGATGCAAATCCCTCCCGATTAACTTCCGGGAGTGCGCTCGTGCCAATCTTGCCGGACCCCCCTGCTATCGATGGACTTCCTCCAGCCGGTTAACGTCGGTCATCCTCGCTACCTGCCGGGGATCGACGTTGGGAAAGCCAAAGCCCACGAAGGTCTCTATCGTCCCGCGGTTGCGCTGCACGTCGATAATTGAATGATTCACGGCGATCGGCATATTGGTGCCGCGGCTCATCTCGGCGAACGCCTTGATGCTCTCGTTTTTTTCACCCCAATAGAGATTGGTCTTCCACAGCTTGCCGGTGCCATCGAAATTAAAATAGTAGGCCGTGTTGAAGCTCTGAATATCCCAAAACATCAGGCACGACTCCGGATAGCGAGGCACCCTGGGCGTGCGATAGACCACGGCAAAACGCCGCACCTCCCACGCGCTGTTCGGGATACTGCCTTCGGGGCCGTACAATCGCGGGAAATCGCGATTTGCGACCGGAACCAACACGTCTTTCGTTCCCAAAAACTCGAAGTTCCATTCGACCTCGTGGCCCGAGAAGCCATAGAAATCATCGAGCGTGTTGTCCGTGCCGAGCAGCGAGTCCGATCTTATTTCGGCCGAAGCGCGCCGGACACGGCGGATATTCGGCACATAGGACCAGGAATCGTCGGCGCGGTACGGATCGTCGTAACGGAACACGATGAACGCCGTGCCCCGGATATCGAACGGCGTAAAGAATCCGGTGAACTCCTTGAACTCGTAGTTTTTGGCGTCAGATACTTGGAGGACGCCACCGCTATCGGCCAACTGCGCCAGATGAGTGAAATAGACTCGCTGATGGGCGGCGTTGAGCACACGCTGGAAGGTGCCTCCGCCACCGAAATATTCGGATGTTCCGATTTCGCTTGGCCACTTGGTGGTGACGTTGAAAGCGGCCGGCGTGATTCCCCAGTTTTCGGGTGGAAGCGTGGGTGCCAACTCGGGCAGCAGCCCGCTATGGTCCGTACCCGGCCGGCTCCAGATAAGCCCCAGGTTAAACACAGTGACGCCGTAGTTCTGCCATCGATATTCGAAGTCCCAGGCCGCCTTGGTTCCGGCCCGCGGATCACTCACCTTCAGATCCGCCTCAGCAAACGGCCGTCCGCATACATAGTTCGAGATCGTGTTGTCGGGATTGAGCTTGACCTGATTCTGATACTTTTCGCTGCAGGTTCGATAACTCGCGGGCGGCGCCCAGTCTTCGGCGGCTTCGACAGTGCCGCTGAATTCGAGAAAGTTGAGTTGTTCTAAATAACCCGGCGGGATAAACGGTCCTAGCCTGTCGAGGTCTTTGCTAGTGAAGACGTCCCCCGGCTTGAGCGGCACTTTGGCATCCGCGTCCTTGCGTAGCCAGTCGACGAACTTCGCATACGTATATTGCGATACGTCGACACCCGGCGTGTAACTGTTAGAAACCTGAGCCTGCACCCGTGTACCGAGCAGAAGGAATAGACAGAGGCAGGCCAAAACCCCGACGCTGACGACGCCAAGGCGTTTCTGCACCGCACCGCAGCTAGTTTTCATAAGTACCCCCTCACCCCCAGTCTATATCAGGCAGGCAAGGACCAAGCCAAAAGGTTCGCACGAAAGTAAAGCTCAGAGCGGTCAAGATGGGAGCGACAAGATAACGGCTCCGCGATGATAACCGACGGATTGTTCCCTAATCGCACATGAGGTGTATCCGAAGAAAGCATGATTCAGGAATGTACGAAGCTGGCGCGCCTTCGCTTTCATCGTCTCATCTGTGCAGGAACGTCGAAACGACGCGTCTCAACGCTTGGATCGGACTATTCGGATTCCGCCCGTCCGAAGATCAACTGAACGAACGAGCGGTCGTCGGCCGTGCATAGAACATAGACGTGATCGCCGGGAGTGAGCACGGTTGCGCCGCGAGGCGCGATCAGCTCGCGCCCGCGAATCAGCAGGATTACCGCCGACTCCGGCGGTAGCGGCAGATCGCTGAGCGACGCGCCCGACACGGCGCTGGACGCCTCGACGAAGAACGATATCACCTCGCCGCCCGTCAGCATCCGCGTGGAAGTGACCTCCAGCATCGCCGGCGGCGGTGGAGGTTCGTGGGATTCAAGCCCAAGCCATCGCGTCATCCAGCGCACCGCCGAACCGGTCAGTAGCGTGTTCACGACTACGACGAAGAAAACCACATTGAAGATCCGATGGGCGCCGTCGGCGCCGGCCAGCACCGGATATGTGGCCAGGATTATGGGCACCGCGCCGCGCAGCCCAACCCATCCCACGAAGCCCACCTCGCGCATCGGGTAGCGAAACGGCATCAGGCACAGCAGCACGGTAGCCGGCCGCGCGATCACCGCCAGAAAAACGCCGATCGCCAGTCCCGCGACGGCCACCGCCATCAGTTGCGACGGCCGTACCAGCAGCCCAAGCAGCAGAAACATCGTGAGCTGGCACAGCCACGCAACCGAATCATGCACCCGCAGGATTCCGCCGCGATACGGCATCGGGCCGTTGCCGATCACCACCGCCGCGACGTAGGCCGCCAGGAATCCGCTGCCACGCAAGATCGACGGCAGGCCGAAGGCGATGAACGCCAGCGCGATCGTGAGCACCGGGTAGAGTCCGCCCGCGGGCGGGCTCATCCGCTGGAGCATGAAGCGCCCGGCGTAACCGATCGCGAGCCCGAGCCCCGCGCCGACCGCGAGCGCGATCGGGATTTCCGCCAGCGTCGCCAGGCCGATCCCGCGATGCTCGACCAGGCTTCGAGTGAGGGCGAAGGTCATGATCACCGCCATCGGGTCGTTGAGGCCGGATTCCAGTTCGAGCGTCACGCCGACGCGCTTCTTCAACCGCACGCCGCTGCCGCGCAAGATCGAGAACACCGCCGAGGCGTCGGTCGGCGAGACGATCGCCCCAAGCAGCATCGCCTGCGTCCACGAAAACCCGAACAGCCGCGCGCCCACCGATACCAGCGCGGCCGTGCCCGCCACTCCCGCAGTCGCCAGCACTGCGGCCGGACGAATTCCGGCCCGGATTCTGGTAAGTGGTGTGTTGAGCCCGCCGTCGAACAGGATCAACACCAATGCCGCGGTGCCCAGGTCAAAGCTCAGCCGGTAATTGTGAAACGCGATATGCCCGACGCCCTCTTCCCCCGCTATCACGCCCAGCGCGAGGAACAGCAGCACCACCGGGACGCCGGTCCACTGCGAAGCCTGGCTCAGCGCCACGCTCGCGGCGATCAGAACCGCGACGACGGTCAGGACAATCGCGACCGATAGCGGCTCGGAGACATACATGCGATACGGCCTGCCTCTCGCGGACGACTTCAACCACTGCTTGAAGTCATAGATAGCTGCCGTGACGGCCTTGAAAGTCCGCATCGGACGCCGGTTCCATTAGTAAGGACCGCCGCGATGCGCCGCACTCAGAAAACGGCCCCTCGAAATCGATGACATGGTATGACGTATGATGAATTATGGAAAGCCAAGAGATTTCAATCTGCCCACCTTGCCAAGGTGCAGGGCAGACTGGCGCATACTTTTGCCAGAACTGCGGCGCGCCGCTTAAAGAGAAACCACGGTCCACATCGCTTGGCGCGCAAATCAAGGTCTATGCCGTATGCGTGCTGCTGCCTCCATTCGGGCTCATCTACGTGTTGAGATATCTAAAGCAACCGGACGAGAAATCGAGAAGAATCGGCTGGATCGCCCTCATACTGACGATCGTTATGACCATAGCCACGCTCTGGCTCGCGGTCGTGGCTATGGATTCGTTTAATCAGTTGGTCAACTCGATGCTCGGCGGTGGACAGTTTTAATGATTCCTCCCCGGCGATCGGCGGCTTTTTCCGTGCCGTGCTAAAATCCGGAACTCTGCTCCGTTTTGAGGTTGCAGGTCGCCGCCTTCACGGCCTGATAGTTGGCATCCAGCTTCGGTTCGAGCAGAAGGATCGCCGCGATGCGCCGCGCGATATCTCTAACCGTCCGCGCTTCGTCCATCCTGAGCGCGCGACCGAGGATTTCGCGCTCGCGATAGCTGAGCCATTTCTTGATGACCTGATAGCCGCCGATCGTGTACTCCCAGACGCGAGCCGGAATGTTCTTCCAGTAGGCAAGACCGTTCAGGTACACGTCAAAGGTGCGCTCGCCGAGCAGCGCGAGCGCTTGTTCCTCAGAGAGGTCGAGCTGTGCGGCGCCCCCGGCAATCGCTTCGCGTTCCTTCGCGGTGTAATCACGCTCAACGATTTTTCCTTTGCCCGGCATGACAGCGCCGCCTTTGCCGCTGTGGCCCCATCCCACAGTAACGTCGAGGTCGCCCGCTTCAGGATTTAACGACCCACCGCCTTCACGTGAGATTGGGCCGATTGAGCTGAGTTCAGGCCGAAGTTTTCCGACGGTGACTCCTCTTATTGGAGCGTCCAAGTCAAGCAGATCTGCTAGAACGCGGCCCAAATCTGCCGACTGAAGCAACGTTGTCTTTGAAGCGGGAAGTGGAATCCGGGGCCAGTCCTGCCTGAGAGCGGTTGCGTTGTGTCCCCTGTATGCAGCAGAGAACAAAACGGACACTATGTGGAAGAAGAGTGACGTTACGCCATCGCCATTCACGCTCAAGTCGCGCAGGTATTTCGCGTTCTCGGACGAAGAATTAGGGTCCG
>JBEKLA010000038.1:0-23434 GCA_050010455.1 Binataceae bacterium (SeqCode) | reverse complement strand
CGCCGTAAGCGCTCGCGCTGTTCGCCGAGAAGGTGCTGTTGGTGACGCTCAGCGTGCCCTCGTTATCGACGCCGCCGCCGTTGCCTGAAGCATTATTGCCGTTTTCAATCGTCAGTCATTCAAATCGAGCGTGGCGCCCGGGTTCACCACGAGCACCTGGTAAGCTGTGGCGCCGGAGACCGTAATATTTTCGGTGGTTCCGTCAATCGTCAGCGTGTGCACAATTCCGGGAAGCGTGCTGCCTAGCAGGATCGTGCCGTTAGCAATGGAGGGGTCGAAAGTGATGATGTCGGTGGTGAAGCCTGGCGGACAATTTCCACCCGTACTGTCTGTTCCGGTATTGGCGCTGGTGATGGCGCCGCGCAGGCTGCAATGGCTGGCGTCCTGAAAAGGGTCGCTGAGCGTGTTAACAATTATGCCGACGCTCGCCTTCGAGGAAGGCTTGAGCAGCATCACGCACAGCGGCACCATTACGACGAGCAGCGCAACCAGCAATCCCGGCCGCACCATCGCCCGCGACGCACGCCTGCTCCAGGTGGACACGCGCTCACGACATGAATTAGGTATCTTCCAACATTGCCGAAAAGAATGCTTCTGGCTCATGAGACTCCTCCCAGGCTGAGGATCGGAGTGCCCGTTTTGTTTCGTAGACGACAGCATGCCATTAACATGACATGGCTTACGCGTCAAATAAGATGATTCTAAGTGCTTGTGGCTTGATATTCGGTGTTTTTGCTAAGGGTTAATGGAACAGAATTTTTTAGGCTAAGCTCGTCCTTGAGTTCGCTTGGCTTCAATCCCGATCCAGCATGCTTCCAGAGTCGAGCCGCCTGAGACCCGCACCATCAACGCATTGCGGTCCCACAGTTTCGTAAGCGTTTCATTTCACAACTTCCCTTATTCACCAGAATTTGAACTCTTGGTGCGCTCTAAAATCGTGTCACGCCGAAGAGCCCGCGAAGCGCCTATGAGGGGGGGACCTGGAAACGCCCTCTATCTCCTAACCCGTTGTCATTCTGAGAGTTTGTAAATTTTTCGACGAAGGCCGACTAGAGATCTCCCACTGGTTTCTACACAACGGCTGGGTTTGGCATTTCGAGCGCAGCGAGAAATCTACGCGAAGCGATTTTCTGCCTGTCCACCGAAGGGTTTCAGCGTTGATCCATTTGCTTAGACAAATCGGCGGCTTGTGCTAGAGCGGTAGTTAGTCGGCTAAACAATCGCGAGCTTGCAAAGTCGAAAACGGAAATTCTGGATAACGGGGAAACCGAAGATGAAAACTTTGTCCCGTATTAGCTTGCCCATCTGCGGCGCGTTCGCTCTTCTGATGGTGGCGGCTGTTGGCCCGGCTTGCGCCGAAAACGCCGCGACCGAGTCGAGCTCGAGCGGGTTTGTAATCTGCTCTGATCAAACTTACGCGCTTTGCGCTGTCGCCAGCTGTTTCGTGATGGACGCCGTCGCCTACTGCAAGTGCGATGTGGAGTCGGGCGACAGCATCAGCCTGCCCTTCGCGTTCGATAGTGGCCAGAACGTCTGCTCGGTAAACGCCGCGGGGGCGGAAAACGGCTACATGGTGAGCACCTTCAGCCTACCCGACTCGGTCGTCGCGCCGGACGGAAACCAGGCCCTGTACACCTGCCCGGCCGGCTCTTCCAATGGTGCATACGCGCAGTGCGATGGAGGGTTGTGCTTCACTAGCACCGAGGCGAAATCCTTTCCAGGTTTCGACGGGCCTCTGACTGACAGCGAGATCATCTGCTCTTGCCCTATCACCGTGGCCGACCCGGCCACGACGCGGGTTGGCTACCAGATAGCCGGTCCGTATCCCTGCCAAAAATCTTTCTTCAAAAACTGCAAGAGCGCGACGGCCAACACGCAAACCGGCTCGCAGATCTATGTCGGCGCGCCCACCGGCTCGGCGCGCCTCTTGACCCGCCTGCTATACGGAAGCGTCCCGAAGATTAACCAATGCTCTCCGTAGCCGTAAAAGCCAATTGAGAGGAATTCCACCTTAATCGTAATTTCAGTTCTTGAATTCCAATTTTCTAGACCTTATCGAGGGTGATCCGAATCTTGTAAATTGACCTTTTGAAAGTTAATCTGGCGTCAGAAGGCAGGTTGTACCGGACAACCGAGAACGCGCGTGTTAACACGCGCAGGCCCATAGGGGCCAGGAAACTCGGATGGCGCAACCTGCTTTGTCTTTTACACTGTCACCCAGCTCACGCGTTTCCGTGCCACCCCGCTCCCGCTCGTCAAAGGCAATCTGCTTCGGATAGTCGCGAGACTTGGCCCAAGCCGAACCGATTTCGCAAAGCGGCGGCGCGCCGCCGACACATGGAAAGCAGCCGCGAGGCAAGGTAATCTCGCTGATGTGTCTCAGCATCAGATGAACCCATCCTCTCGCAAGCCGCACAACGATGCCGCGAAGCCGGCCTCCGCCATGCGCGACCATCCGCTGCTCAAAGCCTGCCGGCGCGAGCCGGTGCCCTATACGCCCGTATGGCTGATGCGCCAGGCGGGGCGCTACATGGCCGAGTACCGCGCGGTCCGCGATCAGTTCTCGTTCCTCGAGATGTGCCAGCGGCCCGACATCGCCGCCGAAGTCACCGTCACCGCGGTCAGGCGGCTCAACGTCGACGCCGCGATAATCTTCGCCGATATCCTGCTGCCGCTGGTGCCGATGAAAGTCGGCCTGCATTACGAAAAGGGCGACGGCCCCTTGATCGATCGCCCGATACGCTCCGAAAACGACCTCGATAGCGTCGCCCCGTTCAGCGCGGCCGAATCGCTGGGCTTCGTCGGCGAGGCGATCAAGCTCGCGCGCGCGGAGTTCGCCGGCCGCACGCCGATCATCGGTTTCGCGGGCGCGCCGTTCACGCTCGCCTCCTACATGATCGAGGGCGGCGGCTCGCGCCAATACCGCTACACCAAGACCCTGATGTACAACCATCCGGATACTTGGCATCGCCTGATGCGGTTGCTGGCGCGCGTGACCGCCGACTACCTCAACATGCAGATCGCCGCGGGCGCCGACCTGGTGCAGCTTTTCGATAGCTGGGTCGGATGCCTCGGGCCCGACGATTATCGCCGTTTCGTGATGCCTTACAGCGGCGCCGTGATTCGCGCGCTCACGCCGGGCGTGCCGGTTATCCACTTCGGCACCGACACGGGAGGATTGCTCGAATCGATGGCCGAGGCGGGCGGCGACGTGATCGGAGTCGATTGGCGGCTCAACCTCGCCGACGCATGGGCGCGCCTCGGCGACGGCGTCGCCGTGCAGGGCAATCTCGACCCGGTGGCGCTGTTCGCCGATATCGCGGAAATCCGCGCCCGCGCGCGCGCGATTCTGGATCAGGCCGGCAATCGGCCCGGCCATATCTTTAATCTCGGCCACGGCATCCTGCCCGAAACTCCCGTCGATCACGTGATCGCGCTGGTGGATGCGGTGCACGAAATCAGCCGGCGCTGACGCCAATCCGCGGAAATCCGCAATGACGAACAATCCCGACACTCGCACGAACGATCAAAAAACCCAGCCCTACGACGCGGTCCTAATGGTCGCGTTTGGCGCTCCCAGCCGCCGCGAAGATATCCGTCCCTTCCTCGCCGAACTGCTCAAGGGACGCCCGATTCCGCCGGCCCGGGTCGAAGAGGTGGTGCGCCATTACGACGCGATCGGCGGCGGTTCGCCCTTCAACGCGCGCACGATGGAGCAGGCCGCCGCGCTGCGCGACAAACTCGATCGCGACGGGCCGCGCCTTGCGGTCTACGTCGGGATGCGCAACTGGACGCCGTACGTGCGCGACGTGATGGCGGAGATGGCGCGCGCCGGAATCAAGCACGCCGTCGGGTTCATTCTCGCGCCGCATCGCAGCGAAGTAAGCTTCGAGCGCTATCAGGCCACCGTGCGTGAAGCTCAGGATGCGCTCGGCGCCGCCGCGCCCCAGGTCGATTACGTCGCCGCATGGCACAACCATCCGATGTTTATCGACGCGGTCGCGGCGCAGGCCTCGGCCGCGATAGCGCAGCTCGACCCGGCCGATCGCGCGCGCTCGCAACTCATCTTCACCGCGCACAGCATCCCCACTCCGATGGCGGCGGCGAGCGGTTACGTCGAACAAGTTACCGACTCAGCCCGATTGGTGGCGGCCGCACTCGGCCATCAGTCGTGGTCGATCGCTTTTCAGAGCCGCAGCGGCGGCCCGCGCGACCCGTGGCTCGAACCCGATATCGGCGAGGTGCTGCGCAAATTGGGCAAACGCCCCGCCGTGATCGTTCCGATCGGATTTCTCTGCGACCACGTCGAAGTGCTCTACGATCTCGATATCGAGGCCGCCGCGATCGCGCGCGAGGCCGGCGTGCGCATGGTGCGCGCGGCCACCGTCGGCTCCGATCCGCGGTTCGTCGCGATGATGGCCGACGTTATCCGCCGCCATATCGGCGAGGCGCGCCACAGTGGCTAGCGCCAGCGCGACACAGGGGCGCCCGCGAAGCGTCGCCGTAATCGGCGCCGGGATAACGGGGCTCGCCGCTGCAAACCATCTGCGCGAAGAGGCCGCGCGGCGCGAGATGCCGCTTCAGGTGATGCTGCTCGAGGCGGACACGCGAATCGGCGGCTCGATTCACACCCTTAGCCAACAAGGCTTCCTGATCGAAACCGGCGTCGATTCGTTCATCTCGGAGAAGCCGTGGGGATTGGCGCTGGCCAGGCGCCTGGGCCTGGAATCGGAACTGATCGGAACGCAGGAACAATTCCGCAAAACCTACGTCGTGCACGCCGGCCGGCTCGAAGAGATCCCGCCGGGATTCATGCTGATGGCGCCGACGCGCGTCGGTCCGGTGCTCAAGAGCCGCATCTTCAGTATCCGCGGCAAGCTGCGCATGGCGCTCGATCTGGTGTTGCCGCGCCGTCGCGAGAGCGGCGACGAAAGCCTCGGCTCGTTCGTCGAGCGCCGCCTCGGTCGCGAGGTCCTCGATCGCCTGGTGCAGCCGCTGGCGGGAGGAATCTACACCGCCGACCCGGCAATCCTGAGCCTCGAAGCCACGATGCCGCGGTTCCTCGAACTCGAACGCCGCTACCGCAGCCTGATCCTCGGCCTGCGCGCCGCGCAAGCCGCGCACGTGCCAAGCGCGAGCGGTCCGCGATGGAGCCTGTTCGTCACCTTCAAGGGCGGCATGCGCGTGATGGTCGAAAAGCTCGCCTCGCGCCTCGACGAAGGAACCATCCGGCTCGGCCGCGTCGTCACCGGCCTTGCGCGCGACGGCGACGGCCATCGATGGCGCCTGGCGTTCGCCAACGGCGACGCGCTCGACGTCGACGGCGTCATCTGCACCGCTTCGGCGGCGGTCGCCGGGCGCCTGATCCAGCCTCACGACACGCAACTGGCCGAGCGCCTGCTCGAAATCCGTTACAGCTCCGCCGCGACCGTCAACATGGCCTACCGGATGAGCGATTTCCCGAGTCCGCCCGACGGCTTCGGCTTCGTGGTCCCGGCGATCGAGCGGCGCAAGATTATCGCTTGCACGTTTTCGAGCCTGAAATTCGCGGGACGCGCTCCCGAGGGCATGATGCTCGCGCGAGTGTTCCTGGGCGGTGCGCTGCAACAGAACATGATGGAACTGAGCGACGACGAGATGGTCGCGGCGGCGCGCGACGAGTTCAGATCGCTGCTCGGAGTCAAGGCCGAACCGATCCTCGCGCACGTCGAGCGATGGCCGGACGCGATGCCGCAGTACGCGGTGGGCCATCTTGACCGCGTCGGCGAGATCGAGAACCGCGCCGCCGCCTTGCCGGCGATCGCGTTCGCCGGATCGGCGCTGCGCGGTGTTGGCGTTCCCGATTGCATCCACGGCGGCGAGCTCGCCGCAGAAGCGGTATTATCGCATTTGACTTCTACGGCGTAGCGGCCCAGAGGCCGCAACGCCGGTCGATGACTTTGCCGTGATAGCGCACGCCGATATGGACGCGTTCTACGCTTCGGTCGAGCAGCTCGATAATCCCGCGCTGCGCGGCAAGCCGGTCATCGTCGGCGGCAGCAGCCGCCGCGGCGTCGTGACCTCGGCCTCCTACGAAGCGCGGCCCTACGGCGTGCGCGCCGCGATGCCGACGGCGCAAGCACACAAGCTCTGCCCCAACGCGATTTTCGTTCCCGGCCGGATGGAGCGCTACGTCGAAATCGCGCGCGAGATCCGCCTAATCTTCGAGACCTTCACGCCGATCGTCGAACCGCTGTCGCTCGACGAAGCCTTTCTCGATCTGGCCGGCACGGAGCGGATGCTGGGAACTCCGCTCGACGCCGCGCGCGCACTCAAGCGCCGCGTGCGCGAATCAACCGGCCTCGTGGTTTCGGTAGGCGTCGCGCCGATCAAGATGGCGGCCAAGATCCTGAGCGATATGTCCAAGCCCGACGGCTTGCTAATCCTTGGCCCCGAGTACCTTCGCGAGTTCCTCGATCCGCTGCCCGTCGAGCGCTTATGGGGCGTCGGCCGCGTGACGCTCGAGCGCCTGCATCAGCTCGGCATCGCGACAATCGGCGATCTGGCGCGCCACGATCCGGTGGCGCTGCGCCAGCGCTTCGGCTCGCTCGGCGCCCATCTGAGCGAACTTGCCCGCGCGCATGATCCGCGCCCCGTGATCGCTGATTGGCGGCGCAAGTCCTACGGCGAGGAAAACACCTTCGAGCACGACCTGCCGCTCGATTCGCTCGATCTCAAGCGCACGCTGATCGCGCACGCCGAGGCGATCGCCCGACGATTGCGCGCCAATCGCGTCCGCGCGCGCACCGTGACGCTGAAGCTCAAGCTCGCGCGTCCGCTCGGCGGCGGACGCTACCCGACGGTAACGTCGCGCTATTCGATCGATCATGCAACCGACGACGGCGCCGAAATCACCCGGGTCGCGCTCGCCCTGCTCGCGAAGATCCGGCGCGACGAAAGAATCCGCCTCGCCGGGCTCCAGGTCGGCAATCTCGATCGCTCGGATCAGTCGCAGATTGGCCTGTTCGACGTCGCACCGCAAAACGACGCGAACGCCGCGCCGCAAAACGACGCCAAACGCGCGCGGCTGAATCGCGCGCTTGACGAAGTCAACAAGCGCTTCGGCAAGGACGCGGTATCGCGCGGCCTGGTGCGCGTTTCGCGCGCCGCCCCCACCAGCCGCATAAAATAATTCTTCCCCAGGCGCGCCTGCGTTTGAGCCGCCGCCGCCAACCGCTATGCTTGGCGACTGGTTACAACACGATGCAGCGCCCCATCATCGAGCCGCGCAAGCTCATCGGCTGGTTCATATCCTTCCTCATCCTGGCGGGTCTGCTCGCGCTATTTTTCCAGTACCGCCATCATATCGCCCGCGCGCCGCGCCTGAGCGTCAACGTTCATCATCTCCCCTATTATGCGTTCTGCTCCTTCTACCGGATGTTGATCGCCTATCTGCTCTCGCTGATTTTCGCGATCACCTATGGCCTCGGCGCCGCCAAAGGCCCGATGTACGAGCGCGTGATGATTCCCGCGATCGATATCGCCCAGTCGGTGCCGGTGGTCGGCTTCTTCCCGGCCGCGATCTATTTCTTCGTGTCGCTCGCGCACGGAAGCCGGCTCGGCGTCGAGATGGCGGCGATCTTCCTGATCTTCACCAGCCAGGCCTGGAATCTCGCGCTCGGCGTTTACGAAGCCGCCAAAACCATCCCGCGCGATTCTATCGAAGCGCTCGACGCCTTCGGCGCCAATCGATGGCTCAAGCTGCGGCGCCTGCTGATTCCGGCCAGCGTGCCCAAGCTGGTCTACAACTCGATCCTGTCGTGGGTGGCGGGATGGTACTTCCTGATCGCGTGCGAAATCATCACCGCGGGCCCGGTCAACTACAAGCTGCCCGGGCTGGGAACCTTCCTGATGGAGGCGGCCAACAAGGGGCGCGTCGGCGAGCTGATCGGCGGGTTGGCGATGCTGCTTGCCGTGATCGTGGCGATGGATATCTGTGTGTGGCAGCCGCTGTCGGTATGGGCGGAGAAGTTCCGCTATGAGTTCGCCGCGACGTCGGAGCCGATGGGCTCGCTATCGATGGCCCATGTGATCGGCGGTTTGGGCTTGGCCTTCGGCCGCGCCATTCATGCGCGCCTGAGTCCGATCTTGCGATCGCTGCAAGACGCATGGGAGATGCGCCCGACGCTGTCTGCCGGCGCTCGCGCCCGGCTGGCGCGGATTACGAACGCGGCGCGATTGGGCCTGCTCGCCGCGATGCTGGCGCTCTTTCTGTACGGCTGCGCCGCGGGGATTCTCGCCCTGTTCCGCGCTCTGGCGGCGCCCTGGCCCGCCGAAGCCAAATTGATCCCGGCCGCGACCGCCGCGTCGTTCCTGCGCCTCTCGATCGCCTACCTGATCTCGCTCGCCTGGACGCTGCCGTGCGCGCTATGGGCGGTGGACAGCCCGCGCTTCAATCGCGCGATCGCTCCGTTCGCGGAGATCGCGGGCTCGATGCCCGCAACCGCGCTGTTCCCCTTGGTCGTGGTTCTGGTGATCAAAGCCACCGGAGGAATGAACCTTGCCTCGGTGCTGCTGATCCTGACCGGGATGCAGTGGTATCTGCTCTTCAACCTGCTGGCCGGCACGCGCCAGGTGCCCGCCGATCTCAAGGAAGTGGCGCGCTCTTTCGGCCTCACCCGTTTCGCCACCTGGCGCAAACTCACGCTGCCCGCCCTGCTGCCCTCGCTGATAACCGGCAGTATCACCGCGTGGGGCGGCGGATGGAACGCGCTAATCCTGTCCGAGTATTTCGTCTACCATGATCACATCTATCAGGTGCTCGGCCTGGGCGCCCTGCTCGATAGCGCCACCTTTCAGACCAACAACGGTGTGATGATCCTGTTGAGCCTGCTATCGATGATTCTGGCGGTGATGGCCTTAAACCGGTTAGTCTGGAGGCGCTTGTACTCCTTCGCGATGGAACGGTACAAACTCGACTATTAGTGATCGGCGAGATCGCGATGCGTCAAACAGAGTGCGCGGACCCGTGGCCCTGCTCGAACTCAAAGAAGTGTCGAAGAGTTTTGCTCACGCCAAGGGCAGCCTGCGCGTGCTCGAAAATATTTCCTTCGCGATCGAGCAAGGCGAATTTGTGGCTCTAGTCGGCCCCTCGGGATGCGGTAAGTCGACTCTGCTGCGCATCATCAACGGCATCATGCCGCCCTCTTCGGGCCAGGTGCTCTATCAGGACCGGCAGGTCGACGGAATCAATCTCGAATGCGCCCTGGTGTTCCAGTCCTTCGCGCTGATGCCGTGGCTGACGGTCGAGGCCAACGTCGAGCTGGGCCTCGAAGCGCGCGGGATGAATCCCGCCGAGCGCCGCAAACGCGCCGGCGTCCTGATCGATAAAGTCGGTCTCGACGGCTTCGAAGAAGCCTACCCCCGCGAGCTCTCTGGCGGCATGAAACAGCGCGTCGGCATCGCCCGCGCGCTCGCCGTCGAACCCAAGGTCTTGCTGATGGACGAGCCGTTCTCGGCCCTCGACGCGCTGACCGCGATCACGCTGCGCGAGGAACTGCTCGATATCTGGCAGGCGCCCGACTCGCCCGTGCATACCATCGTGATGGTAACCCACATGATCGAGGAAGCGATCGAGCTGGCGGACCGGGTAGTGGTGATGTCGCCCAACCCGGGCCGGGTGGTGAGCGACCTCAAGATCGATCTGCCGCGCCCGCGCGACAAGCGCACCGAAGCGTTCAACGCCCTGACCGACAAGGTCTTTTCGCTAATCGAGGAACGCGCGTGAGCACGACTTCAGGCATCAACCCGATTCCCGACACCAACCTGCCGCAGGTGTTCGGATTGCTCGAGGTGCTCGACGATCGCGGCGGCAAGGAGGACGGCTACAAGCTCGCGCGCGAGCTCAACTACAACTTCGGCGACCTGCTCAAGGTGATGAAGGCGGCCGAGATCCTGGGCTTCGTCGATACTCCGCGCGGCGATATCGTGCTCGAGCCGGCGGGCAAACGCTTCCTCGAAAGCGATATCAATCAGCGCAAGCTGATGCTGCGCGAGCGGCTCAAGCAGCATGGCCTGTTCAGTTATCTCGCGCGCCTGCTGCGCGGCCAGGAGGAGCACTCCCAGACCAAGGATGCAATCATCGAGCATCTGGCGATGCTGCTGCCGAACGAGAATCCCGAGCTGCTGTTCACGACGATCGTGAACTGGGGCCGCTTCGCGGAACTTTTCGGCTACAACAAGGACGACGACCGCTTCTACCTCGATCAGGAATGACGCGCGCCGCCCCCACCAGCCGCATCGAGTAGTCATTCTCTCCGGATCTAACCGCGTATGGCAAAGTTGCCATTCCGAACCGAGTGGTGGGTTTGCGTTTTCCGACGTGCCTCAGCTAATAGTCACTCTCGTTCGCCCCGGCCCCTAAGAGGGCTTTTGATAACATCCCGGTAGTTATTGGGAGACAACGCGTAAGAGAGCTGCGCTCGATGACCCCCAAGAACCGATCCACGAAACGTGAGTGCGCCATTAGGGCCACAGTCCGGGCGCTTGCGCGCATACCGATGAAGAGGACTCGTTTGTTTCGAGTGATCTGGCCAAGTCTGCTCGCGGCTTTCCCTATTCTGGCAAGCGCGCTCCCGCTAATGGCGCAAGCGACGCCGACGCCTGCGCTCGGCGCGACGGTCACGGTGACAGCGAATGGAAATGTCAGAGCGTCCGCGGCGCAAGCGAACGTGCCGTCGGGAACATTCGTGTTTACGAATACGAGCGAGGTCGACGAGACAATAGCCTCAGTGAGCGTCGACATAGGCAATGTGGCGGTCTGGGGGCTCGGCACGGTTTTTGGGTCGCCGATATCGCGGCTCTTTGCCTCGATGACACTGACCTGCACTTCCTGCACCGGTACTCCGAGCATTACGCTTGCAGGAGCTCCATTATTAAACTTTTTCGATTTCGCCGCGGCGTATAGCCCCGGGATCGTCATTCCAGCGGGAGACTCCGCAACTTTCGCACTCACCGCAACGATCGCGGCAAATCCGGCGATGATCGATCGCGGCGTCGCCTATGCGGCGATGCTCGAACCGACAGATCCGGGCAACGGCGTCGGCCAATTGGGGGCGGCCTTCTGCGCGATAGGGCTCGTCATGATGGTGTTGCCGGCGTCGGATCGACGGCGTGCGTCGCTGGTGCTCGTGCTGGCTGTCGCGCTGACGGCGACGCAGGTCGGATGCGGCAGTAGCAGTTCGAATAACCCCAAGTCATCGACCCAAGCGGTAACCGCAATCGCGGCCACCAACGGAGAAGGCACCGTTGTAGTCGGGGGCCTGCCCGCGACGCTGGGCACGATCACAATCCCGTAACGTCACGCGATATTGCGCCTTACGCCGACGACGCCTGATCGATTAAGCGCCCTAAGACTTTGTCCGAATCGAAATACTCGCGCGCGATTTCGCGCGCCGCGCGCGCATGACGCTCGGGATGCGCGATTAGTTCCGCGATCGCCGCGCGCGCATCGTCGATCGTCGAGAAACAGAGTATGCCCTCGCCGGCGGGGATGTGGCGGCTAAAGCCGGTGTCCTGCACGATCACCGGAACGCCGAGCGCGAGATAGCATGCGCTGCGGCACGAGAACCATCCGCTGCGGCTGGCGACGTAGGCGTTTTTCGCCACACTCCACTCGCCGAACGAATTCGCCAGATAGTCCCGATACGCCCACGGGTCGGCGGAAATCGTGTAGGCCTCGATCACGCGCCATCCCGCCGCGCGCAACCGCTCGAGCGGCGCAAGCCCGCTCATCGCGATCTCCATCGCGATCGGACTCCCCGACGCGATCCCGATAAAACGCTCGAACTCGACGCTCTTGCCGCGATACCTGACCCCGTCGACCATTGGCCCCTTCTCCGCCGGCTCCCACGAAGCCACCGTCGTCAACACGCGCCGCCGCGACGCTATCGGCACCGCCGCGCCGTCGAAGCGGTCGAGCACGATCGGCTGGCGCGTGGCGATCCAGTTGACCGGCCCGGTCGGAATACGGCAATCGGGGTCGCCGGCGTTCTCGCCGAATGTAAAGTACACGTCGTAGCGGCGGAAGGCCGCGACCCGCGCGCGCGCCTTCGGCTCGTCGATTCCTTCCGAATCCCGAATCGACGCCTGCGTATACATCGGATCGCTGTCGATGAACGCGACGCGCGCCGCCGCGAAATATTCCTCGCGCATCTCGCACGAATTCGAAACGTTGATGAATAAATCGGCCGAGCGGCAGAACTCGACGACGTCATTCCACGCACGCCCGTAGCTCTTCCCGTTCGCGTCGCGAAAAAACCAGCGCCCGCCAAGCTCGGCGTCGAGCCCCGCGATATGCTCGGCGAGATAGGCGGCGTTCGCGTCGCCCTCGGGCACGAACGTCTGCTGAACCGGATCGTAGCACCACCTGCCGCTGTCCTCGACGTAAAGCACGTCGTGGCCGAGCCGGCGCAATCCCACCACGTACTGAAGATAGTCCCAGAAGACTCCGCCGAACGGATAGGTCGCGGCCAATCCGGACACAACGATCCGAAGCATCGCTACAGCGCCACCTCCCGGCCTTCCGCGGCGTCAGCCGCCCGCGGCGATTTCGAGCAAATACGGCCGCGCCCGTTCGATCGCGATTCGCCGCTGGCTTATCCGCGCCTGCTCTTCTTCGCCGAGCTCCGCCAGATAGCATCCGCGCTCCGGTATGAACAGCACCGACCGATACGGGAAGCCGGGCGTGATCGCCGGATAGGCCGTGCGCGCGATAACGCCGTCGAGCGTTCCCTCCGCGACCCGCTCGCGCGCCGCGCCGCCAACACGATAAACGAGCGCGAGCGCGTTGCGCAGCCGCGCGCCGCGCCGATTCTCTTCCACGTCCGCCATCCGGCGGATTACTTCGGCAACCAGCGCCTCGTCGCCGCCGGCCGCGTCGCCGAGCCATCGATGCGATCGCACGCCGGGTTCTCCGCCCAGCGCGTCGATCTCCAGGCCGCCGTCATCGGCGAGCGTCGCGATTCGCGCGCGCGCGAAATAGTGGCGCGCCTTCAGCGTCGCGTTCTCGGCGAAACTGGCGCCGGTTTCGCTCGGCTCGCCTTCGATTCCCACGTCGCGCAGCGAGATTACCTCGAGCGCGAAATCGCGGAGCAGCCTGCGATACTCGCCGAGCTTCGCCGCATTGGTGGTCGCGATCAAAAGCCTGGTCACGTCGATGCGCCTTTCCGGATACGCGGACGCACGTGCGCGATCACGCGCGAGGCTGATACGTGAACTTGAGTGACTTACGATCCCGATGCTCTTCGAGCGCGAGTTCGATCAAGCGGTCGATCAGGCGCGCAAGCGGGATACCCGAAACCTCCCACAGCTTCGGATACATGCTGATCGACGTGAAGCCCGGGATCGTATTGAGCTCATTGACGAAAATCTCGCTGAGATCGCGCCGCGCCAGAAAATCGACGCGCGCCATCCCGCGCAGCCCGAGCGCCTTGAACGCGGCTACCGAAAGCGTGCGGATTCGCTCGGCCACATTCGCGGGCAGCATCGCCGGAATTCTGCACTCCGCTCCGTCGGGATCGATATATTTCGATTCGTAACTGTAGAACTCGTGCCCGCGATGCACGATTATCTCGCCCGGCTGCGACGCTTGCGGCCGATCGTTGCCGAGCACCGCGCACTCGAGCTCGCGGCCCTCGCACGACGCCTCGATCAGCGCCTTGCGATCGTATTGAAACGCGTCTTCCAGCGCCGGTCCCAGCTCGTCGCGATTCTTCACCTTGCTGATTCCGATCGAGGAACCCAAAGCGTTGGGCTTGACGAAAACCGGATAGCCAAGCTCCTCCGCCAATCGCGCCGCCAGACGCGGCTGCTCGCGATAGTCGCCGCGTTCGATCGCGGCGAATCGCACCACCGGAATACCGCAATCGCGCAGCACGCGCTTTTGCGCCTCCTTGTCCATCCCCAGCCCCGAGCCGAGCACGCCCGCGCCGACGTATGGTATCCCGGCCAGTTCGAGCAGCCCCTGCACCGTGCCGTCCTCGCCGTAAGTCCCGTGCAATACCGGAAAGATTACATCGATCGGACCGCTCAGCTCCGCGCCGCCATCCGATAGCGCCTCCGCCTGGCGCCCGCCGCCTTCGACCGCGCATCGCACCAGGCCGCCGCCCGGATGCGGCAGCAGGCTCACCGGCACGCCGGCCGCGTCGAGTTCGGCGCGGCGCTCAGTCGCGTCGCTCAGGATTCGTATCGCGTCGGCGAGAAAGTACCATCGGCCGTCGCGCGCGATACCGATCGGCACGATCTCGTACTTCTCCGCATCCATCGCGCCCATCACGGTCAGCGCCGAACGCAGCGAGATCTCGTGCTCGCCCGATCGGCCGCCAAACATAACCCCAACTCTGATTTTGCTCATCGCTCGCCCGATCCACTCCCGCCAGCCCGGCCCGAAAAATAATCCTTACGCCAGATACGCGCGAACCGGCGGCGCCGGATTGGAATCCGCGCCAGCCGCTTCGACGCGCCCGGCACACCGATCCGCCAGCCGCCTGGCAGCGCGCAAAAATTCTTCGCGGCCGCGCGGCGCCTAGCTCCGGTAATTGGGCGCCTCCTTGGTGATGAATACGTCGTGGACGTGGCTCTCGCGCTGGCCGGCGTCGGTGACGCGGATGAATCTCGCGCGGCGGCGGAGCTCGGCGAGATTGGCCGCGCCGACGTAACCCATCCCCGACTGCAATCCGCCAATCAATTGATCGATCATGGAAAACAACGAGCCGCGATACGGCACGCGCCCTTCGATACCCTCGGGAACGAGCTTGGTCTCTGGCACTTCCGTCTGTCCGTAGCGATCGCGCGTGCGCTCGGTCATCGCACCCAGCGATCCCATGCCGCGATGGAGCTTGTAGGAGCGCCCCTGGTAGAGGATGGTCTCGCCCGGACCCTCCTCGGTACCCGCGAACAGCGACCCGATCATCACGGTCGAGGCCCCAGCCGCCAGCGCCTTGGTGATATCGCCCGAGAACCGGATTCCGCCGTCCGCGATCACCGGAATTTTGCGCGGCTCGGCCACCGCGACGCATTCCATCACCGCGGTTATCTGCGGCACGCCGACGCCCGAAACCACGCGCGTGGTGCAGATCGATCCCGGCCCCATCCCGACGCGCAGCGCGTCGGCGCCGGCGTCGATTAGCGCTTGCGCTCCCTCGTCGGTTGCGACCGCTCCCGCGACCACCTCGATATCGGGGCATTCGCGCTTGGTCGCCCGCAGCGCCTCGATCACGTTGTGCGAATGGCCGTGCGCGGTATCGATACACAGCACGTCAACTCCCGCGCGTTTCAGCGCCGCCACGCGTTCCTCGCGATCGGCTCCCACTCCGATCGCCCCGCCGACCCGCAGCCGCCCCATCTGATCCTTGCTCGCGTTGGGATAGCGCTCGGCCTTGTCCATATCCTTGACGGTTATCAGCCCGCGCAGCCGCTGCTGATCGTCGACCAGCGGCAGCTTCTCGATCCGATACGCCTGCAGTATCTCCTTGGCCTTTTCCAGATCAGTGCCGGGCCGCGCCGTGACAACTTTCGTCGTCATCACTTCGCGCACCGGCTTATCCAGGCGTTTCTCGAATCGCAGATCGCGATTGGTCAGGATACCCACCAGCTTGCCGCCCTCGACCACGACCGGCAGCCCCGAGATCCTGAAACGATTCATAATCGCGAGCGCATCCCGGATCTGCTGGTCGGGATGCACCGTGACGGGATCGGCGATCATTCCGCTCTCGAATTTCTTTACCGCCTCGACCTCGGCCGCCTGCTGCTCGATCGAAAGGTTGCGATGGATGAAACCGATACCGCCGCTTTGCGCCATCGCGATCGCGGCGCGCGACTCCGTTACGGTGTCCATCGGACTCGAAACCAGCGGGATACTGAGTCGGATCTTGCGGGTCAGAAGGGTCGAAACGTCGCACTGATGCGGCAGCAGGTCGGAGGCCTGCGGCAGCAACAGCACGTCGTCAAAAGTCAGGCCCTCCCGAAGCTCCTGATAGGGCATGCGGTTCTCCTCAAAAAACAAAGAGCCCGCAAACTTAGCGGGCTCAGGACTATGCGGATTTGAGCGCTCAGCACTTTGCCGTATTGATGCGCCATATTCTTATGTAACAAATGGGTGCCAGCGACGCAATTCACCGCTCGCCAACCGCTGGTGAATCCCGCGCAAATCCGCGCGATTCTAATCGCCCGACGACGGCTCGTCCCGCCATTCTTCGGGATAGAGCAACAGCAGCTCCTGGCCCAGCGAGCGCACCAGAAATCGATGCACCTCGCCGACGGCGCGCTCCACCGCGCGCCCGCCGATTAGCCAATGCCCCTGGCCCGGAAGCGATTTGAACGCGGCGCCGATTTCGCCCGCGAGCGATTCCACTCGCTCCGCCGCTATCAGCGGATCGCTTCCGCCCGCGACGATCAGACGCGGCACCGCGACGTCCGCGGCGAATCGCACCGCCCCGCGGACGATTTCGAGTGCCGCAACTGACGCGTCGGGAACCAGCGCCTTGATCAAAGCTTCGCGTTGGAACGGTTCGACGTCGGTCAGCATGTGAAACAGCGGACGCCCGCGCGGCGGCTTGAGCGGACGTTTCAGCCACATCGCCGGAATGTTGCCGGCGCGCATGAACAGCGGCGTCCGCACACCGGGGATCATCGGCGCCAGCGCCACCGACGCCTTCACGCGTGCCCGCTCCGCCATCTTGAGCGCCACCAGCCCGCCGAAGCCGTGACCGATCACGATCGCCTCGCGTCCTATCGCGTCGAGCGCCTCGCCCGCGATCGCCGCCACTTGCTCGAAGCTCAATCGCCCGAGCGCGGGAATCCCGTCGCGGCCGGCGGCCGAACGGAGGTCGGGCGCGTATACTTCCCATCCGATGGTGGCGAGAAAACCGATCAGGATCGCCTGATGGCGCCGGGTGGTGAACAGCTCCGGCAGCAAGACGATTGGATAGGCGAACTTGATCGGCTCCGGCCGCTCGACCTGCGCCGCAAAACGCCCTACGACGGTTTCCATCTGATGCCTAATGCTTTCGGCTGCCGCTGCTTTCGCCCGCCACTGATTACACCGCCTGGCGAAGCCTTTTGATTACCTTACCTTACACTACCGATGTTCTTTAAGACGTTATTGTGGTACAAGCGCGTCATTGAGCCTCTCCACGTCCTCGATTCGCACTTTCTCGAAAGGGGCATGGCCAGGAAGAGTTTCTCCTCACGGATCGCGATGCTAACCGCCCCGGCGAACCTCAACCGCAGCCGCGTCAGGCTTAACGCGATCGTATTCCTTGGCGCGACGGCTCTCGCGCTGTTCGCGATCGTTCTGCAAGCGACGCCGTCGGCAGCACAAGTTGCCGCATCCCCGGCTTGGGGAAAGGTGCTAATCGCGGGCGGCTCAGATGTAGGGGTAGTCGCCATCTGGTTGGCCGAACCCTATGACCTGGTTGCGCCTTCGTCCGAACTCTACGACCCGGCCACCAACAGCTTTGCCGCTGCCGCCGATACCGCTTCCATGAACATCGCTCGCGACGCTGCGACCGCGACGCTGCTCGCCTCGGGAAAGGTGCTATTCGCGGGCGGCTGCTGCGACACGTACGGCGATCTTCTATTTTCGACTGAACTCTACGACCCGGCCACCAACAGCTTTGCCGCTGCCGCCGATACCGCCGCCATGAACACCGCCCGCATCGGTGCGACCGCGACGCTCTTACCCTCGGGAGAGGTGCTAATCGCCGGCGGCTGCTGCGACGCCAACGGCAACGTGCTATCTTCGACCGAACTCTACGACCCGGCGAGCAACAGCTTCGCCGCCCCCGCCGTTACCGCTTCCATGAACACCGCTCGCTCGGGTGAGACCGCTGCGCTCTTAGCTTCGGGAAAAGTGCTATTCGCGGGCGGCGCAGATAGCAAAGGCAACTTGTTGTCTTCGACTGAACTCTACGACCCAGCAACTAACAGCTTCGCTGCCCCCGCCGAGACCGCTTCCATGAACACCGCTCGCGGCGGCGCTTCTGCGACGCCATTGCTCTCGGGAAAGGTGCTAATTGCGGGCGGTAGTACCGAAACTGACGATTTTCCTTACTTTGCCTCCCTTCAACCATTGTCTTCGACCGAGCTCTACGACCCGGTAACCAATAGCTTCGCCGCCGCCGGTGAGACCGCTTCCATGAACAACGCGAGAGCAGGCGCCCAGGCGATACTGCTTCCCGCGATGCCGGCGCTGCTGCCGTGGACGCTGGACTTTGGAACCGTAGAGGTCGGCCAGTTTTCGCCTGCCAGCATGGTGACGCTGACTAATGGAACCCGTCAGAGACTTGCTATCAACCGCGCTGCCGTCGGCCATGATTTCGTGGTTTCCCTCAGGACGTGCCCCACGATGCTGGAGCCCGGCCAGTCCTGCAACTACTGGGTCATCTTCCATCCGCAGACGGCGGGAACCAAGAACGAGCTGTTTCAACTTTTCGACAAGGCGTCCGACAGCCCGCAGACAGTTATATTGCACGGCATCGCCGAACCCCGCTGATCGCTGACCTTCCTCGGCAAGTCTGATCGTTCGACCGAAACCCGAATCGCTAGAGAGCGCCCAACTCGCCCCTTGCACCTCACCGATGCGCGCGCTCGTCTGCCAGCGACGCTTCGAGCCGCGGGATCGCGTCCTCGAGGCTCTGCTGATCATCGAGGACGCCGATAAACGGGTCGCGCGCCATCCGCGCCATCCGCTTCGGCACCGTCCTGATATTGTACGCGGCAGGGTCGAGCTTCGGCCGCAACTCTTCCCACTTGAGCGGCGCCGACACCGGCGCCCCCGCCAGCGGACGCACCGCAAACGGCGCGGCGATAGTCTTGCCGTGACCGAGTTGCAGGTAATCGATATATACCTTGCCGTGGCGCGACCTGACGACGCGATTGAGCGTGGCCAGCTCGGGAATCCGCGCCACCACCAATCGCGCGATTAACTCGGAAAACATCCGCGCCTGCTCATAGGTGTAGATGGGCCGAAGCCCCACCATCACGTGCAGCCCCATCTGGCCCGACGTCTTGACGCACGGCCGCAGCCCGACCTCGCGTAGCGCCGCGCCCACCGCCTGAGCGACCTTGACCGCGGATTCGGTGGTCGAGCCCTTGGGATCGATATCGAACAGCAGCCAGTCGGGACGCTCCAGATGCGGTATGCGCGACGACCAGATATGAATCGGAATTGTGCCGAGATTCGCGACGTAAGCGATCGCTTCCTTGCTCTCCAGGATAAAATGGGCGATCTCGCGGCGGGAATCTTCGGAATAAATCTTCTCCGTGCGAATCCATTCGGGCGCGAAGCCGGGGGCGTCCTTCTGATAGAAACTGTTGCCCTCGATTCCGTCCGGATAGCGCACGATCATCACCGGCCGATCCTTCAGATACGGAATCATCCATCGCGCCATCGCCTCGTAGTATTTGATCAGATCGCTTTTCGTATAGCCCTCGCCGGGCCAGAACACCTTGTCGGGATTGGTTATCGTGAACGTTCGCTTGGAAATTCCGGAGTTGCCCGCCGCTTTCGAGCCAGCCGGCGAGGCTTGCGGAACTGTCGCGGCGTTCGCGGCGCGATCGGCCTGGCGCGGATATGCTTCGCCACGCTTCGATTGCGCGGGTTCGTACCTGCATTCGCGCGGATCGGCGCCCTCGACGATACCCTGGAAACTCGGATGGCGGATACCGCCGTCGTCGGTCCATTCGCCGAAGCGAACCTCGCAGACCAGGTCGGGCGCGCAGAAATGCGCGACGCGCGGAATCTTCGGTTCATCGCCGCGCGGACGCCGAAACGGCGATTGCGCAAGCGCGCGACGGCTCATCAGCTCGAACAACCGCCGCAGCGTATCTTCGTCGAAGCCCGTGCCCACCTTGCTGATGAAGCGGAGCTGTCCGTCGGCTTCATATTGGCCAAGCATCAGCGCGCCGAAATGCGAGCGCCCCCCTTCCGGATCGGTGTAGCCCCCGATCACGAAGCGCCGACTGATCGGGCACTTGATCTTGAGCCAATCGCCGGTGCGCCTGCCCCGATACCGCGAGTCGCGGCGCTTGGCGAGCACCCCTTCGAGCCCGGCCTCGGCGACCACCCGATAGAAGTCGCGGCCGCTGGCCAGGACGTGATCGCAATAGCGGATCGGCCCTTCGCCCTTTATCAGCCGCGCCAGCATCCGCTTGCGATCTTCGAGCTTCAGCGCGCGCACATCGAAGTTGTCGAACGCCAGCAGGTCGAAGACGAAGTCCACCACCGGCGTCGAGTAGCTCAGCCGCTCAATCTGGCGCGCGTCCCGCACATGCATCCGCTTTTGCAATAGCTGGAAGCTCGGCCGCCCGCGCTCGTCGAGCGCCACGATCTCGCCGTCAATCACGAAGCGCTCGCACGGCATCGCGTCGAAGGCGAGCGCGACCTCCGGATATTGGCCGGTGATCTCGTTGCCGCTGCGCGCGAACAATCGCACGTGAGCGCCGTCGCGAATCGCGAGCGCGCGCACGCCGTCGTACTTGATCTCGAACAACCACTCCTCGCCATCGAACGGTTCGTCGATCGTCCCGGCGAGCGTCAGCGGAAACGCGCGCGGCTTGAGCGCGACCGCAAGCTGCGGCGCGCGGATTTTGCGCAGCTCGGCGGCGATCTCATCGCCGATTCCGCCCGCCCCGCCGATTTGCTCGACCGTAAGCCCTGATAGCACCGAGCGCGGATGCGCCGTCAGCACGTCTTCGTCGCTCGCGTATCCGTCGCGCTTCTTGATCAGCAGCCATGGTTGCTTGTCGCCCGAGTCCTTCTTGTCGCGGCTGCGGATTCGCACCAGCGTGAACGCGCCGCGAAGCTTGAATCCGCTGAGCGCGATATCGAGTTTGCCGTCGCGCACGCCGCGCGCGGCGTCGCCCGCCGGATCGAGCGCCGTATACTCGCCGCGATCCCACACGATCACTTTGCCCGCGCCGTAATTGTCGCGCGGAATCACGCCTTCGAAATCGCCGTATTCAAGCGGATGGTCCTCGACCATCACCGCGAGCCGCTTGTCGGCCGGATTCAGCGACGGCCCTTTCGGGATCGCCCACGAGCGCAGCACGCCTTCCGTCTCCAGCCGAAAATCGTAGTGCAGGCGGCGCGCGGCATGCTTCTGAACGACGAAGATACCGCCGCCTTGCCGCGCGATGCTCTTGGCGGCCGCGCGGCCGAACGGCTCGGGCGTGCGTTCAGCGCTGCGCTTGCGCCGATATTTGTCGAGCGGCATTTTCGTTGCGTCTTCGCCCGCGATTCGCCGGGCAATCCATCCGGCCTTTGCCTACATCATATAATTTTACTTGATATGATGTTGTTGTTTGGTGTCTGCTGGCTGTAGCCAGATCCCGTTTTACAGTGGCGGCGTTGAGGTTTTACCTATGGCAGCACGATCGATCGCATCCGGCAGCATCTCTTTCGGCCTGGTATCGATTCCGGTCAAGCTCTTTCCGGCTACCAGCTCGAAGGCAATCAGCTTCAACCTGCTGCACGACAAGGACAAGAGCAGGATTCAGCAGAAGATCTATTGCCCCGTCGACGACGCGATCGTCGATCGCGCCGAATTGGTCCGCGGCTTTCAAGTGGAAAAGGGCCGCTTTGTCACTTTCACTGACGAAGAGTTGAAGGCGATGGAAGCGCGCGGCGATCACACTATCGAGATCAGCGAGTTCATTCCGCTCGCCGAGGTCGATCCGGTTTACTTCGATCAGCCCTACTACCTCGGATGCGAGCCGGTGTCGGCCAAGGCCTATCGTCTGCTGGCGGAAGCGATGGCGCAGAGCGAGCAGGTGGCGATGGCGCAGTACACGATGCGGGGCAAGGAGCATTTGGTCTTGATCCGCCCGCACGAAAAAGGCCTAATCCTGCACACGATGTATTACGCCGACGAGGTCCGCTCGGCCGCCGACATTGACCGGGGACTCGAAGCTTCGGTCAAGGAGAGCGAGCTGGATCTGGCCAAACGGCTGATCGGCGAACTGACCGTGAAGAAATTCGAGCCGGCGAAGTACAAGGACCGCTACCGCGAGCGATTGATCGAAGCGGCCGAGAAGAAGATCCAGGGCGAGCAGATAACCGAAGCCGCTCCCGAAGCTCGCCGCGCGCAGGTAATCGATCTGATGGGCGCGCTCAAAGCCTCGCTCGAAAAACGCGGCGCCGCAAAGCCCGCCGCCGAGGCCGGCGAGGCGTCAGAGGCTCGCGCCGCGGAGACGTCGGCGAAGCGCCGGTCCGCGGAACGCACCAGCCGCGCGACGCGCGAGCGTCGCTCCGCCGGCAGCAAGAAGTGATACCTTTTCCACCCTTGACGGAGAGCTACTGATGAGCGACGCGTTGCCCCTGGCCCCTCGACCGCGATTTGGCGTGATGACGCAAACCTTCGACGGCGATCAGGCCCGCCGCATGGCCCAGGCCTACGTCGATTGGGGCTACGAGTCGGTATGGATCGGCGATCACATCGCCTTCCAGGGGCCGATCAGCGATCCGCTGACTCAGATCGCTTTCTTCTCCGCGCTCGCGCCGCAACTGATATTCGGCACCTGCGTCTATCTGGTTCCGCTGCGTCATCCCACCGCGATCGCCAAGATGGTCGCGACGCTCGACCGCCTCCTCGGCGCCGATCACTTGATCTTCGGCGTCGGCGTCGGCGGCGAATTTCCGCCCGAGTACGAGGCCTCCGGCGTTTCGGTCAAGCAGCGTGGCGGACGCACCAACGAGGCTATCCCGCTGATGCGCCGGCTGTGGACCGAGCCCAAGGTCGCCCATCAGGGCAAATACTTCAACTTCGGTGAAATCCGCCTCGACCCCAAGCCGCTCACCGCGGGCGGACCGCCGATCTGGGTCGGCGGACGCTCGGAGCCCGCGCTCACACGCGCTGCGAAGCTGGGCGACGGATGGATGCCTTACGTCGTCACCCCCAAGCGCTTCAGCGAGGGGCTCGATTTTATAGCCACGCAGGCGGCGGCGAATAAGCGCAAGATCGAGCGCTTCGGTACCGGGATTCTGCTCTTCTGCTCGATCGACGATTCCTACGACGTCGCCTTGGATCGCGCCGCCGAAAATCTCAGCAAGCGCTACGGGATGGATTTTCGCGAGCCGGCCCGCCGCTACGGCGCGATCGGGCGGCCCGCCGACGTCGCGGCCAAAATCGTCGAGTTCATCAGGGCCGGCGTGCGCGATTTTTCGATCGACGCGATCGGCACCGGCGAGATCCGCAACGTCCAGCTCGAACGCTTCGCCCGCGAAGTCATCCCGCTGCTGGGGATTCGCTAAGCCTCGCCCGCTTGCAGGAAATGGCGCGTCACGACTCTTGCGACAAAAACGCAAGAGTCGCGCCGCGCGCTCTTCTGTTCCCACTCCTTGTCCAAGGAGAGGGTTAGGGAGAGGTCCCTCAGGGAGAGGGTGCGGAAACCCTTG
>JBEKLA010000037.1:0-23513 GCA_050010455.1 Binataceae bacterium (SeqCode) | reverse complement strand
GGTGTTTCTCGCGCGACACGGCCGAGGGCATCGACTTTCGCCGAGCAATATCAACTCTCGCGCCAACGTCTACGGGATGAAAATTCTGGGCGTTGAGTACCTGGTCTCGGTCAGCGCGGCCGGCAGCATGAAAGAAGATCTCGCGCCCGGTGACTTAGTCGCTCCCGACCAATTCATCGATCGGACGTATCGCCGGCCGTCGACTTTTTTTGACAACGGTATCGTGGTCCACGTCTCGCTCGCCGATCCGGTGTGCCACGCTTTGAGCAAGCTGCTGGGAGACGGCGGGCGAGCGGCGGGTGCGCGGCTTCATCAGGGTGGAGTCTATCTGTGCGTCGAAGGTCCGCAGTTCTCGACTCGCGCGGAATCGGCGCTTTACCGAAGCTGGGGCGCTGATGTCATCAGCATGACCGCGGTGCAGGAGGCCCGCCTGGCGCGTGAGGCTGAGCTCTGTTACGCGGCGTTGGCGCTGGTCACGGACTACGACTGTTGGCATCAGAGCCAGAAGGACGTTGATGTGCTCGATATCCTGCGCGTGTTGCAGCAGAACGTAGCGACTGCGCAAAAGGCGATCGTCAATCTGGCGCAGCAAATCCCGCGTCATGTTCGCAATTGCCAATGCGCGTATGCATTGAAAGACGCGATTCTCACCGATCGCTCGGTGATCCCTCAGACCGTGGCCCACGATTTGAGTCCGCTGATTGGAAAATATCTTTGAGATTTGGCGAGATTGCCGGCAGGGGATGGCATAGATGAGCATTATTGTGGTTGGCACGATCGGTTACGACAGTGTCGAAACTCAGTTCGGCAGTGTCTCCGACGTGTTGGGGGGATCGGCGGCTTACTTCTCGCTAGCGGCTCGTTTTTTCTCGCCGGTCAGCCTGGTCGCCGCGGTCGGTTCGGATTTCAGGGCCGAGGATCGCCGGCTGTTCGACGAACGTAATATCGACTTGCGCGCGCTCAAAACTTCCGAGGGCCGAACCTTTCGATGGCGTGGGCGCTATCATGAAGACATGAACAAGCGCGACACGCTCGAATTGTCGCTCAACGTGTTCGCGGACTTTACTCCGGAACTGCTGCCCGATCAGCAGCGCGCTGACTATCTCTTCCTGGCAAACATCTCGCCGCAACTTCAGGAGCGAGTGCTGGCCCAGATCTCGAGCCCCAAGGTAGTTGCCGCCGATACCATGAATCATTGGATCGAAAACGAGCGCGAGGCCTTGATGCGGCTGCTGAAGCGCATCGATATCCTCACCCTCAACGATGAAGAGGCGAGGATGCTTTCCGGCGAGCACAACCTGGTAAAGGCCGGGCGCGCGGTGCTCAAGATGGGGCCCAAGATCGCGCTGATCAAGCGCGGCGAGTACGGCGTGCTGCAGTTCAGCCCGGATACGATGTTCGCGGTGCCCGCCTATCCGCTCGAAGAAGTAATCGACCCCACCGGTGCGGGCGACACGTTCGCCGGCGCGTTCATGGGTTACGTCGCGCGCAGCGGGCGCATCAACGAATCGGTCTGCCGCACCGCGGTGGTGTACGGTTCGGTGCTCGCTTCCTTCGTGGTCGAGCGCTTCTCGGTAGAACGAATCACTAGTTTGTCCTGGGAGGAAGTGGACGCCCGCTATCGCGCCTTCATCGAGCTGACCGACTGTCATCATCCACGATGGACCTCTCAGTTGTAATCCCGCTTTTCAACGAGCGGGATAACCTGCGGCCCCTTTACGACGAGCTGCTCCGCACGCTCGGGGCACTCGGCCGCTCGTATGAGATTATTTTCGTCGATGACGGCAGCAGCGACGGCAGCCTCGAAGTATTGCGCGCGATCAAGAGCGAGAACGCTCATGTTCGAGTCTTGAGCCTGGCCAGAAATTCGGGCCAGACCGCCGCTCTGGCGTGCGGGCTTAAGAACGCGCTGGGCGAAGTGGTAATAGCGCTCGACGGCGACGGCGAGAACGATCCGGCCGATATTCCGCGCCTGCTGAAGGAGCTCGAAAGAGGCTACGATCTGGTGAGCGGATGGCGCACCGAGCGATGGCGCGATGCGCCGGGGAGCCGGCGTTTGCCGTCGCTTGCGGCAAACGCTCTCATTTCAAAGCTTACCGGCGTCAAACTGCACGACTACGGATGCACTTTCAAAGCCTATCGCCGATGGTTGCCGCAGCGTCTGATGCTGTATGGCGAGATGCATCGCTTCATCCCGGCGATGGCGGCCGAACTGGGCGCGCGAGTCACCGAGATTCCGGTTGGATTCCGGCCGCGCCGCGCCGGCCATTCCAAATATGGCATGGGGCGCATCCTGCGTACCTTGCTCGACCTTATCACGGTGCTGTTCCTGTCGAGCTACGCGACACGCCCGATCCAGGTTTTTGGGGCGATCGGTGCGCTGCTCGGCGGTCTGGGGAGCATCTGGACTCTGGTCCTGCTGTTCGAAAAGATAGCGCTGGGGCGTAATCTGGGTAATCGTCCCGCGTTGCTGCTGGCGGTGCTGCTGGTGGTGGTAGGGGTGCAGTTCGTGAGTCTCGGTCTGCTGGGGGAAATGATTGCGCGGACCTATCACGAGTCTCAGAACAAACCGATCTATGTAATCAAAGAGGAGCTGTAACCGGGCTAGATGAACATTACAGTTGTGGGCTGCGGATACGTCGGTCTGGTCAGCGGGACCTGTTTCGCTGAAGGCGGTAACGAGGTCATCAGTGTCGATATCGATCGCAACCGGATCGAACAACTAAGTGGCGGCAGCGTCCCAATCTATGAGCCGGGATTGGAGGAACTGGTCCGGCGCAATCTCAAGGAGCATCGGCTGAGCTTCACCACCGACCTTCAGGCGGCGGTCGCCCAATCGATGATCACCTTTATCGCGGTGGGCACTCCGATGAGCCCGTCGGGCGCGGCCGACTTGACCAGCGTCTTCCGGGTCGCCGAAGACATCGCGCGCGCGATTACCGGCTACCATATTATCGTGGTCAAGAGCACGGTTCCGGTTGGCACCAATGACCGGGTGCGCAAGCTGACCGCGTCGCTCAGCAACCATCGTTTCGACGTCTGTTCCTGTCCCGAGTTCCTGAAAGAGGGCTCGGCAATCGAAGACTTCATGCGGCCCGACCGGGTAATCATCGGTAGCGACAGCGAGCACGCGACCGCTATCCTGCAGGAGTTGCACGCGCCCCTGGTGCGCACCGACAACCCGATCCTGGTGATGGACCCGCGCTCGGCGGAGTTGAGTAAATACGCCTGCAACGCGATGCTGGCGCTGCGAATCTCATTTATCAACGAAGTCGCAAACCTGTGCGAAGCGGTCGGTGCCGAGATCACGCACGTGCGGCGCGGGCTTAGCTCAGACCGGAGGATCGGCTCCCATTTTCTCTTCCCGGGAATCGGTTACGGCGGTTCGTGTTTCCCCAAGGATGTGCAGGCGCTGATTCATACCGCCGAGGAAAACAACCTGGATTTCGCGCTGCTCAAGGCCGCCGAGGCGGTCAACAAGCGGCAGAAGAGCATCCTCGTATCCCGGGTCAAGGGCCAATTCGGTCCCGACCTCAAGGGCCTTACCTTCGCGGTATGGGGACTCGCGTTCAAGCCTCGCACCGACGACATGCGCGAGGCACCGTCGCTGGTGGTGGTGGAAGAACTGCTCGCCGCCGGCGCCAAGGTTCAGCTTCACGATCCCGAGGCGCTCGAAAACGCACGGCGTTTCTTTGGCGATCGCGTGGCCTATTGCCCGCTCAACTACGACGCGCTGCAAAACGCCGACGCTCTGCTGATCCTCACCGAATGGAACGAATTCCGTCACCCAAATTTTCAGCGGATCAAAAACCTGCTGAAGCAGCCGGTCATCTTCGACGGCCGCAACCTATACGATCCGGCGCTGATGCGCGCGCTCAACTTCAAATACTATTCGATCGGCCGGCGGCCGGTCTGAGGCGGTTCTCGACCTATGCGAATTCTGGTAACGGGCGGCGCCGGTTTCATCGGCTCTAACACGGTCGACGCGTTGGTCGCGACCGGCAAGCACGAAGTCGCGGTTCTCGACGATCTTTCCGCGGGCAAGCGCGAACAGGTGAATCCCGCGGCGCGCTTCTACGAGGTTGATATTCGCAACGCCGCGCGCGTTACGGACGTTATCGAACGGGAGAAGCCCGAGGTGATTTTCCATCTCGCGGCCCAGATGGACGTGCGCCGTTCGGTGGCGTCGCCGGCCTTCGACGCCGAGGTCAACCTGGTTGGGTTCCTGAATCTGATGGAAGCGGGGCGATGCAACGGGCTCAAGCGGGTGATCTTTTCTTCAACCGGCGGTGCGATCTACGGCGAGCAAGAGCAGTTCCCGTGCGACGAGGACCATCCCTGCCGCCCGGTCAGTCCCTACGGCGTCGCGAAGTTCGCGACCGAGCGCTACCTGTTCTTCTATCAGGTTCAATACGGGCTGTCGTACCTGGCGCTCCGATACGCCAACGTCTATGGGCCGCGCCAGGATCCGCATGGCGAGGCCGGCGTGGTGGCGATCTTCTGCGGCCGGCTACTGGCCGGCGAGAAGGCAACGATTTTCGGCAACGGCGAGCAAACTCGCGATTACGTGTTCGTCGGCGACGTCGTCCGCGCCAATGTCGCGGCCGTGGATCGCAATTGCACGGGCGCGATCAATATCGGAACCGGCGTCGAGACCAGCGTCAATCGCTTGTACGCCGAACTTGCGGGCGTCGCCGGAGTCAGCGAACCTCCGACCTATGCTCCCGCGCGACCGGGCGAACAACAGCGCTCGGTAATCCTGGCCGAGCGAGCACGGCGCGCACTGGGTTGGAATCCACAGGTCTCGTTGCGCGACGGACTGGCTCAGACCTTGCGCTTTTTCCGCGAAAAGGCGGGTCGCGCGGCGTGATCCAGATTCCGTTGCAGCAAGCTGCTATGATGGATGGCTATGCTTATCGCGATTCGCGCCTGTGATGCATGACCAACCCGGAACTGATCCGTAACTTCTCGATTATCGCCCATATCGATCACGGCAAGTCGACGCTTGCCGATCGATTGTTGGAACGCACCGGCGCGCTTTCGCAGCGCGAACGCAAGGAGCAGTTCCTGGATTCGATGGACCTCGAGCGCGAGCGCGGCATCACGATCAAGGCGCGCTCGGTCCGGCTGAACTACACGGCCGCCGATGGCCGCGAGTACGTGCTTAACCTGATTGATACGCCCGGCCACGTCGATTTCGCTTACGAAGTTTCGCGCAGCCTCGCCGCGTGCGAGGGGGCGTTGCTGGTGGTCGACGCCAGCCAGGGTGTCGAGGCGCAGACCGTCGCCAACGTCTATCTGGCGCTCGATAACGGACTCGAAATCGTGCCGGTTATCAACAAGATTGATTTGCCGGGAGCCGACGTCGAGCGCACCAGGCAACAAATCGAAGAAGTGATCGGGCTTAGCGCGGCCGACGCTATCCTCACCAGCGCCAAGGAAGGCGTGGGAATCGACGAGGTGCTGGCCGCGATCGTCGATCGGATGCCGCCGCCCAAGAGCGGTGCCGGCGCTCCCGCTCGCGCGCTGATCTTCGATAGCTGGTACGACAGCTACGAAGGCGTGATCGGCCTGGTCAGGGTGTTCGAGGGAGAGTTTCGCCGCGGGATGAAGGTGCGCCTGATGGGCACGCAGAAGCCCGGTGAGATCATGCGTCTGGGTCACTTCACTCCGCACGAGCACAACGCCGAAAGCCTCGGCCCCGGCGAGGTCGGCTTCGTAGTGGCCGGAATCAAGACGGTCGCCGACATGCGGGTGGGCGATACGCTGACCGACGCCGAGCATCCTGCCGCCGAGCCACTTTCCGGGTTCAAGGAACTCAAGCCGATGGTGTTCGCCGGGCTCTATCCCATCGACGCCAACCAGTACGGGGCGCTGCGCGACGCGATCGAGAAACTGCGCCTCAACGACGCCAGCCTGGTGTTCGAGCCCGAGAGCTCGCAAGCGCTTGGATTCGGATTTCGCGCCGGCTTCCTCGGCCTGCTCCACATGGATATCGCGCAGGAACGCCTCGAGCGTGAGTTCGGCCTGGATCTGATTATTACCGCGCCGACGGTCGCCTACCGGGTGCGCACCGCCGACGGCGAGCAGCTTTCAGTCGATAATCCGTCGCTGCTGCCCGACGAAAACCGAATCGAAGCGATCGCCGAGCCGTTTATCCTGGTGTCGATTCATACGCCCGAAGAATTTCTCGGCGCGATGATGAAGCTGTGCGAGGACAAACGCGGGACGCAGCGCGACCTGCGCTACATGGGCCAGAAGCGGGTTATCCTGCATTACGAGCTGCCGCTGGCGGAGATCGTCTTTGACTTTTACGATCGGCTGAAATCGCTCAGCCGCGGCTACGCCTCGCTCGACTATGACTTTCTAGACTTTCGCGAGGGTCCTCTGGTTAAGCTGGATATCAGAATCAACGAGGAAGTGGTCGACGCCCTTTCCGTGATCGTGCATCGCGACAAGGCGTATGAGCGCGGCCGTGTCCTGTGCGAGAAGATGCGCCAGTTGATCCCGCGCCAGATGTTCGAGGTCGCGATTCAGGCCGCGATCGGCAGCAAGATAATCGCGCGCGAAAGCGTCAAGGCGCTGCGCAAGAACGTCACGGCCAAGTGCTATGGCGGCGATATCACGCGCAAGCGCAAACTGCTCGAAAAGCAGAAGGAAGGAAAACGTCGCATGAAGCAGGTCGGGCGAGTGGAAATCCCTCAAGAGGCCTTCCTGGCCCTGCTTAAGGTAGGTGAGTAGCACGATGGCCGAGCCTTCGTTCGAGCAGCCGCCGGCCCCGCCGCCGTCGTTGCGGGCTCCCGCCCCGGCGCAGAAATCAGCGGTCCGCGAATACGCCGAAGCGATGGTGATCGCGCTCGGGCTGGCGCTGTTCATCCGCACCTTCTTTCTTCAGGCTTACAAGATCCCGTCGGGTTCGATGGAGACCACGCTGCTGATTGGCGACCATATCCTGGTCAACAAGATCGTGTACGGCCTGCGGATGCCGGAGTCGATCTTCGGACTTAAGCCGCCCGGACTTCCGTACGGCCGTTATCTATTGCGGGTCGAGCCCGTCCATCGCGGCGATGTCGTGGTTTTCGTCTTTCCGCCCGACCGCACCAAGGATTTTATCAAACGCGTAATCGGAGTTGGCGGCGATACGGTTGAAGTGAAGGACAAGGCCGTTTATGTCAACGGCCAGAAGCTCGACGAACCGTATGCTCATTACGAGGACGGGGAATCGGGCACACCGCGCGACGACTTCGGTCCGGTCGCCGTGCCGCCGGGCAAATTGTTCGTGATGGGCGACAATCGCGACCGCAGCTACGACAGCCGCTTCTGGGGATTTGTCGATCAAAGCGACGTTGAAGGGCGGGCGCTGATCATCTATTGGTCATGGGATGCTCAGGAGTCCTGGCCACTGCCGGTACGCTGGAATCGCCTGGGCGAGTTCGTCAGGTAGGGGAGAGTGCGATGGCGGACGATGGAGCGGCGCGACTCGGTCCCATGCTGGAGCAACTTAGCTCGCGGTTCGATCTGGTGCTGGAAGCGGTTTCGGGATGGCGCGGGCAGCTCGATACGCTTCGAGAGGAGATGCGCGGGCAGTTTGCCGAGGTCGGGAAACAGATTCGTTTCCTTTCCGACCAAATCGCCGAAAACCGAACCGGTGTCGAATCCCTGCGCGGCGAATTGAGCGCCGAGATGGTGCGCCTGGGCGAGGCGCTCGGCGCGACGCGCGTTGAGTTCCGCCAAAGCCTCAACCAGACCAACGACAAGCTGCGCGAAGATATCGCTGCCGTCGAGAGCGGCCTGAAACGGGAAATTTCCGCGACCGGGGAACAACTGATCGGCGAAGTCCGCGGCAAGTTGGCGCAAGGGCGAACCATCGCGAACCAGCGCGCCGCGGGACTCGACGCATTGCGCGACGAGATTTCAGCCTCCGCCGAAACGATAACCAAGCAGTTGCGTGCGGAGATCAAGCAGACCAACAAGACTCTGGAGAACCTCAGCAAGAAATTCGATCGCTTCGACGATCGCGTTTCGGTACAGGTGAAAGATCAGGATCAGCGCCTGCGCAAGGTCGAACGCCGCGCCCGCGGTTAGAGCGTCGCGCTCGGTTATCCACAGGCTAGAGGCAACGCGCTTGTGGACAAATAGCAATCTCGGTCCGCGGGTAAAGCACGCGTCTTGACCGGACGAGGTTGCGCCGCTACAAAAGAACAGACCTTTAATTCGTCCCTGTGAGGACGAAAAGGGAATACGATGAAGTTCAATGAACCGGGACCCGACTGCAGCAGCAGGCGGGTATTTTTTTGCCGTCACGAGGACGTTGAATGAGCGCCAAGCCGGTGACCGCGCTCGACGCGGCCGCGATCGCGCGAGCTATCAAGCGAATCGCGCACGAGATCGACGAGCACAACAACAGCGCAAGCGCCAATCTCGTCTTGGTCGGGATCGTGCGGCGCGGCGCCAATCTGGCCGAACGGCTGTCGGCCGCGCTCAAAGAGATGGGCCGGTCCGAAGTCCCGGTCGGCACGCTCGATATTTCGCTCTATCGCGACGATGGCAAGGGCGCACACGCCGATCCGCGCCTGCTGGGACGCAACATCCCGTTTTCGCTGAGCGGCAAGCGCGTGGTGCTGGTCGATGACGTGCTCTACAGCGGGCGTACGGCGCGCGCCGCGCTCGACGCGCTGGTCGATCTTGGCCGCCCGCAATCGGTGCAGTTGGCGGTGCTGGTCGATCGCGACGCGCGCGAGTTGCCGATTCGCGCCGATTACATCGGCAAGAACGTCCCGGCGCCAGCCGGGAGCCGCGTCTACGTCCGCCTTAGCGAAGTCGACGGCGTCGACGCGGTGATAATCGGAGAGGGCAAGTGACGGCGCGAAGCCGCGGTAAATTGCGATGACACGGTTGCCGAAATACGACGTGGTCTCGATCGAAGACATGTCGCTCGAGGAGATCGAGCGAATCTTCGAACTGGCCGACGAGTTTGCCGCCGCTCTCGAAGATCGCAAACCGCTCGACCTCGCCAACGGCCTGATCATGGCGACGCTCTTCTACGAACCGTCGACGCGCACGCGCCTGAGCTTCGAATCAGCGATGCATCGGCTGGGCGGCGCGGTGATTAGCTCGGCCGAGATGAAGGCCAGTTCGGCGGTCAAGGGCGAGAGCCTCGCGGACACGGTACGCGTGGTCAGCGCTTACGCCGATCTGATCGTGGTGCGCCATCCCAACGACGGCGCGGCGCGAGTCGCGGCGGAGTACGCGCCGTGCCCGGTCTTCAACGCCGGCGATGGCAGCCGCGAGCATCCGACTCAGACGCTTTGCGATCTCTACATCCTGCGAAAGAAAAAGGGACAGCTGAAGGATCTGACGGTTGCGATCTGCGGCGATCTCAAGTTCGGACGCACCGTGCATTCGTTGATGTACGCGCTGGCGCGCTTCGGCGCCAATATCGTGGTGGCGCCCAACAAGGGAATGGGCGTTCCGGACTACGTCCTTGCGCGTCTTGCTGCCGAGCGCGGCTACCGTTTCTCCACGGTCACTATCGACGAACTAAAGTCGAAGGCAGGCGGTCTCGACGCGATGTACCTGACGCCCAGCGCACCCCATCAGATGGCGCTGTTCACCGGCGAGATGCCGCTGGATGCGCCGCGCGAGGCCAGCCCGACGCCGGCATCTCTGGACGCGTTCTACCTCACGCGTTTCCAGCACGAGCGTCGCGCCGCCGGGGAGCGCGAGCATGCGGATTACGTGCGCTTCGATGCGGGTGCGCTCAAGACCAGCAGGGCCCATGAGGCCGTGGTGATGCATCCGCTGCCGCGAATCGACGAGCTGGCCTATGAGTTCGATAGCGACCCGCGCGCGGTTTATTTCGAGCAGGCGGCGGCTGGTGTGCCGGTTCGGATGGCCCTGATCGCCTGGCTACTCGAAAACGCCGACAAGGCGCGAGTCCGGGCCACTCCGGAACAGCCGCTGCTGGTGTTCAAAGCTGACAACGCGCCGCGATGCGCGAACCCCAACTGTATCACGCGGCACGAAAGCCGTTACTTGCGTTCTCGCTTCCGGCTGGCGCCGGCGGTGAATCGCGTGGCGCTGATGCTGCGATGCGAGTTCTGCGAGAGCGAGCTCAAGGTCGAATACGTCGGCCATGCGCGCTCGCATCGTTACTATCGTTTCGACGAAAGCCTTTACGGCTACGTGCGGCAGTGGATCGACGAACAATCGCTGGTGGTTTTCGACGACGTCAAGCAGGCCGAGGAGAACGGTTACGGCCCGTATCGCCGCGGGCCGCAGCGCGAGATTCTGAACGCCGACGAAATCGCGCAGGCCAGTCGTGAACTGGCAGCGCAGATTATCGCCGACCTTCCCGATCTGAGCGCGGTCAGCCTGGTCGGTGTCGTCAGCCACGGCGCCGTGCTGGCGGCGCGGCTGCGCGGTTTGATCCAGCACGAAACCGGGATCGCGCCGCCTTGCGCCGCGGTCGAAGTCCATCGCAGTCACGACGGCCTCAGCACGCTCGACGGCTCGGACAGCTTCGAAGTAGAGGGCCGCACGATAGTCTTGGTCGACGATGTGATCAACAGCGGATGGACGGTGCAGCGCGCGATGGCGACGCTGTGGAAACGGGGCCGCCCGGCCGCGGTGAAGCTCGCCGTTTTGATCGACCGCGGCCATCGCGAGCTGCCGATACGGCCGACTTATGTCGGCAAGAACATCCCGACCGCTCGCGGTGAGCGGGTGGTGGTCCGCCTCGCCGAGCACGACGCCGCATCCGGTCAGAAGCCCAGCGATCGAGTACTGATCTACTCGATGGTTGAATCGCTCAAGCAAGCCGAGGAAACGCCTTGAGTTCGATGGTGCTCAGAGGCGGTCGCGTGATCGATCCCGGCAACTATTTAGACGGCTTGTTCGATCTGAGACTAGTCGACGGGTTGATCGACGCTGTGGAGCGCCCCGGCGTACTGCCGAAAGCGCCGGGCGTCGCAGAGGTCGACGTCGGCGGATGGTGGGTGATGCACGGGCTCATCGACGTTCACGTGCATCTGCGCGACCCCGGCTTCCCGCAAAAAGAGACTATCGTCACTGGCTTGCGCGCCGCGGCTGCTGGCGGCTTTACGACAGTGGCGGCGATGGCGAATACGTCGCCCGTCAACGACTCGCCGGAAGTGACGCGCTACATGCTGACCCAGGCGAAGACGGTGCATGCGGCCAGGCTGGTGCCAGTTTCGGCGGTGACCGTTGGGCTTAACGGAATCGAGCCGGTGGATTATCGATCGATGGTCGAAGCGGGCGCTAGACTGTTCTCCGATGATGGAATCCCGATCGACGATCAGTTCCTGATGGCGCGGGCGCTGGATGAGATAACCGGTCTTGGTTTTGTGATGTCGCTTCACGAAGAGGACAGGACGTTATCGCGCGATGGCGCGGTCAACGCCGGCGCGGTCTCCAAGCGGCTCGGTCTGGCGGGAGTGCCGGTCAAGGCCGAGAGCAAGCGCGTGCGTCGCGATCTGGCCTTGGCGATCGGCTCAGGGAAGCCGCTTCATTTGGCGCATATGTCAACCGCCGAGTCGATCAACCTGATACGTAAGGCGCGCCGCAGCGGCGCCAGTGTAACCTGCGAAGTTACACCTCATCATTTTTCGCTTGACGAGAGTGCAGTGCTCGAATCGGGACCAAACGCCAAGATGAATCCTCCGCTGCGCGCAAAGCACGACGTCGCCGCGCTCCACGAAGCGATGAGCGACGGCACTATCGACATGATCGCGACCGACCACGCGCCACACGATCCGGTTTCCAAGGAAATGGATTCGCTGACACGCTGCTTTGGCGGCGACGCCGCCGCCAAGCCGCAGCTTAACGAAGAGCAGGTGCGCGCGATGACACGCGCGGCCAACGGCGTGGTCGGACTCGAGACCGCGCTGGGACTGGCGCTCGAGCTGGTGCATCGCGGAGTGATTGACGCGGCGCGGATGGCCGAGATGATGGCGCTCAAGCCCGCGCAGTTGCTTAGAGTGGAATCCGGCACGCTGGGCGTGGGCCGGGCTGCCGACATAACTGTAATCGATCCCGAGTTGCGCTGGACGGTCGATCCGGAGCGCTTCCTGTCGCTCAGCCGCAACACTCCGTTCGCGGGGCGCGAGCTCAAGGGCAAGGCGATGCTGACAATCGTCGCGGGAGAAATCGTTTACGACGGGAGGAGCGCGCGGACCGCGCGATGAAAGCTTTGCGATCCCAACCAGCGATGCTCGCGCTTGCCGACGGCCGCATCTTCAAGGGACGCGCGTTCGGCGCTATCGGTGAAGCGGTGGGCGAGGTCGTTTTCAACACCGCGATGACGGGTTACCAGGAGATTCTGACCGATCCCTCGTACAAGGGCCAGATGGTCTGCATGACCTATCCGGAAATCGGCAACGTCGGCGTCAATGATGAGGACGCTGAATCCGCACGCGTCTACGTCGAGGGTTTTATCGTCAAGGAGTATTGGCCGCGGCCATCGAACTGGCGCTCGGCGATGCCGCTGGGCGACTATCTCGCTCGGGCCAACGTGGTCGGAATCGAGGGGATCGATACGCGCGCGCTGGTTCGGCACATCCGCACGCATGGCGCGCAGGAGGCGGTTATCTCCAGCGTCGATCTCGATCCGGATAGCCTCGTGCGCAAGGCGAAGGCTTCGCCCGGATTGGTAGGCCGCGATTTAGTGCGCGAGGTTACCTGTCAGGAATCCTACGAGTGGGAGATTTCGGAGTGGCAGCTAGGCTCCGGCTACGGCCGGCCGAGCGCGGAGCAACTGCGCGACGCGCCGCTGGTAGTCGCGGTCGATTACGGAATCAAGCAGAACATCCTGCGCCGCCTGATCGCGACCGGCTTCCGGGTCAGGGTGGTTCCGGCGAGCGCCAGCTCAGAGCAGATTCTCGCCTACAATCCCGACGGCGTGTTTCTTTCGAACGGGCCTGCCGATCCCGCTGCGCTGCCGTACGCGCGCGAAGCGGTGCGCGGCGTGCTCGGCAAGAAACCGATCTTCGGCATCTGCCTCGGCCATCAGATTCTCGGGCTCGCGCTGGGCGCACGCACCTACAAGCTCGACTTCGGCCATCACGGCGCGAACCATCCGGTAATGGATCTGCGCAGCCGCCGAGTCGAGATCACGTCCCAGAATCACGGATTCGCCGTTGACGCGGACTCGCTCGGCGGCCGCGCCGAGCTTTCCCATCGCAACCTGAACGACCATACCGTCGAGGGACTGCGCGGACTGGGCGTGCCGTTCTTCTCGGTTCAATACCATCCCGAGGCCTCGCCCGGACCGCACGACGCGAGCTACCTGTTTGGGCGCTTTCGCAGGATGGTCGAAATGTTCGCGCGATATGGCGCCGCGGAAGCGCTCGACCGCGCCGACGCCGAAGAGCAGCGCAGCGTCGAGCCGCAATGACTATCGTTTGGGACGAATCCGGTGCCACTACGTAAAGACCTTAAATCGATTCTGTTGATCGGCTCGGGACCGATTGTGATCGGGCAGGCTTGCGAGTTCGATTACTCGGGCACGCAGGCACTCAAGGCGCTCAAGGAAGAAGGCCTCCGCCTGATCCTGATCAACTCCAATCCGGCGACGATCATGACCGATCCCGGGTTCGCCGATCGAACCTATGTCGAGCCGCTGACGGCCGCCACGATCGCCAAGATCATCGAACGCGAGCGGCCCGACGCGCTGCTGCCGACGCTGGGAGGCCAGACCGCTCTCAACCTCGCGATCGAGCTGGCCGAAGCAGGCACGCTGGATCGCTTCGGCGTCGAGTTGATCGGCGCGAAGCTGCACGCGATCAAAAAAGCCGAGGACCGCGACCTGTTCCGGCAAGCGATGGTGAAGATCGGCCTCGAGGTGCCAGCCTCGGCGATCGCGCACTCGGATCAAGATGCCGAGCGTATCCGGCGCGAACTGGGACTGCCGCTGATAATCCGGCCCTCGCGCACGCTGGGCGGCACCGGCGGTTCGATCGCGCGCGACCCTGACGATTATCGCGCCAAGGTGGCGTGGGGACTAAGCGCTTCGCCGAGCCACGAGGTCTTGATCGAGCAATCGATCGAGGGATGGAAAGAGTTTGAACTCGAGGTGATGCGTGACAGCGCCGATAACGTCGTCATCATCTGCTCGATCGAGAACTTCGATCCGATGGGCGTGCACACCGGTGACTCGATCACGGTAGCGCCGGCGCAGACGCTGACCGACAAGGAATACCAGTTGATGCGCGACGCCGCGCTGCGGATCATCCGCGAGATCGGCGTCGACACCGGAGGCTCGAATATCCAGTTCGCGGTCCATCCCGTCACCGGCAGGATGGTGATCATCGAGATGAATCCGCGAGTCTCGCGCAGTTCGGCGCTGGCGTCGAAGGCGACCGGCTTCCCGATCGCCAAGATCGCCGCGAGGCTGGCAGTCGGCTATCGCCTCGACGAGATCGCCAACGACATCACGCGCAAGACGCCCGCCTGCTTCGAGCCGACTATCGACTACGTCGTGACCAAGATTCCGCGCTTCACTTTCGAGAAGTTCCGCGGCGCCGTTGACGAACTCGGCCCGCAGATGAAGTCGGTGGGCGAGGTGATGGCGATCGGGCGTACCTTCAAAGAGTCGCTGCAGAAGGCGATTCGCTCACTCGAAATCGATTCTTACGGACTCGACGAGCGTGTCGATGGTTCGAACCGCGAAGCCGCGCTGGAGGAAATCCGCCGCCGCCTGAGCGTGCCCAACAGTCAGCGCCTCTATTATCTGGCGGGCGCGATTCGGCTCGGCATGACGACGCCTGAGATTTACGCGCTCAGCAAGATCGATCCATGGTTTGTCGACGCGATCGCTGAAATCGTTGAGGCAGAAGGGCGGATCGGCCGCGGCCCGCTTGACGCCGAGATGATCGCCGAAGCCAAGGCGATGGGTTTTTCCGATCGCAAGCTGGCCGAGTTGAGCGGCGAGTCCGAAGCCGCGATAGCCGAGCGGCGTCGATCATGCGGAATCCAGCCGGTGTTCAAAACCGTCGATACCTGCGGCGCCGAGTTCGAGGCATTCACGCCCTATCTCTACTCGACCTATGAAGGCGAGGACGAAGCCGCGCCGACCGATCGGCGCAAGGTCATGATTCTGGGCGGCGGTCCGAACCGGATCGGACAGGGAATCGAGTTCGACTACTGCTGCGTTCACGCCAGCCAGGCGCTCAAGGACGACGGCTTCGAGACCATCATGGTCAACTGCAATCCCGAAACCGTCTCGACCGATTATGACACCTCGGATCGGCTCTACTTCGAGCCGCTCACGTTCGAAGACGTGATCGCGATCGTCGAGCGCGAGAAACCGTTCGGCGTGATCGTGCAGTTCGGTGGCCAGACGCCGCTCAAGCTCGCGGTGCCGCTGGCGCGCGCGGGCGTCCCGATTCTCGGCACGCCGCCGGACGCGATCGATCGCGCGGAAGATCGTGAGCGCTTCAACGCGATGGTCGAGAAGCTCGGGCTCAAGCAGCCCAAGGGAATTCTGGTGCGCAGCCTGGACGAGGCGGTCAACGGGGCCGCGGCGATCGGTTATCCGGTGCTGATTCGTCCTTCGTATGTGCTCGGCGGGCGCGCGATGGAAGTGGTCACGAGTGAAGCGCGGCTGCGGAGCTACGTTGAATTCGCGCTGCGCGCTTCCGACCGCCATCCGCTGCTGATCGATCGTTATCTCGACGGCGCGATCGAAGTTGATGTCGACGCGATTTCCGACGGCGAAACGGTTGTGATCGGCGGGATTATGGAACATATCGAGCGGGCTGGAATCCATTCCGGCGACAGCGCCTGCGTGCTCCCGCCGAGGACTCTGAGCGCTGATATCCAGCGCGAACTGGAGCGTCAGACGCGAGTGCTCGCGCGCGAACTCGGAGTCGTCGGTCTAATCAACGTCCAGTACGCGATCTTCGACGACACGGTTTACATCCTTGAGGTCAATCCGCGGGCGTCGCGGACCATCCCGTTCGTCAGCAAAGCGATCGGCGTGCCGCTGGCAAAGCTCGCCGCGCGCGTGATGGCGGGAAAAAAGCTGGCCGAGACGGGTTTCGTGCGCGAGGTCGTTCCGCGCCACGTTTCGGTCAAGGAATCGGTGTTCCCGTTCGTTCGCTTCCCAGGCGTCGATACGATCCTCGGTCCCGAGATGAAATCGACCGGCGAAGTGATGGGAATCGACACGAGCTTTCCGATGGCGTTCGCCAAGGCCGAGCTGGCCGCGTCTACAGACCTGCCGCTGGCAGGTACGGCCTTCGTGAGCGTGCGCGACGCCGACAAGAGCGGGCTCGCGCCGATCGCGCGGGGGCTGAGCGCGATGGGATTCGCGCTGGTGGCGACCTCGGGCACCGCGGAAACCATTGGCCGCCTCGGCATCGAATGCGCCAAGGTCAACAAGGTAGCCGAAGGCAGCCCGCACGTGGTCGACCTGATGCGCGAGGGAAAGATCGCGATGGTGATCAATACGCCGGACGCGGTGGGCACCGAAGACTCGTTCTCGATCCGCCGTACCGCGCTCGAACTGCGCCTCCCGTTCTTCACCACGCTGGCCGGAGCCGAAGCCGCCGTCGAAGCGATCGCGGCCTTGAAGGACCGCGCCTTGGACGTCCGCGCCTTGCAGGATTACCATCGCCAGTGACGCGAGGCCGCCCTGCGTAGGCGCCCGTCGGCCGCGACGCCCGCCGAAATCTCAAGCTCACTACGTACATGAGCGGGGCCGGAACCAAATCGAGGCGGATGATACAGCCCGAGAGCCCGATCGCGATGCTCGACGGCGTCGGGCCGAAGCGCGCCGCTATCTTCGAGGAAGCCGGCCTGCGCACCGTAATCGATCTGCTTTACCACTTGCCGTCGCGCTATCAGGATTGGCGCGACGTTAGACCGATAAGCAACCTCGATCCCGGCGAAACAGCAACCGTTAGCGGCGAGGTCGGCACGGTCAAGGAGCGGCCGATGCCGCGCGCCTTCCGCCGCCGCCTCGTTACCGCATGGCTTACCGATTCCGGCGGCGATCGCCTCCGGCTGGTCTGGTTCAACCTGCCAAGCTACATGCACGACAAGCTTCGCCCGGGCCTTCGCGTGACAGCGCACGGGAAAATTACGTCGGGGCAGGATGGGACGCCTGAGATGGCACACCCCGAGCTTTACCTGATGTTCGAAGGTGCCGCGCCGCCCGCGCTCCGCGCAATCTATGGCAGTCCCGCGCACCAGATCGGCCAGCGCCTGTTCGCGAAGCTCGTTAACCGCGCTCTCGACGAAGCGGCGGACAGCCTCGAAAGCGCCGTCCCGCGTGACGAGCGCGAACGGCTGGGATTGCCGCCTCTCAGCGACGCGATTCGCACGCTGCACCATCCGTCCAACGACGCGTCAATCGACGAACTCAACACCAGTCGTACCGCAGCCCATCGTGCGCTGGCGTTCGACGAGATGTTCGCGTTCCAACTGGCGCTGGCACTCGAACGGCGCCGGGCGGCCGAGCGCGCGGGAATCGCCCATCGCGCCGACGGTTCGCTAACGAGCAAATTCCTGGCGACGCTTCCGTTTCGGCTCACGAATTCGCAATCGCGGGCAATCGCCGAGATCGACGCCGACATGGCCGGTGCTCGCCAAATGAGCCGAATCCTGATGGGCGACGTGGGCAGTGGCAAGACCGTGGTCGCGATGTGGGCTGCTCTGCGCGCGGTCGAATGCGGCCATCAGGCGGCCTTCATGGCGCCGACGGAACTGCTCGCCGAGCAACACTATCGCACCTTCGACAAGCTCGGCGCTTCGCTCGGCGTGCGCGCCGGATTCCTGAGCGGCAAGGTGAGCGGGGCAGGGCGCTCGTCCCTGCTTAAAGGGCTCGCCAGTGGCGCGATCGATCTGGTGTTCGGTACGCATGCCTTGATTCAGCGCGAGGTCCGCTTTCACGATCTCAGCCTGGCGATAATCGACGAGCAGCATCGCTTCGGAGTGTTCGAGCGCGCTCGGCTCAAAGATCTCAGCCCGCGTGCCGACATGCTGCTGATGACAGCGACGCCGATTCCGCGAAGCCTGGCGCACACGCTGTTCGCGAATCTTGAGGTTTCGTCGCTCGACGAGCTTCCCGCGGGCCGAGCGCCGATCGCGACGCGCATCTTCGCCGAAGACGAGTTACAAGACGTCCATCGGCTGGTGCGTCGCGAGGTCGAAAAGGGCAATCGCGCCTATTATGTGGTTCCGCTAATCGATTCCGAAGAAGAAGACGACGAAACGCCATCGGTTGCCGCGACTGTGGAGAAACTGCGCGGCGGGCCGCTCAAGGATTTGCGGGTGGGAACGATGCATGGCCGGATGCGCGCCGACGAGAAGGAGCGAATCATGCGCGAGTTCCGCGACGGCGCACTCGACGTACTGGTCTCGACCACGGTGGTCGAAGTCGGAATCGACGTGCCCGAGGCAACCGTGATGGTGGTGCTGGCAGCCGAGCGTTACGGGTTCGCGCAGTTGCATCAACTTCGCGGACGCGTCGGGCGCGGCGCGTCGCCGTCATGGTGCTGTCTGGTAGTTTCGCCAGATGCTGGCGCCGAGGCGCGATCGCGGCTGGACGTGATAGCGGCAACCGCGAGCGGTGCGGAAATCGCGCGCGCCGATCTCGACATGCGCGGGCCAGGCGATTTGCTCGGTGCGCGTCAGACCGGCCCGATCCCGCTACGCTTCGCCGGGTTCATTCACGATCTGGCCTTGATCGAGGAAGCACGCGACCTCGCGCATAAATATCTCGCGCGCGACCCGAGCCTCGAAGCGGCCGGGGCTCGCGGGGCTCGCGGCGCTCGTAACGCGATTCGCCGCATGCTCGAAGTGGGCTTCAGCCTGGGAGACATCGGCTGACAACCGCAACTCCGCAGAGTGTCGTGGTCGATTGTTTTGACAATTCCTCTCCGATCAGCGGCTAGAATATCTGAAACGTTTCACGAATCGACCACCTGGCGTCGTCTTGCGGCTTGACGACGCCATAGCGATGGTTCTTAGCTGAGCGTAAGGTTCATCTTCGCCGACCGTGTATGGCCAGAATTCCAAAATCGGCTCCCCAAGCCCGCAGTATTCACGAGACCTCGGCGGGCGGCTTGATCTGGCGTCGTGACGCCTCTGACGATCTCGAAGTCGTTCTGGTAAGGCCGGCGGGCAGAGACGCATGGTGCTTGCCCAAGGGGATGATTGAGAAGGGTGAAAGCGCCGAGGACGCCGCGATCAGAGAATGCCGCGAAGAGACCGGCCTCACGGTATCACCGGTCGAGCCGCTTGGGATGATATCCTACGTGTATTCGCGCCGCGCCGAAGCGGGTAGGCCTTTGGTCCGCGTCTTCAAGAAAGTCCATTTCTTTCTGATGAAGTTCGAAGGCGGCGATCCGGCCGCGCACGACCATGAAATCGACGAAGTCGCGTGGCTCGACCTGGATGAAGCGCTGCGCCGCGCCAGTTACAAGAGCGAGCGCGAGTTAATCACCAAGGCCCGCGCACTGATCCACTAACGGTCAGCGAAGCGGGCAGGCGTCGCCGACGAGCGCGTCATCAGCGGCAAATTGGCCCGCGGAGGATGGCGAATCGTAGTAGCCGCCCAAACCGCGGGCGCCAAATCGAAGAAGCGAAACGCGCTTTCTCCGATCAGCACCATCACCGCATTGCCGCGGTAATCGACGCGATGCGCGGTACCCTGGCTGAGCAACCGATCGAGCAGGCTGATATAGAGCGCGGCGAATTGCGCGGCACTGCGATCGTCGCTGAACGATAGCATCCATATAATCGCCAGCGACGACCCCTTGCGCATCGTCACCATCCGGTCGCCGCTCCATCGATCCAGCAGCGCGCGCGCGGATGCGTTATCCGCCAGGTTGCGCTGCACGATCACGCGCAACAGCAATTCGCCGATACAGTTGTCGTCGGCCTCGGTCCATCCCGCGAGCACTCCCGTATAGCCGCCAAGATTAATCTCGTCGGGCGGGGTAGGGCGATCGAAATACAGCTCCGGATGAATGATCTGCTGGCTGGATTGAGGCGGATTCCGATACAGGGCGTCCACCGCCCGCCATCCGCCGCGATGGAACGCGTAGGTCACGAACTTGGCCCCAGCCGAGTATTGGAAGATAAGCGGCACGCTCAATCCCTCGGGCGCGTTCTTGGTCTCGGCCGCAAACGCGCTCGGCAGATCCTCTAATCGCGAAGCCACCTGGTCGGCGGTCGCTCCGTCCATCGCGCCGGCGACGTAGCCGAACCCGGCAATCGTCGCGTCGCCCTCGGCCACCGATTTGAGCGCCAGCGATCGATCGTCATTGTTCTTGATCTGGTCGAGCGCCGCCTCCAAACCAAAGTGCTGATCCTGCAGCGCGTGCGTGTACTCATGCGCCAGCAGCATCTCGCCCACCAGATCGCGTTGCAGCAGGAACTCGGCGGCGTCGGTCCAGATACCGAGGTCAGCCATGTCCTCGACCATGATCATCTGTTTGCCGCGCGGGTCGTAAAAGCCGGCGACCTGGCTCTTGAGCAGGCGGATCATCTCGGCTTTCAGATCGATTCCGGCGGGAAACAGGCCGATCAAAGCGCCCGCCTGGCCGTCCACCTGTAACTGCTCGTCGGTGTAATCGTGATTGATATCGGCGATCAGCATTGACTCGGCCTGATCGCGAGTCTCGAGCGCCAACGGAACCGGATGCTTGAAGGTCAGCTCGCGGATGCTCTGGATGCCCCCTTGGATCTCGTCAGCGCGTGACTGGTTGATCTCACCGTCATGGACCAACTCGTAGGCGCATCCCGCCACCGCAAGGACGCACACGATCGCCAGCAGTCGCAGAAAGGTCGTACTTGTGCGGAAAGGGCGGGTCACTCCTTGACGACCACGATTGGCAGGCCCAGGCGAGCCACTTGTATCGCGCGCTCCCGGGCCTGGTCGCGAGTCCCGAAGATACCCATCCGCACCCGGTAGAATCGCCGCCCGCCCGCACCGAGATCCTCGATAGTAACGTCGGAATAATTCATCGCCAGACGCCGGAGCAGCCGCTCGGCGTTGGCCGCCTGCGAAAAGGAGCCTACCTGAACGAAATAGCCGCCCGTCGCTCGCTGCGATGGCGCCTTGACCACGTCCACTCTAACCCGGGCCGTCCCCGGACGAACGATTCCAAGAATGTTCGCCGAGCGATGCGAAAGGTCGATCTCTCGTCCCTTCACGAACGGGCCGCGATCGTTGATTCGCAGCTCGACCGAACGTCCGTTGTCCAGATTCGTCACGATAACCTCTGTTCCGAGCGGCAGGGTCGCGGAAGCGGCGGTGAGGTCTTCCTGATTGTAGATCTCGCCGCTGGCGGTCCGCCGGCCGTCGAACCCCGGACCGTACCACGACGCGACGCCAATTCGCGAAGACGGCGGCACGGATAGGGGCGCGGGCGTGGGGGGCCGGCTAGTCGAGCACGCGCTCAGCATCGCGCTCGCCACCAGCCAGGTCACGATCCATCCCCGGATCCTGCACCCGCAACCGCCCCTCTCCACAATCGGGCATTATAGGCCCTCCACGATTGTTTAGAAAGAAAGCGCCAAAAGCGCAGCAAGCCTTCGTGGATGCCGCCCGGCGTGATAGCATCGCGGCCATCTAGCACCGACACGCCCGACGATGTTGCGCACAAGACTAGATCTGGAGGAAATAGAGGCGCGGACGCTGGCGCCCTATGCGATGCGTTCGCGCGACAGCCGCGGCCGCCGTGTTGCCGAGCCCGAGCATCCGATGCGCACCGCGTTCCAGCGCGACCGCGATCGCGTAATCCACTCAGCCGCCTTCCGACGCCTCGAATACAAAACCCAGGTCTTCGTGAATCACGAAGGTGATTACTATCGCACGCGGCTCACTCATACGCTCGAGGCGGCCCAGATCACGCGCACCGTCGCGCGCGCCCTGGGCCTCAACGAGGAGCTGGCCGAGGCGGTGGCGCTCTCCCACGATTTGGGCCATCCGCCGTTCGGCCACGCCGGCGAGCATGTGCTGAACGATCGGATGCGCACCCACGGCGGCTTCGATCACAACGCGCAGAGCCTGCGCACGGTCGACTGGATCGAGGTGCGCTATCCCGGATTTCGCGGCCTCAACCTGACCTTCGAGGTCCGCGAGGGGATTATCAAGCATTCGAGCTTTCAATCCCGTCCCGATGCCGAACAGTTCGACCCCAAGCTCTTTCCCTGTCTCGAAGCCCAGATCGTCGACCTCGCCGACGAGATCGCCTACCTCGCACACGATACCGACGACGGATTGCGAGCCCAGATGCTGACCCTCGACGACCTCAATCGATCGAGCCTGTTCCGCGACGCGGCGCGCGAGGTCAAAGACGCCGGCCACAAGCTCGACGCCAGGGTCGAGCGCTATCAGACCGTGATCCGCATGATCAACGCGATGGCCACCGATCTGGCGCGGAATCTTAATGCGATACTTGAGGATTCGCGGATCGCGTCAGTCGACGACGTTCGCAAAGCCGGGCGCGCCTTGGCCGGATTCAGCCCCGCGATGGCCGAGTCGGTGCGCGAGCTCAAGCAAATCATGGCCGAGCGGCTGTACTCGCATTATCGCGTGCGCCGGATGACCGAGAAGGCGGGCAGGGTGCTTGCCGCCCTGTTCGACGCCTACATCTCCGAGCCGCGCCAGATGCCGCCGCACACCCTCTCGCGCATCGACGCGGGCGGCGAGCCAACTGCGCGCGTCGTCGCCGATTACATCGCCGGGATGACAGATCGGTTCGCGCTCGACGAGTATCGTAAACTCTTCGACCCTGACGAACGGGTGTGAGCCGCCGCTATGCCGTCAGCAAGGATGCGCTATCGCAAGACGTTGACCATCTGGCGCGACGACCATATCGGCGACCGGGTCGGCGGAATCTTCCTCGACACTGAAGGGCAGGGCGCCGACGCCGTCTTCGAGCGCCTGAGCGAATACTTCGGCGCCAAGGTCAAAATCGTCAAGGTCGAGCTGATGCGCGATCGGCTGACCGCCGAGGTCGAGCCGCGCGGATGGCCCGAGGAATCGAGCCGTCTCGCCGCGGTGGCCCTCGACCTACGCCTCAAGGGCGCCCGGCGCAACGCCGAGCCGCTGTTCCGCGAGGCGCTCCAAATCGATCCGCTCAACACGGACGCGATGCTCGGCCTCGGGATGCTGCTGGCCGAGCTCCAGCGCTACGACGACGCCCTCAAGACACTGCGCCGCGTGCGCGAGATCGCCGGCGATGACGCCGACCTGATGCGGACGCTCGGCGAAGTCAGTATCCATGTGGAGCGCTTCCCGAGCGCGATCGCCTACTTCCAGCGGGCGCTGGAACTACGCCCCAACGACCCCGCGTCCCGCCGCGCCCTCACCGCCCTGGGCCACAGACCCGCCCCGACAGCGGAGACTCAGGTGCCAGAGCAGCCGCACCCCCGCATGAAGCTCGTCCGCAAACGCCAAAAGCAGTGATGGTTGCCCCATTTTCTTACTTCGCATAAGAAGGATTATGTTGCCTAACGGGGGGGGGGGGGGGGGGGGG
>JBEKLA010000036.1:0-23722 GCA_050010455.1 Binataceae bacterium (SeqCode) | reverse complement strand
TGTAGGTGTCGCGGTCCTGGTTGCGGTTGCGGTAGCGGTGACAGTCGGCGTCGCGGTCAGCGTCGGCGTGGCCGTAGGTGTCGCGGTCCTGGTTGCGGTTGCGGTAGCGGTGACAGTCGGCGTCGCGGTCAGCGTCGGCGTGGCCGTAGGTGTCGCGGTCCTGGTTGCGGTTGCGGTAGCGGTCACAGTCGGCGTAGGTGTCGCCGTGACGGTCGGACACTGCACGAGGGTCACGTTACCGCACAGTAATCCTTGCACCTCCAACCCAGTAGGAGTGTTGTCTTGATTGCCTAGGTTGATATCCAAGGTGTTCGCCCCCGCGGAGGTGGAGGCGGTTATAATCGGCGGTATATTGAGACTGGGATCCTGAAAGTTGCTGACGGAGTCGTCGTTGACATTCCCGTCAGAGGGGGACCATCCGATCGCGGGGGCGGGCGGACTGGCACTGTCCGCCGGGCAGTGCGTAGGGCTGTTTAAGCAGACTACTGCGTCGTTGTCGGCAAGAAACTGTAGCGTTACGGACCCCGAGCCTGTCTGCGTCCAGCAGATTTGATAGACGTACTGTCCCCCACCACAGTTTCCGTTGGTACAGTTGGTGCTGGGTGAAATCCATTGGCTGTTGGCGAAATCAGTGGAGTTCCACGCCGAGTTGGCCGAGACCACTACGGCAGGCGCCGGAGCCGCAAACCCACCCTCGGTATCCGAGAGCAACTGCCACCACGGATCAGGGCTACCAACGGCCACTTGGTTCTGCCCGGTATTGATGGAGGTGCTAGGAACGCCGGCGGGGCACCCGATTGTCGGCGTTGCCGTGGGAGTCAGCGTCGGTGTAGGCGTGCGGAACCTAAACGTCTGCGTTGCCGTCGGAGTTGGGGTCGGCGTGGCGGCAGGCGTCGCAGTCGCGGTTGGCGTCGCTGTAGGGGTGGGGAAATGCGCCTCCGCTGGCCCCGGCCAAATCGCCAGGAGAAGCACTAAACCAGCTGCGGCCAACATAGCCCGGCGGCCAGCCGATCTAAACGTGCTGCCGTTCAGAAACACTTCCCCCGCGCGGCTCCGGTCTCGATTGGTTGCGGCATCGGCGAGCTGCCCCGTGGCCCAGCCTGCCAGCTCTGCCCGTCGCGATACTCGTCACCCTGCAAAACAGTCTCCAACAGCTCCCCCTCGGAAGACCTATCTCGATCGCCAGCAGTTAATGCTACTAACTTGGAGACTCTTCCGCCCCGTCGAAAAAAGGCGCGGACGGCAAAACCCAGCAGAAAGCAGCTTTCCGCTGCAAATTTCCGCCTAACTCGCCGAGCGCGCCTTCGGTTATGACGCACTATTTTCGAATTTAGTACGTCAAGCGCGGTTTGAATATATCGACAGTACGCTAACTTTGTCAAGTCATGCTCAACTTCTTCCAATTCACTCGATATACTTCCATGTCGCGACGGGGTATAGGGCAGTAACCATTCGGTTAGGTTTTGCAACCGACAGACAGGCATATTTATATAACTAACTGTCAGTCACAATTTGACATTCATTATCAACTATTAGTCACGTTACGCTATCCGTTCACGCATCGGACCATGTGGGTGGCTGGAAAACCGCATCGTGGACGGCGCGGCGGACGCTTAGCGCCGCAGCCGCGGAATAGCTAAGCTCCCAAGGGCCGGGGAACTCAACGCTTGAAATCCGGGTTATACCGACAGCCGAACGTCTGGAAAGGTTGCGCACGGTGATGAGACCCATAATCGAGAATGTCAGAAGAATCTTGCTGGCGTTGACGGCGGCGCTGCGTTGGATGCCGCCGCTGCTGATGCGGTTGTTCGTGGGCTATTTCTTCTTCGAGACCGGATGGGGGAAGATCCACAACCTCGACGCCTTCACCCAGCGCTTCATGGGATGGGGCATCCCGCATCCGGCCTTCAACGCCGCGCTGTCCGCCTACACCGAGTGTATCGGCGGCGCGCTGATCGTGGCGGGATTGATGACACGTCTGGTCTCGATACCGATGATAATCAACATGGCGGTGGCGGTCCTGACCGTGAAAATCAAGGAAGTCGCCGGCCTCAACGATTTCGTCGAACTCGACGAACCGCTCTACGCTCTGGCCTTTTTCTGGCTGATGATCGCGGGACCGGGATGCGTCAGCCTGGATTATCTTCTGGTCCGCGCGCTCGGACTCGAACGCACGGACCAGAAGGCGGGATAGCGCGAACCCGCGACGTCTCTACTCGACCGCGCTCTGCGGCACGTAACCTTCGAGGCCGCTCTTCATCCTGATCTTGATATAGCTGGGCGCAAGCCCGATCACATGCACGTTGTGCCCCTTGTGCACTTCGGAGACTTTTTTCGCCCATCGATTCGGCTCCGCATAGACCGGAGAATCGGATGACAGGAGGAACTCCTTGTCGAACGGCTTTACCATCTCGACCGCCGAATTCGCCACGTAGCCGATCCTGCCATCCTTCAGCCGCACCCGCACGTAGTAGTGCGTGACGCCGGTCACGTTAACGAACTTATCGGCGTGAGCCTTTTCGAGCTTCTTACTGAGCCGCGACGGCGACGCGTAGACGTAGGTGTCCTGCTTCAGTTTCAGACGGCCGCTCGCAGGTTCGAAATCGGCCTTGGTCGGAGCGTGATGATGCGTCACGCGCGGCTTCTTGATCACGACCGGCGCTTCGGGAGAGGGCGCGGGCGGAGCCTCGGCTGCGGGTGCCGCGGGCGCGGGCGGGGCCTCCGCCGCAGGGGGATTCACCGGACCCGGGGGCGGCGCGGGAGCTTCCTCCATTGAGGGATTCGGCGGCGGCGCGGCACCGCCGGTTTGTGACCAGGCCGCGCTCAGCGGCACGATCGCGATAATCAGCGTCAGGACGGCAATCAGGCGCGCCATGGAAACCTCCGGGGCATCAAGAAATGAAGCACGTTTTTCGTTTGCGATTTTCCGTTAAGCGGACGGCGTGAGCAAGCGGATCTCCGCGCGCCGATACGCCGTCATCAACAGGCGCCGCAAACCTTGCATCGGGTAACGTCGCACGGCGGCGTCTGATGAAGGTAGCGAGCCTTGTTGCGCTCCGAGAGCAGGAACCACTTCTCGATATGATGGTCGATAAAGTCCCAGGGCAGGGTTTCGTCGTGGCCGTAGGCGCGATGGACAAACTGGTCGGGATCGGGCATCCCGACGGCGCCGCCGGATTCGATCTCGCGCCGGATCGCTGCTATACCGTGCCAGATCGCGCCCGGCTCGTAACGACGCTCGGCGTTCAGCCGCTCCAGAATCCGCCCGACCCGGCGATCGCCGCGCGAGACCAGAGTTTGGAAGTAAGCTTCGCGCGGCGATTCGGCGTCGAGCTCGATTCGCCCGAGTTGCGCGACATGGCGGCGCAAGAGCGCGATCTTGCGTTTCAGCGAGCGCCCATTCTCCATCGGGTCCCATTGAAACGGCGTCCAGGGCTTCGGAACGAAGGGGTTTAGCGAGATCGTGACGCGGCCGATTCGCTGCTTGGCGATCCGGCCCTGCTCGAGCAGCTTGGCAGTGAGGTGCGCGATCCCAATCACATCTTCGTCCTGCTCTTCGGGCAGCCCCAGCATGAAGTAGAGCTTCAGGTTCTCGACGCCCTCGCCGATCATCATGTGCGCCGCGCGCAGGATCTCGGCTTCGGTGAGGTTCTTGTTGACAACCTTGCGCATCCGCTCGCTGCCCGCCTCGGGCGCGATCGTCACGCTGTTGTTGCCATTGCGCGCCAGCGACCGCGCCAGATCCGGCGAGATACAATCGGCCTTCATCGACGACGGCGACAGCCGCCCGCCGCGATCCGCGACCGCCTCCGCGATCGACGCCACACCCGGCACGCTCGCCATCTCGGCGCCCACCAGCCCGATAACCTTACGCTCGCCGAGCCCGCGCTCCGCCTCGGCGATCAGACCCTCGGGGCTGCGATAGCGAATCGGCCGGTACATGAAGCCCGCCGCGCAGAATCGGCATCCCCACTGGCATCCGCGGCTGGCCTCGACCAGATACATATCGCCGAACACCGATTCCTCGGTCAGAATCAGCGAGCCGGTGGTATAGCGATCGAGGTCGCGAATCAGCCGGCGCTCGACGCGCGGCTCTCCGGGGCCGCTGTACGCGACTTCGCGTATCCGCCCGGTTTCGTCGTAGACAGGCGCGAAGTAATCGGGGCGATAGGCACCGCTCACCGTTGCCAGCTCGGCCATCCGCGCCTCGCCCTCGACGCCACGAGCGCGACAATCGTGATAGCGCGCGAGGAACTCCGCAATCATCTCCTCGCCCTCGCCGATCAGGAAGAGGTCGATAAAGTCAGCGACCGGCTCGGGATTCAGGAACACTGCCGAGCCGCCCGCGATAATCAGCGGATAGTGGCGTCCGGCGCGCTCGCTTCGACGCAGCGGAATTCCGGCCAGTTCCAGGAGCGACAGAACGTTCAAGTAATCGGTCTCGAACGAAATCGAAAACGCCAGGATCTCGAAATCGGAGAGCGGACGGTCGTGCTCGAAGGAGCGAATCGGGATACCGCGCGAGCGCATCGCCTCGCGCTCGTCGGGATCGGGGATAAAGGCGCGATCGATCGCGACGTGCGGATCGCGATCGAAGATTTGATAAACCGCCTGGAAGCCGAGATTCGCCATCCCCAGCCGGTAGATGTTGGGATAGATCAGGCAGGCCGCGATATCGCCGTGCGGATGGCGCTCGTAGAGCACGCGTTCCTTGGCGATCCGATCGAGCGCGCGCTTACGCAGGAACATAAGGGATTGCCTGACAATGCATTAGGCTCAGTGTACCGCCGACGCTCAGGCGCGCTCAACCGGTTGCTGGTCCGCGCTAGTGCCGCCGTGTCAGTTGCATCCAGGAACCTGCTACAAGCGTACAGAACGACGGGGGAAGCGACGATGAAGAAGATATTGCTTGCGAGCGTGGCGATAATCCTGATGTTCGCGGGCGTCGCCGCAAGTGCCGAAGCCCACCGCCACCCCCATTTACAACCCCTCGATATATCCAATGACCCGATCGCGAAAGCGCCATGGAACGCAGCCAATCTCGACAAACTCCGCGCCTTCGACAAAACTGCGATCATCAAATTCGCCGGGCTGAGGTACGGCCAGCAGCTTCTGGACTTCGGATGGCTCGATTTAGCGGGCCATGGAAGATATGAGTTGGCTCTCATCGTCAGCGAAGGCGGGGGCCCTGAAGGATCTCTTTGGTTGTCCATCTATTGGCAAGACGCGCCGGGAAAGATGAGAGAGGAAGGAGAGGACTTATTCCCTGGGGCCGACGCGAAACTCAGTGAGACGTTCAAGGATCTGAATGGCGACGGAAAGCTGGAGTTGCTTCTCTATACCTCGCTGGACGTGGGCGAGGACGAGGCTTACTGGCGCCAGATACTTCGCCTGCAGAATGGAACTTGGGTAGATGCGAGTCGCGATTTCCCCAAGTTCTACGACACCGAGGTGCTGCCGCAGCTGGAGAAAGATATCAGCGAAGCTCGCGAGGAAGTCGCCAAGTACCAGAACGACCCAAAGCCGGTTCCTGGCCCGGATTTTGCCGCCGAAGAACGCGCGTGGCGGAGGCCCCAGCGTCACTTGGCGGCTTTGTTGATGCGGAAAGACAAGATCCTGCGTGTGCTGGGTCGCGACCCGAATACGGGACTAGCAGAGGCGCGAGAATGGGTGAAGAGTGATGACCCCGAGCTGGTACGGGACGGGGTGTACACGTTGGAGGACATTGGAGGGCACGAGCAGGAACTCAACGCGGCGAAGAGCACGCTTGAGAGCGTCGAGCAGCACGCGTCGCCGGCGGATATGTTGTAACGGAAAATGGCAACCGGTCGCCTCCGAGTCCGCCCCGCCTCTCGCGTCCGCCCTTGTCATTCCGAGCGACGCGAGGAATCCCGGCTTCCACGAAATCTCGCGCTTGCGACTCCGGGATTTCTCGCTCGCTCGGAAGCCTCGCTCGGAATGACAAAGCAGAGGTCCTCTCCGCGCGGCTTCGAGTCTTGCCCCAGACTCGAACGAAGTGAGCGCAGTGCCCCGTCGGCATGGAATGCCGCGATCAAAGAACTCGCTTTTAGCTGCTGCCGCGTTATGATCATTGAGAGGGTCCGCCGAAGGTGATTCGCCACTTCAAGTTCGAGCACGATATCTACGAAACCCTCGACCTCGTGCCGATGGCGGTCAGGCGCAAGCTCGATCACATCGGAATCAAGGTCGGACTCGAGCAATGGCGGATGCTGAGCCGCGGCGAGCGGCTGGCGATCTGCCATCTTCCGGTCAACCTCGAAGAGGAATGCGAGGCGCTGCGCGTGTTCGTGCGCGAGGCGGTTAAGCGATTGACCGGCGCCGAACCCAAGACTATTCCCGCCGCTGAACGCACGCTCGCCGATCCGCCCGCCGAACCACCTTCGCTCCTGGTCGAGCACGCACGCGAGGCCGGTTTCGTCCTCGACGAGAACGCGTGGAACAAGCTTGACGCCGACGCGCGCTATGCGCTGGTCAAGATGGGCGCGCGCGCAAAGATAAGCCCGAACTTTAGCGAAGCCTTGAACGAATTCCTCAGCGCGCACGTCGACGCCGCGCCGTCCCCGGAAGTCAAGTCTTGAGAATCCGCTTTGGCACGCTATCGGCATCTGCTCGCGTGAGGAACGAAATCCTACGGCGCTTCAAGGCAAACCCAGCGTCGATTCGAAACTTGCTTGATTACGCTCCCGCCCGAAAGCTACCTTGCCAAGGGTAAGGATGAACGTTAGGCGCGCATATCAAGCATGGCGATCAGAGGCGAAGAGGAGTTTCTCAACCTGCCCTTCCAGGAAAAGCTGGAATTCCTGTACGGACTTCCCGCGCGCCAGAAACGCGACCTGATTCTCTCCGCCCCCGAGGCCGAACGCCTCGTCCAATCGTTCTCGCCGGAAACCCTCTTCTACACCGTCAAGGAAATCGGCGTCTCCGACGCCGGCGATCTGCTCAGCATGGCGATCCCGGAGCAGATCAAGGCGCTGTTCGACCTCGATTGCTGGCGCAAGGACCGCGCCGATCTGGGCCGGATGCGCGAGTGGATCGAGGTGATGGCCGAAGCCGGGCGCCGCCGCATGACCGACGCGCTGATGGAACTCGACCTCGAGATGGTGACGCTGCTGCTGCGCACTTACATCAGGGTCCATCGGCTCGACGAGGCGCAGGCCGCGCTCGACGTCCTGTCGCGGCAGGTGATGCAGTTCGACGAGCATTACGTGGTCGAGTTTATCCGCCACGATAACATCCTGCCGCTCGTCCAGGAGTTCCTCGAAGAGGTCTTCGAGCGCGACTACGACTACTTCGCGAGCCTGATGGAGGAAATCTACTGGGGCGTCGAGGCCGAGCTCGAAGAAGCGGCCTATCAATTCCGCCGCACGCGCCTCGGCGATCAGGGCTTCCCCGATTACTTCGACGCGCAAGGCGTCTTCGCCTATCTGAATCCGCAGAAGTTTTTCGAAATCAGGGCCGGATACGTCGCGCCCAGCCGCGAGGATTTGCTGAGCGAGGAGGCGATGCTGGCGCCGGAGATGGCGCTGATCGAGCCCGGCGTCGACAATTCACTGCTCACCGCCGCGCTGACCGCCGGCTTCGCGGCGCCGGGCAAGCGCCAGTTGCGCAGCGAGATGGCGATGGTCACCAACGAGGTGCTGGTCGCGCGCGCGATCGACTTCGGCGACCTCGACGCGGTCCGCACCGCGGTCGAGATGACCCATCATTGCCTGAACCTCGGCCTCGAGCATCTGGCCGGCGGCGACCTGAAAACCGCGATCGAGAGTCTTCGCGACACCCATCTGAAACTGCTGTTCCGCCTCGGCGTCAGCCTCACGATCGATTTGCGCAAGCGCGCCGAAGCGATAGTCGCGCGGCTGGGCATCACTCGCGGCGCCGCCGGCGGACGCGAGATCTCCTACCTCGATTCGCCCTACCGCGAGGCGCTGGCCGGCTTCACGCAGACGATGCCGCAATTCTTCGCCGGACTCGATGGCAAGGGCGCGGTAACGATGCGCGATTTCGGCCAGATGCGAGACCTGCACGTCGCTTACGCGATCCTCGACCAGATCGAGGCGACGCGCGAGTTGTTCGGCGCGTTGCTGGCGATCGATATCGGAGCGCCCGGCTTCCGCGCCGAAGTCGCGGGCCGCGACGTCCATCTGAGCGAGATTCTTCTGACCGCGCTGGTGCAAAAGGCGATGGGCGGACCGCTGCGGCCCGAGCCGATCGACGCGCGGCGCCTCTCCCAGGTCAGAACTATCCTGACCGGCGGCCTCGATCGCCCCGCGCGGCTGAGCGACAAGTTCCGCGATCTGGTGTCCGAGACGCTCGCGGCGAAGCTCGAACGCGCGACGCTCGAACGCGCCGGCAACTTCGTCAACTCGTGCCTGAACATGATCGAGGAAGAGTTCTCGGAACTCGAACCCGAGATCGATCCGCGCTATATCCGCAGCCTCCTGCTCCGCCGCGCCTAGCCGGCCGCGCGCGCAACTCGGAATCGTCGGCACCCTCACCCTAACCCTCTCCCGCCGCAATGCGGGAGAGGGAATTTGCTACTGTCGCGTTGTAGATGAGACCCGCTTACGACACCACCGGAGCCAACGCGCCGCTCGACGTAGATTCTCTTGCGACTGACGCCGCGTTTTGCTCGATCGGGCTTTATACATTAGCGCACAGGGCTCTCGTAACGTTTGCCCGAGTATTGGTCCGCGGGACGTTGTTCTGTTCTCCCTCTCCCGCGTCACTGCGGGAGAGGGGCGGGGTGAGGGCACCTTAAAGATACTCCGTGATCCGGCTGAGCACTCCCTCGATGTCGCTAAGCACGTCATTATTCCAGAATCGCAGGACGTTAAAGCCCAGCGATGTCAAATAAGCGGAGCGCTGTTCGTCGCCGTTGTTGGCCTCTGCATGCTGTCCGCCGTCAACTTCGACGATTAAGCGCCGCTCGACGCAACAGAAATCGACGATGTAACGTCCCATCGACCGCTGGCGGCGGAATTTGGCGCGGGGCTATGCGGCGGTCGCGCAGCCGACTCCAGAGCATCGCCTCCGCATCAGTCTGATCCGCGCGCAATGTGCGTGCTCTTTCGCGATTGCGCAGCCGCACGCGATCAGAAACGCTCAAGCTGCGCTCGCCACGCTTTGATTCAGACATAAGAAGGTGCCCTCACCCTACCCCTCTCCCGCCACGATGCGGGAGAGGGAAAACGTTGAGACAGCACCGCGCGAATCATCCGCCCCATTCGGCGGGGACCTCGAGCGTCACCACGCGCTGACGGCCGTCGCGCTCGAGCGTAAGCGGCACCGATGCCGAGCCCTTGAGCGTTCGCATCGCGTCGTTGAAATCGCCGAGATTCCTTATCCGCTTGCCCGCCATCCGCGTCAGCACGTCGCCGCGCTCGACGCCGGCGCGAGCCGCCTCGCCTTGAGCGTCGGCGACCAGCACGCCGCTTCCCGGTTCGGCGTTGAAGTAGCCGGCGATCTCCCGCGACAGCTCCTGCACCGTGATCCCGAGCGCGCGGACCGCCTCGGGCCCGTTCGCCGATTTGGCCGGACCGGCCTCGGGCGAGGGTTCGAACAGCTTGGCCGCGACAAAGATCGGAGCCTTCATGCCCAGCGCCAGCGCGATCGCGTCGCTCGGGCGGCTGTCGATCCGATAGCGGCCGCCGTCGAGATAAATGTCCGCGTAATAAGTCTGATCGCGGATGCTCTCGATCACGACGCGATCAACGCGATTGCCGGTTTTCTCGATCACGCTTTTGAGCAAGTCGCTGGTCAGCGGACGCTGCGGCGTGATCCCGTGGAGCTCGAGCATAATCGTGCGCGCCTCGGCCTCGCCGATCCAAATCGGCAACTGGCGCTTTCCCCTCTTTTCCGCCAGCGTCACGAAAGGCGCCCCGCTGTCGCGATCGAGCCCGACATCGACGACCTCGACTCGAACCTGTTCGTCGCCGGCCGATCGATGGTGGCATGCGTCCAACGCCGCCATCGCGATCGCAGCCACAAGCATCGGCCAGATCCAGTTGCGCGCCGGGTTAGATGCCGTCATCGGAATCACCTTCTCGATCGCCGCTGCCCGATTGCGCCGGCGCGCGCGCCGGCTGGAAATCGCGGGCGATTATATATAGCTCGGCGGAACCGGGGCGGCTCGCCTCGGTCCGCGTAACTTCCACCTTTCGAAACCGACGCTCGAAATCAGAAACGATCGCTTTGAACTCGGCGCTCATGAAGACTTTGGCGACCATCGCGCCGCCCGGCCTGAGCGCACGCGCGGCGAACGCCAGCGCCAGATCGATCAGGTCGCGCATGGCGGCTTCGTCGCGGGCGCGAATTCCGGTGAGCTTCGGCGCAAGATCGCTGGTCACCAGATCGGCGGGGCCGCCGATCCGCGCGAGCGCGGCGTCCATCACGGCGGCATCGCGCAGGTCGCCCGCGATCGTGGCGACGTTGGGCGCGATCGATTCGCACAGCGCCAGGTCGATACCGACTACCTGGCCTCGCGCTCCGACGGCGCGGCCGATAATCGCCAGCCATCCGCCGGGCGCGCATCCGAGATCGATCACGCGCGCGCCCGGACTCAACAATCGATAGCGGCTCAGAATCTCGCTGAGCTTGAACGCCGCGCGCGAATGGAGCCCTTGCGCGCGAGCCTTGTGATAAAATTTATCGCGCGGTTGGTAGATCGCCACTGAATTGAATCCGCGGTTGCTTTCGGTTGCTGTGCAAAGCCGGTATCTTGAATTCCCTAACGCCGCTATCTTCAATTTCTTAAGGAAAGACCATCGTTCGTCAAATCAATGGCCCAATTCAGGCTTGAAGATCTAAACCCGGCCCAACGCGACGCGGTGCTCGCCGCCGACGGCCCGATTCTGATAATCGCCGGCGCCGGCTCCGGCAAAACCCGCGTATTGACTTATCGTATCGCCTACTTGTTGGCCGAACGCAAGGTTGCACCCGAGCACGTGCTGGCCGTCACTTTCACCAACAAGGCCGCCAACGAGATGCGCGAGCGGGTGGCCGCAATCCTCGGCGACGACGTCCGCGTCCCGTGGATCTCGACCTTCCATTCCTCGTGCGCGCGCATCCTGCGCCAGGAGATCGAGGCGCTTGGTTACCAGCGCAATTTCACGATCTTCGACGAAGCCGACGCGCTCTCTACGATGCGCCGCACGCTCGCCGACGCCGCTCTCGCGCAATCGCCGCCGCCCGAAGTCGCGCGCGCGCGCATCGAGCAGGCCAAGAACGAAGGCCTCGGCCCCGAGGATTTGCTTGAGCGCGCCTCGTCGCCCGAAGAGCGGGTCATGGCAGGCGTCTATCGCCTCTATCAGGCGCGGATGCGGGAGTTGAACGCGCTCGATTTCGGCGATCTGCTGATGCTGACCCATCAGCTCTTCGAGACCCAGCCGGCGGTGCTGCAACGATGGCAGTCGCGCTTCAGCCATCTGCTGGTCGACGAGTATCAGGACACCAACCGGGTGCAGTATCAGATTGTGCGGACGTTGGCCGCACGCACCGGGAACTTGTGTGTGGTGGGCGACGAAGACCAATCGATCTATCGATGGCGCGGCGCCGATATTCGCAACATCCTGGATTTCGAGCACGATTTCAGCAACGCCAGGATCTTCAAGCTCGAACAGAACTATCGCTCGACCAAGACGATTCTGGCCGCGGCCGACGCGGTTATCAGCAACAATCGCGAGCGCAAGCCCAAACGCCTGTGGACCGAAAATCCTGCCGGCGAGCCGATTACCTATTTCACCGGCCGCAGCGAACGCGACGAAGCCGACTTCATCGCCCGCGAGATCATCCGCCTGGGCGACAGGGAAAGCGTCCGCCCGGCGGATATCGTCGTCTTCTATCGCACCAACGCCCAGTCGCGAGTGCTGGAGGAAGCGATGGTGCGATGCCGCGTGCCGTACTATGTGGCGGGCGGCGTCCGCTTTTACGAGCACGCCGAAATCAAGGATCTGCTCGCCTATCTGCGGGTGCTGGTGAATCCTGCCGACGCGGTGAGCCTGATACGGCTGTGCGGAGCGCCGCCGCGTGGTATCGGCGCGAAAACGATCGAGTCGCTGCAAGCGCTCGCCGCTCGCGAGAGTGTCCGGCTGTTCGACGCGTTCGCGCGGGCGCAGGCCGACTCCAGTATCATGCTGAGGAGCGCCAAGCAGGTGACGGCGCTGCATCTGTGGCTGACGCGCATGATCGAGTGCGGGAGCCAGATGACGGTGCGGGCGCTGATCGACGAGATCGTGGCCGAGACCGGCTTCCTCGCCTATCTTGATGGGCTTCCCAACGGCGTGACGCGGCGCGAAAACCTGGCCGAGATGCTGTCGGCGGCCAGCGCCTTCGACGCCGAGCACAGCTGCGGCGGCCTCGGTGAATTCCTCGAGCGGATCGCGCTCGCCAGCGACGCCGACCGAATCGACGTCAGCGGCGGACGGGTCACCCTGATGACGCTGCATACGTCGAAAGGGCTCGAGTATCCGACGGTGTTCATCGCCGGGATGGAAGAAGGACTGTTCCCGCACAGCCGCTCCCAGAACGACGGCGCGGAAATCGAGGAGGAGCGCCGCTTGTGCTACGTCGGCATGACGCGAGCGGAGCGCAAGCTCTATCTGACGAACACCCTGTCGCGCGAGCTCTACGGGATACGCGGGGAATCGCGTCCGTCGCGTTTCCTGGCCGAGATCTCCCAGGATCTGCTCCACCGCATCGCGCCGCAGCCCGAACTGGCGTCGATTCGCCCGATTCGCCAAACGCCCTCCGAACCTTACGTCGATTACAGCGACGCTCAGCCCGACCCCGACGAAAGCGCGCCGCAGATAGTGCGGGTGGGCGCGCGCGTCGTGCACGAGACCTTCGGCTCGGGCGTGGTTCGCCGCCGCGAGGGCCGTGGCGACAGCGCCAAGGCCTGGATTCACTTCGATCGCGGCGGACTTAAGCTGCTGGTGCTAAAGTTTGCGCATTTGAAGTCCATTGCCCAGTGAGGCGCGCATACTTATCATTGTATTGACGGAGGGCGGATTGAGGTGGGTGGCTTTTTAACGGAGTTCCGTTTGCGTTTACACTCCTTATCGGTCGCGCGGCAGTTCAGGATTGGCGCAATCACCGCCGCCCTGATGGCCGCTGTGTTGGCGGTGGCGATACAGGTGTCCGCCTGGAGCGACCACGACTTCGAGCATCGCGTCGTAGTCGCGTACCCCGTGCCGACAGCGCCCAATAACATCATCGGCGAGCCCAGCACTTACACGGTCAACAAGGGCGACACCCTGCTCGACGTTGGCCGATGGTACGATCTCACGGCCACCGAACTTTCCAACGCCAACAACCATCTCGATTGGTGGTCGCCCCCAGCCGGCAAAACCATCGTGCTGCCGAGCGACCACATCCTTCCCGAAGGACCGCGCGAGGGTATCACGCTCAACATCCCCGAGATGCGCCTGTACTACTATCCGCCTCACACCGAGTTGCACCACAAGAAGAGCAAGCTGACCGCGTCGTCATATATTGCCAGGATCGTATACACCTTCCCGGTCGGTTTGGGCCGCTACGATTGGCGCACGCCGATTGCCGCGTTCAAGGTTCGCGGCAAGACTCGCGATCCCGCCTGGGTCGTGCCCGACGACATTTACGAAGAGCATCTCGAACGTGACGGCGAAGCCGAACACATGATTCCCGGCGGCGATCCCGACAATCCGCTCGGCCTGTACCGCATCGATCTCACCCTGCCGATGTACGCGCTGCACGGCACCAACGTCCCGTGGGGCGTTGGGATGGAAGTGAGTCACGGATGCGTGCGGCTGTACCCCGAAGATATCGAGGCATTGTTCAATCTGGTGAAGATCGGCGTGCCCGGACGATTCGTCTATCAGCCGGTCAAGTTCGGATGGCGCGGCGACAACCTCTACGTCGAGGTTCACGACGACCTCTACGGCAGGTATCCGGGCCTGTGGAATCATGCGCTCGAGGAAGCGCAGCGGCTCGGAATAGCGGACCGAATCGATCCTGCCAAGCTCGAAAAGGCAGTCGAGCAAAAAACCGGCGTGCCGACCCTCGTTTCGTTCGGATCGCCGCCTCCCGACGGCGCCAGCTAATCCGCTTTGACCCGGGCGCGATTCCCCTGCCCCGCGCATAACCGGCGAGACTGCGTTACGGCGCGCTAGTTTTTCGCGGTGGCAACTCGCTCAAGTAAATAGATCTGGCGGCTGCCGCCGCAGCTTAATGGCCCCGGCCAATCGATACGCCGGACGATCCTCGTCCCGCTGACCGGCGCGCCCGCGATCGTGAACCGCACAAGCTTGCGCGACGACGCAACCATCGGGATCTCCGGCGCCATCTCTTCGTGCTCGATAGCCTGTTCGCTTTGGTAATAGAGATCGCCGCCATTGAGCGAGTAACCGGCGTCGATCTCGCCGCGCGGGATGCCGATACTCTCGAGCGCGTCGCGCTGCACGATCAACGTTTCCAGCACGCGCTGATAATCATCGACTCCCGCAATCGAAATCGCGCCCATGATTACTATTCCCCCGATCGCGACCGCCCATCGCGATATCCCTCGCGGCGGCGTGAGCGCGAGTATCAAGCAACCCGCCGGCACCATCACCAGGTAATAGCGATCGTTGAACAGCCACAACGGAATCACGCCGATCCAATAGATGATCGTGGTCGCGATCACCGCGATCGCGCCGCGCCGGATCGTCGCCGGGATACTCGCCGCCGCCATCACGATTCCGGCGGCGCCGAACGCACCGAGCGCCATCGCGGGCCACTGTGCCCAGCCACTGTGCCACGCGAAACGAGTCGGCAGGCCGTGAATCAGCAGCGCGTTGCGCCATCCGCCGAAGCAGCTCAGCTCGGGCGTCGCCGGCAGCCCCGGCACTAATCGCGTCAGCAGTGCCGCAACGACGAACAACCCCGCGCCGATAGCCACGCCCTTGCGCCAGGACGAAGCCGTCATCAGGCGCGGCAGCGCGATCGGGCTCAGCACCACGCCGAGATACAATAGCGGGCCGATAAGCCCCGCGCGGACGTAGGTCGCGAGGCTTACCTGGAAGAATTGATGCAGGCGCTGCTCGCTCTGATGCAACATCCATGGCTGCGGATTGAACCGCGTAAGCCAGATCCATCCTAGCGCGCACATCGCGAGGCCGCCCGCGAACGGCGCGAGAGCGACGACAATCCGCCGGGTCGATTCGCGCGTCAGCTTCGCGCGCTCGCCGACAAGCACGGCCACAGCCGATCCCGCTATCGCCGCCGCCGCGAACGGTCTCACCATGAACGCCAGGAACGCGATCAACGCCGAGAGCCACAGCCATCGCGATTCGGCTGCGCGCGCCCGAGCGAACGCCAGATGGGCGCCGATCAACAGTGTGATAAACGGGATCTCGGTCATGAACGAGAAGCTCATGAACGTGTAGCACGGGTTCGCGATTAGCATCGCGGTGGCGGCTACCGCCGGCCATCCCGCGGCGCCGCATCGGCGAGCGAGCGCGTAGAACAGCATCGCACCGATCGCGCCGAGCAGCGCCACTGATAGGTCCAGCGAGACGGCGCTGGCGCCGAACGCTCGCGCCCACGCCGCGCCGTACACGACCAGCAGCGCAGGCGTCGCCTGCGCATAGCCCGCGAATCGAATCCTGCCCGTCCGCATAAAGGCCGCGACCGCGTGCGCGTAAATCCAGCTATCGACCACCGGCCCATCCGCTATCGGACGCACGATCAGGTACGCCGCCAGGTACCATCCCAGCACGAGGCAGCAGGCCGCCGCGTTGGCGGGCTCCCCCATCCACTTCCATGCACGGGCTTCGGCCGCTACTCTAGGATGCGAAAACTCTTTCGCAGGATTATCCATTTGTTCGATTCAAGTTTACGGTTCGCCGCAGCCGGATACGCGCACACGTGGCACCATGCCACTAAAACCGATTTGGCCCCCCGATGCGACAGGTAGCCTTTCATCGTCCGTCGATCGGGCCCGAGGAAGAGCGCGAGGTGCTCGAAGCGCTGCGCTCGGGATGGATCACCACCGGCCCCAAGACCAAGCGCTTCGAGAACGAGTTCGCGGCCTATGTCGGCGCCAAGCACGCGCTGGCGGTGGCGCATTGCACCGGCGCGCTGCATCTGGCGCTGTTCGCGCTCGGCATCGAAGCCGGTGACGAAGTAATCACCACGCCGTTCACCTTCACCGCGACCGCCGAGGTGATGGCCTATCTCGGCGCGCGGCCGGTCTTCGTCGATATCGATCCCAATACGTTCAACATCGATCCCGCTCGCATCGAGGCGGCGCTGGCGAGCGGCAAGTTCAAGCGCGTCCGCGCGCTGCTGCCGGTCCATTTCGCCGGCCAGGCCTGCGATATGGATCGCCTGCGCTCGATCGCGAACCGCCACGGCCTCAAAATCGTCGAAGACGCCGCCCACGCCGTCGGCTCGACCCGCACGATCGAAGGCCGCGGCAAGGTCAGGATCGGCACCATCGGCGATCTGACCTGCTTCAGCTTCTACGCCACCAAGAATATCACCAGCGCCGAAGGCGGCATGATCACCACCGCCGATTCCGCGCTCGCGGAAAAGATCGCGGTCGCCAGCCTGCACGGAATGGATCGCGACGCCTGGAAACGCTACGACAAGAGCGGCTCGTGGTATTACGAAATCCATGACCTCGGATTCAAGTACAACCTGACCGACGTGCACTCCGCTATCGGCCTGGCGCAGCTCAAGCGCGCCGACGATTTCATGCGCCGGCGCACCGCGATCGCGCACGCCTACAATCAGGCCTTCGCCGACGAGCCGGCGCTGCAGATCCCATACGTCGAGCCGGGGCTCGATCACGCCTGGCATCTGTACGTGCTGCGCCTGCACCTGGAGCGGCTGAAAATCGGCCGCGATGAGTTCGTCGAGTTGCTGCGCCAGCGCGGCGTCGGCGTCTCGGTGCATTGCATCCCGCTGCACACGATGCATTTCTATCAGCGGCGCTACGGCTACCGCACTGGTGACTTCCCGGTCACCGAGGACGTGTACAGCCGATGCCTGTCGCTTCCGATCTATCCCGCGATGAGCGACGAAGATCGTGCCTACGTGATCGAAACCGTACTGGCCGCGGCGCGCGAGAATCGCCGCTGAGCGGACGTCAAGGAGGGAACGGTGCGAGTACTGGTAACCGGCGGCGCGGGCTTTATCGGCTCGCATCTATGTGAGCGATTGCTGCGCGACAACCACGAAGTAATCTGCCTCGACAACTTCTTCAGCGGGCGGCGCGCCAACGTGCTCCATCTGCTCGACAATTCGAATTTCGAATTGATCCGTCACGATATCGTCGAGCCGATCCTGCTCGAAGTGGATCGCATCTTCCACCTCGCCTGCCCCGCCTCGCCGGTCCATTATCAGTACAATCCGGTCAAGACCACCAAGACCAGCGTGATGGGCACGATCAACATGCTCGGCCTCGCCAAGCGCGTGCGCGCGCGGATGCTGCTGGCGTCGACCAGCGAAGTCTACGGCGATCCGCACGAGCATCCGCAGACCGAAACCTACTGGGGCAACGTCAATCCGATCGGCACCCGCTCCTGTTACGACGAAGGCAAGCGCGTCGCCGAGTGCCTGATGATGGACTACCATCGCCAGAACAACGTCGACGTCAAGATCGTCCGCATCTTCAACACCTACGGCCCGCGCATGGCGATTAACGACGGCCGCGTGGTCTCCAACTTCTGCGTCGCGGCGCTGCGCGGCGACGACCTCGTGATTTTCGGCGACGGCAAGCAGACCCGCTCCTTCGCTTACGTCAACGACCTGGTCGAAGCGCTGATTAAGATGATGGAGACCGACAACTTCGTCGGGCCGGTCAACCTCGGCAATCCCGACGAATTCACGATCCTGGAACTCGCGTCGCTCGCGATCGAGCTCGCGCGCGGCTCCTCGAAGCTGGTTTATATGCCGGCGCGGCCCGACGATCCGGTACGCCGCCGCCCCGATATCAGCCTTGCGCGCCAGCGCCTCGAATGGCAGCCGACGACCGCGCTGCGCGAAGGGCTGACTCTGACGATGGACTACTTCCGCTATCAACTCGGCCTGACCCGGGCCTGATTCGCCGCGGCAGGTTGGGCGCGGCAACTATCGACGCTCGCGGCGGCGCGCCGATTTGGTTCGATAGGCACTGATCGAGAGGTGAGCAGATGGCGATCGCGCTGATAACCGGTGCGTCGAGCGGGATTGGCGAGCAGTTCGCCTACGCGCTCGGCCAGGAACAATATGATCTGGTGCTGGTGGCTCGCCGCCGCGAACGGCTGGACGAAGTCGCCGCGGCCGCCCGACGCAAGGGCGCTCATTCCGCGCTCGTGATCCAGGCCGATTTGAGCGAACGCAACGCGCCCGCGATGTTGTTGCAACGGGTCGAAAACGAGCGCCTGAGCATCGATCTGCTGATCAACAACGCCGCCTTCGGAACCTCGGGCCGCTTCGATCAAATGGCGCTGGGACGCGAGCTCGAAGAGATCGATCTCAACGTGAGCGCGATGGTGGCGCTGACGCGGATGTTCCTGCCCGCGATGGTGGCGCGCCGCGCCGGCACCGTCATCAACGTCGCCTCGACCGCCGCCTTTCAGGCGGTGCCCTACATGGCGACGTACGGCGCGACCAAGGCCTTCGTGGTGAGCTTCTCGCAGGCGCTGTCGACCGAACTGTCCGGCACCGGCGTAAACGTGCTCGCGCTATGTCCCGGACCGACTCATACCGAATTCCAGAGCGTGGCGCACACTCGGCGCGCGCGCGTTCCCGCCTTCATGTATATGGACGCCGCAACCGTTGTCGCGCAGGGGCTGGCGGCGGCGCGGCGCCGCCGCTCGCTGTGCATCAACGGAGTGTTGAACACCGCGATGGTCGAGTCGATTCGTTTCGCGCCGCGCGCTCTGGTCAACCGGATCGCTGCCGGGATGTTCCGCCCGTCGAAGTGAGACTGTTCGCGATGGCGTATCGCGCAGGCTTCGTGACGTTGTCCGCGGCGATACTCCTGGGATGCGCGCAGAGCCAACCGCGGACGCCTCCGCCGGCGCCTGCGATCACTATCGCGCCAGCATCGAAGCCGGCGCCGTCCGATCAGGCTGATTGGAATATCTTCCCCGATCCAATCACGGGCCGAGTGGAGATTTATCGCGACGGCGCCTACGTGGGATCGGTCACCGGCGACGACAGCGAAGAGCCGCCCCTCCCGCGCAAGCGCCCGCCCGCCGCCACCGACAGCAACTGAACGCGCCAGAGGTTTCTTTCGGACTTCCTCGCTTCGCACACTTCGCTCGGAATGACAGCGATAGGTGCTCAGGGGAGGGGACGAGGCGGCGCGGTTACTGCGATCGCTGTTGGGAATTTTTAGGCGCGCGGCACGCGGGTTGCCATCTTTTTCGCAACCCGCGTGCCGCGCACCGTCTCTCGCGATTACACGACGCCGCGCGTACGGCGAGGGTGTCGCGCGATTACAGCGGATAGCCGACGGGAGCGTCGTTTTCGAGGCGCTCGATATACTCCGTCATCCCGTAGCCGGCGACGCCGTTCCAGGTGAAGCGCGTGAAGCCTTCGGCGATGCGCGAAACGATGACGTCGTTGCCTTCGCGGCGGCGATTGCGCAGCGGCGCCATCACCTGCACCTCGCCCAGGATCATCTCGCGCCGCTTCGGCGTGCTCACCGCGATATGCATCCGCGCCGGATCCTTCCGCGCGGACCATTCGGTAATCACGTCGAGATCGGTGATGTCCTCGTAACGGCCGTCGACCATCAGCACGCCGACGCGGCGTGACTTTCCGTTGGGCGCCGTGATCTTGAGCAGCATCAGGCCGCGATCGTCGCCGAAGTTGGCGATGAACAGCCGATAGAAATAAACGTTCTGCCAGTAACGAGGCCCCCACGAATGGTCGCGCCATCCGTTGCCGTCGAGCGGCCATTCGTTATTGCCAACCTTTATCGAGCCGACAACCTTCGTGTGCTGATTGAAGTGGCCGAGCGAGAACTCGCGGCCGTACATCGTTTCCTGATCGGGCGACGTCGGCTCCCCGCCGTGCACCGGCGAGACCGTGGTCTGATCGAAACGCACAGCGCAGGCAACGCGCGGCGCCGACTTGAACATCGCGTCGGGCGTGCGCAACAGGTTGGGATCGTCGAGCAGCATCACTTCGCCTTCGTAATTCATCGTGACTTGCTTGAACGGCTGCGTGACGTCGTAGCGCAGGCCGCCGGCGTTGAAGCGATCGTTGGCCTGAATCTTGGGGCGCCCGAACTGGCAGGCGACCCGGCCGTCGGGCAGATACAAGCATACCGAGAGCTCGGCATATCCTTCGTTGACGCGATTGCCCAGCCGCATCCATCCGCCGAAGCGCCTGGCCGGATCGAAGGCGTTGGCGTAGACGCTCTCGTTGAAGTTGGACGACTTGTCGGGCTGATGCATCAGCTCGTCGGACGGTTCGAGGCGGAAATTATCCATTGATGAGTCTCCTGTTGCGAACTTGAAGCCGGGCGGATCGCGCTAAAGGCGCAGCGGGCGTGTTCCCATTACGCTGCCCAGCGGTTTGTCGCGCCATACCTCGGGTTGAACGTCGATATAGAGTTCAATCTCATTTCCGTCCGGGTCCTTGATATAGATGCTGTGGGTTACGCCGTGGTCGGACATCCCCACGATCGGCACGTCCGCCGCACGCACCTCGGCGATCGCCTGACGCAGCTCGTCGTCGCTATCACCTACCTTGAGTCCGAAGTGATAGAGGCCCAGACGTGGCTCCTGGGGAAGCGGAGCAGCGTCCGGGCCAACCTGGATCAGCAGCAATTCATGATGGGTGCGGCCGGATGAAAACGCCGCCGCCACCACGCCATACGACGCCACTTCCTTCCATCCCAGCAGCGACGCGTAAAAGCGGCGCGATCTCTCCAGATCCCTGACATAAAGAACGACGTGTCCCAGGTCCTTCACCACCATGATGATCTGTCCCCCGTCAGAATGGTCTCGCGCGGGGCGCGAGTTGATCGGTTTTGAGTCTCAGCGCGGTGCGAGCGCCTCCAGGGTGCGTTCGTTAGGCAGCATGCTGCCGTCGGTACTGATCGGAAGCATGCAGACGTGAGTGGCACCGGCGCGATAGTGGGCCGCGATGCGCTCGCGGATCTTGTCTTCGCCGCCCCAGGCGACGATCGCGTCGACCAGGCGGTCGCTTCCGCCATTGGCGATATCGTCGGGGCCGAATCCCATCGGGGCCAGATGCTTCGAGTAGGTGCGCAACTGCAGATAGAAGCTCATGTACTTGCGCGCGGCGGCGCGAGCCTTGGCCGGATCGGTTTCAAGGTAAACGGCCTGCGCGGCGCAAATCCACTTGTTCGGGCCGAGCGCGGCGCGGGTCCTGGCGGTATGCTCGGGCGGCACGAAGTAGGTGTGCACGCCTTCCGTCTCGCTGGCGGCGAGCTGCGTCATCTTTGGCAACAGCGCGCCGAGCACGACGGGCACTGGCTGCCTGGGCTTGGGCGCCTGATAATCGGGAGCGGACTTCATCCTGGCCAGATAGTCGCGCATGTAGCTGTAGGGCTTCTCGTATTGAAGATCGCGCATCGCCTGCAGTTCGCGATGACTGACGCCGAGGCCGAGGATGAAGCGGCCGTCGAACAACTCGGCCAAAGTGTTGGCCGCACCCAGGGTCGTGACCGGCTCGCGCTTCTGCGCGACCGCGACGGCGGCGGCGACAAGCAGTTTTTCGGTGCTGTTCAGCAGGTATGCCGCGTGGGTGAAGACTTCGCGGCCAAACAGCTCGGCGAACCAAATCGAGCTATAGCCGAGGCGTTCGACTTTGCGGGCGAACTGCCCGGTTTGCGCTCCGGTCATTCCGTCGAGAAAACAGAAGACGCCGGGGGTGCGTAAGGCCGACTCGAAATTGCGATAATCGGTTGCGCTGCTCATCTGATAAGAGTCCTCTCGCGATCGTTCCGAAATATGGTCGCATCCTTAATACAGTATCGCGGGGCGGATGAGGAGACCTACTTTTGGGTTGATAGGCGCCCCCGCCATCGGCCTCTCCCGCGGCGGCGCGGGAGAGGAACGCAGGATGTAGAATCGTCAGCGGCGGGGTTTGGATTTCGCGGCGGACGGCTTCTTCGCTTTCGGCTTCGCGGATTTCTTGGGCTTGGGCAGCGCGTAATCCCAAGTGGCGAAGAGCGTGCCGTCGTTGCCCCAGGAGTATGCGGCCGAAGCGCCGTGGAAGAGCTTGTTCAGTTCGTTGACGATGCGATGGGCGAGCTTCTGTGAGGTCGTGATCACCTGAAGGGCGCGGCCCTTGTCGCTATCGATCCAATCGATTGAAACGATGCGCCGCTCGGGCTGGGTCTTCGCCGCGCGGCCAGCGACGTTCTGGATGCGGCGGCGGATAGTTTCTTCTTCCTGGAGCGCGCCGCTACCGCGAATTATCACGCGGCCCTGGCCTTCCTCGCGGCTGACCTGCATGCACGCCGGACATACGCTCCATTTGACGCGCGCCATCTCGGCCGCGCTCAGCTTATGATCGGCACGCCAGGTCTTACGCGCGAAGATCGAACCGCATCGCTCGCAGATCGTCGGCTCCTGGTACGTGCTGGTTTTGCGAACCACTTGCGGGCTCTTGTCGTCGCGCACACCCTCGCGGCTATGGCTGCGAATCAGGCCCTTGGACTGCTTGCTGGTAGGGGGAATTTGTCTGTTCATCTTGATTTTGATCGCGTTACCTTCGAACGCGCCGGTTTCGAACGCGGGGGCTTCGAACGGGTTGATTTTGGCGGGACACCGCGCGCCGGCTTTACAGTTTCCGCAGGGCCGCCGATACCGGCGAGAACGCCCAGAAACGCTCCGAGGATGTCGCTTCGGCTGATGATGCCGACCAGTCGCTCTTTCTCGACGATCGGAATCGCGCCGATCCGCTTGGTCAGCATCAGGCGGGCGGCCTGCTCGACCGAATCCTTGGGGCCCAGCGTGATCACCTCTTCGGTCATTACGCGCTCGACCGCAGTTTCGTCAGGATTCACCATCGCACTGGCGATTTTGCCCGTATCGACAGCGGCGATTTCCGCGACGGAGGGGCAGGCGCTGCGCAAATCGCGATCGGTGATGATTCCGACCAGGCGGCGATTGAGCACGACCGGGAGCTGATTGATCTGATACTGCTCGAGTACTGCTCGAGCTCTCGCGAGCGAGTCGAGCGGCTTGATGGTCTGTACCGGAAACTTCATCCAGTCTTCAATACGCAACCGCTCCACCTCCTTGTGCGCAAGCGCTGCCGGAATTGCCAATCTCGTGGCGGTGCGGGCGCTGGCGAAAAGACGAACTCATCATGCGCTCCTCATTCGAGGATATGCCTCATACGTTGCGTTGGATCAAACGGAGGTTATTTCACAAAGCGGCGACAGTAAATACACTGGGCCGAGGCATGTTGCCCGATAGCGGAATAGTCTTTCGTTCGCGCGCGGTCGCGCGGCCGCGACCCCGTCGCCAGTAATCCGTGACGCGCCGCCCGTTACCGCTCGCCAGGGTTGGAGAACTGCTGCTGTCCGAACGCGGACTCGCAGAGGCGGAAGTCGTCGAACGGCGCCGCCGCTACGGGCTTAACGATATTGTCGAGGCCGCGCGCAATCCGCTGTGGGATCTGATACGCGACACCGCGACCGATCCGATGGTGTGGTTCCTGATCGGCACCGCGCTCCTGTACGGATTTCTCGGCCAGACGGTGGAAGCCG
>JBEKLA010000035.1:0-23891 GCA_050010455.1 Binataceae bacterium (SeqCode) | reverse complement strand
GGTTGCTGGCTCCGCCCGCGGGCGCGACCGTTCTCGATTGTGCGTCCGCGCCCGGCGGCAAGGCGACGCATCTGGCGGAGATCGCCGGCGATCGTGCGACGATCGTCGCGGCCGACATCAGCCACGCTGGATTGCTCAAAGTGCGCGCGCTGGCCAAGCGGCTGGCGCATCGCAACCTGCGGATCGTCGAGGCCGACTTCGCCTCGGCCGCGCCGATCCGGCCGGCGCGCTTCGACGCGATCCTGCTCGACGCGCCATGCACCGGGCTGGGCACCCTGCGCGAGCATCCGGAAATCCGATGGCGGCTGCGGCCCGGCGATTTCGCGCGGATGGCGGCGATTCAGGCGCGGATGCTCGACAGCGTCGCGCCGTGCGTGCGGCCGGGCGGAGTAATCGTCTACGCGGTCTGCAGCCTCGCACCGGAAGAGGGCGCTGGCGTGGTTGAAGAGTTCCTCGGCCGTCATCCGGAGTTCGCGATCGATCGCGACCCTCCGATGGCGGGCGGATTCAAGTTCCCGCTCGACGCCAGTGGCTATCTCGTCACGCGTCCCGATCGCGGCGGCCTCGACGGCTTCTTCGCGGCCAGGCTTTTGCGAAGATAGAGGACCTTGCGCGAAATAGCTGCGCCGCACTGGTAAGGGTTCTGAAAGCGTTGGGGCACAGGAGCGATTATTTGTGCCCTCACCCTAACCCTCTCCCGCGAATACCGCGGGCGAGGGAACAGAAGGTCTTTGCGGCCACCGGCCGGGATGCGTACTCTTTAGATTAGGATGAACCGAAGCTGCAAGATCGCGCCCTCGATACTGGCGGCGAATTTCGCTCGGCTCGGCGACGAGGTCCGGGCGGTCGAAGCGGCGGGCGCGGACCTAATCCATTTCGACGTGATGGACGGGCACTTCGTCCGCAACCTTTCGATCGGCCTTCCGGTGCTGGAATCGGTCCGCAAGATCACCAGCTTGCCGCTCGACGCCCATCTCATGATCGAACATCCCGAGCGCTACCTCGAAGCCTTCGTCAAGGCCGGCGCGGACTCGATTTCAATCCACGCCGAGGCGGTCGCCAATCTGAAAGCGATGGCCGAGCGCATCCGCGAGCTCGGCGCGCGCGCCTCGGTCGCGCTCAATCCCGAGACCCATCCCGGCCGCGTGCTCGAAGCGGCGGAGCACCTCGACATGATTCTGGTGATGAGCGTGCATCCAGGGTTCGGCGGCCAGGGCTTCATCCCCGCGACGCTGGACAAGCTGCGCCATATTCGCGAAGAGCTCGACCGGAACGGCCTTCACGTTGACGTCGAGGTCGACGGCGGCATCAAGCTCGATAATATCGCCGACGTCGCGGCCGCCGGCGCCAATGTTTTCGTGTCAGGCTCGGGAATCTTCGGGCGCGGAGATTACCGCGGGATCATCGCCGACATGCGCGATCGTATCGGGAACTGCAAAGCCGCTTGAAGCGTTATCTGGAGCGACCCACTTCTACCGCCGGCTGGCGGATGATATAGAATCTGGATTCGTTTCCAGGCGAAACAGAGACGGGGTGTAGCTCAGCCTGGCTAGAGCACTGCGTTCGGGACGCAGGAGTCGCTGGTTCAAATCCAGTCACCCCGATTTTTCGCCCAAGGGCGAAAAATATAGCAGGTGAGAAGAAGCCACGACCCGCTTGGCGCGCCCTGAGAGTGGAGAACTCCCACACCTGAAGGTCTCCTGTTCAGCTAACCCGGCCCCATGCTGATAAGCCCGCTGCTGATCGTTGTCGCCTACCTCTTCGGGTCGATTCCGGTGGGCGTGATAGTCGGCCGCGCGCGCGGCTTCGACCCGCGTAAGGTCGGTTCAGGAAATGTCGGCATGACCAATGTGGCGCGCAGCGGCGGTGTCGGCGCCGCGGCGATCACTTTCGTCGGCGACATTCTTAAAGGTTTCGTGCCCGTGATGATCGCGCGGGCGGCTGGGCTCGATACCGCCGGACTGGCGATGGTCGGTTTTGCGGCGCTGCTAGGCGCTGTCTTTTCGATATTTTTGCGCTTCGAGGGGGGACGTGGAGTGTCGACCTCGCTGGGAGTGTGGCTGGGTTTGGGGCCCTCACCGCTGCTGGTCGCGATCGCCGTATTCGCTGTGGCATTCGCTGCCCGACGCATCATGTCGCTGGCGTCGATTTCGGCTGCCATTACGCTGCCGATAGCGGTAGCATTGATGTCGTACCCCGGCCAATACGTCGCGTTGGCTGCCGCGATGTCGGCGCTGGTACTGTGGCGTCATCGAGAGAATATAGGTCGGCTGATGCGCGGGCAGGAACCGACGTTCAAGCTGGGCGGGCGGGCGAGGAGCGAAGAAGCTTAGAGATGCCCGTTGGCTATGCTGGCGCCGGATTCTCGGGCATAAGAAATGAGCCGCCTGCGCGATTAACAGGAAATCAAGCTGGCATTGAGTTTGCTGCATCACAGCAGTCCACGTCGTTTCCTAGCCGCGGCCGGCTTGAGCTATATTGGTGGATGGCGGTCTCGGGCCGAGCGCGTACTGGGAAGGGAGACATATGAAGAAGGTTGAGGCAATCATCAAGCCGTTCAAGCTCGACGAAGTCAAAGAGGCGCTCTCTAGTATCGGGATCCAAGGCCTGACGGTCAGCGAGGTAAAGGGTTTTGGCCGGCAGAAGGGACACACCGAGCTCTATCGGGGCGCCGAGTACGTGGTCGACTTCCTGCCCAAGGTCAAGCTCGAAATAGTGGTACCCGACGAGCTCGCGACTCAGGTGGTGGAAACCATCGAGCGCGCCGCCCGCACCGGTCGAATCGGCGACGGCAAGATCTTCGTGCTGCCGATGGAGGAAGTCATCCGCATCAGGACCGGTGAACGAGGCAGCAGCGCGGTCTAACCTTTCCCCGGTCCTGCGCCCAAGCTCGGGCGATTCGAACCTGCCGAGCACATATGGCAGTCGAGGAGGGGGGGGGCGCGCGCTGCCGTGACGTTCGCGGTTCCCTGGGCGGGAGCCGCTAATTTACATTTTCGCTGGCCACAAACCCCTGCTTACCTTTATTGGGACCGTCAGTGACCTCGACCTGCGCCCCCTGCGAGTCGCTGCTGATGACCCGTATCGGGGTGTTGTTGTCGAGTTCTTTGGTCACAACGCTCTCGGCCATGCCGCCCAGCATGCCCATCGCGTTGCCCTCCTTTTTCAGCCCCTTGACCTTCTCGTAGGTGGCTTCATCAGGATAGAGCTTGACGGTGTGTTCGTCGCCGACGGCGACCACCCGATGCTGGCATCCGGACGCGACGATCGCGACGAGAGCGACGATTGCAAGTAAGGCGCTGCGTGACGGTAGCATGAGACCTCCCTCGAAGCGGTACATTCTAGCGAAATCGGGCCGGCCTCGCACAGAGATTCGCCACGAAGACGAGTGAATCCAGGCTGTCGTGAGGACTGTGGCGGTCGCGATTTCGCGACGGCGCATCTTTCATCGCAAACTAACCCGCCTTTCATCACCGACTAACAGTCGATCGCTAGGCTCGGCGCGGCGAAAAAAAATGACTACGTTCATACGCTTACAGATTCCACACGCGCGAGCGCACGGGCGGCACTCGGGGATGATTGCGGGCCTGGCGGCGATCGTGATGCTGATCTGGGCGGGGGCGGCGACCGTCGCGGCCTCGGGCGGCGATGCGGTTACGGTGTGCATGAACCGAAACCCGCCCGACGGCACCGTTATCACCAAGAGCGTCAGGCGGCCGAATTGCGGCGCTCGGTGCGAATCGGAGCTTCGGGTCCCTGCCGGGCAACGCATGTTGATCTGCCGGGGCCAGCCGATCCCGAAGGGGTATAAGCTCGAACTGCTGACCACGACGCCGGATTGCGACTGCTACGGTAGCGAGCAGAACGCTTACATGATCAAAGTCGATCCGGGGGACGCTGAATCCACGGACGACGTGTTCATACCACACCTTCCCCTATAATTTTTCCCTGGCGTCGGTAAGCCGATTTGGGCAGCGCCGGAAATCCCGCTTTGCGCTTGGATCGGTGACAAAAAGGAGCGGAAGCGGCGATGTCGCCGGTCGCTTCGGCTCAATATCGTGCTTAAGCAAAATTGCCGACGTTTCCGACGCGTGATAAGTCTTTTGTCTGCAGGTTTTGGGGAAAATCGTGGCGGTGTGGCGAGGTATCGCGGTTCGGCCAGGATTACCTGAAAGCATTGGGGATTATCGGGTAAGGCGGGGGGCACCCGATCTCGATTAAGCTGGTTCCAAGTCAGATGCGGCCCGTTGTTTGGGCGCGCGCGCAACTCAATAGGAGGCGTCTTGTCCCAGGAACAAACTGCTCCGTCGGTATCCGAGAGCAAACCCGCGGTCACGATGGAGAAGCTGGTCAATCTGTGCCGGCGGCGCGGACTGATCTTCCCCTCGAGCGATATCTACGGTGGCCTCGGTTCGACCTGGGATTACGGTCCCTTGGGGGTCGAACTCAAACGCAACGTCAAGGAGGCGTGGTGGCGGGAGATGGTCCAGCGCCGCGCCGACGTGCTCGGGCTCGACGCGGCCATCCTGATGCATCCGCGGACCTGGGAAGCGTCGGGCCATCTGCAGAATTTTGCCGACCCGATGGTTGATTGCAAAAGCTGCAAGCAACGATTCCGCGCTGATCACATCGCGGGCAGCGACGGCAAATGTCCCGCGTGCGGCGGCGAGCTGACCGACGCGCGCATGTTCAATCTGATGTTCAAGACGTTCATGGGCCCGCTCGAGGATAGCGCCAATACTGTCTACATGCGGCCCGAGACCGCGCAGGGTATCTTCGTCAACTTCGCCAATATCGTCGATACCCAGCGCGTCAAGTTGCCGTTCGGCGTCGCGCAGATCGGCAAGTCATTCCGCAACGAGATCACGCCGGGCAACTTCATTTTCCGCACGCGCGAATTCGAGCAAATGGAGATGGAGTTCTTCATCCCGCCCGACGCGGAGGCGGAGGCGCGATGGTTCGGATACTGGGTCGAGCAGCGTTTTAATTGGTACGTCAAGTACGGCATCAAGGCGGACCATATCAGGCTGCGTCCGCACGATATGGAGGAGCTGTCGCATTATTCGCGCGGCACCACCGACGTCGAATTCCGCTACCCGTTTGGATGGGGCGAGCTCGAAGGAATCGCCAAGCGCGGCAGCTACGATCTGGATCAGCATGCCAAGTTCAGCGGCAAGGATTTGACCTACTTCGACGAAGAGGCCAAGCAGCGCTACCGGCCGTGGGTGATCGAGCCTGCCGCCGGCGTCGATCGCGCAACGCTCGCGTTTCTGCTCGACGCTTATGATGAAGACGTCGTCGAGAACGAGGAGCGAATCGTGCTGCGGCTCGACGCGCGGCTGGCGCCGATCAAGTGCGCGGTATTCCCGCTGCTGCGCAAGGCAGGCCAGCCCGAGAAGGCGCAGTCGGTGCGCGAGATGCTGCAAGCGCGCTTCATGGTTGCTTACGATCAGGCGGGATCGATCGGCAGGCGCTATCGGCGCCAGGACGAGGTCGGCACGCCGTTGGGCGTGACGATCGACCATCAGACGATGGAGGACGATACCGTCACGCTGCGCGATCGCGACTCGACCCAGCAGGAGCGGGTGCCGATCTCGCGGCTGGCGGAGGTAATAACCGAGCGCATCGGATGGCATCGCTGAGCGCGGCGGGAGAAGATTCAATACCCGCGCGCGCTGGCCAACCGGCGTGATTAGCAAGTTTCATCGAAAATGGACCGGCCCGAAGCGGGCCAGGAGACAGCGGCAGGAGATGGCGAATAACATGGCGCGATTACATCCTGAAATTTATTTCTTCGGTGGCAACGTGGCGGAAGGCCGCAGCACGATGCGCGACCTGCTCGGCGGCAAGGGGGCCAATCTTGCCGAGATGGCATCGCTGAAACTGCCGGTGCCGCCCGGCTTCACGATCTCGACCAAGGTCTGCACCTATTTCTATCAGCACGACAACAGCTATCCGAAAGGGCTGACGCAGGGCGTTATCAAGAGCGTCGCGCGGATGGAAAAGCTGCTCGGGCGCAAATTCGGCGACGCCAAGAATCCGCTGCTGGTTTCGGTGCGTTCGGGCGCGCGGGTATCGATGCCGGGAATGATGGACACGGTGCTGAATCTGGGGCTCACCGATGAAACGATCGGCGGGCTCGAAGCGGACAGCGGGAATCCGCGCTTCGCGTGGGACTCGTATCGCCGGTTCTGCCAGATGTACGGCGACGTGGTGTTGAAGCTCAAGCCCGAGCAGAAGACCGATCCCGATCCGTTCGAAGAGCTGATCGATCGCAAGAAGGCGCTCAAGGGCGTGACCCAGGACATCGATCTTACGGTTGACGATCTGAAAGAGCTGGTGGCCGAATTCCGCGACCTGATTCGCCGTCGTGTCGGCCGCGATATTCCGCAGGACCCGCAGGAGCAGTTGTGGGAGGCGATCGGCGCGGTATTCGGTTCGTGGCAGAACGAACGCGCGATCACTTATCGCAAGATCAACAAGATTCCCGAGGAGTGGGGCACCGCGGTGACGGTGCAGTCGATGGTGTTCGGCAATCTAGGATCGGACTGCGCCACCGGCGTCTCCTTTACCCGCGATCCCGCTAGCGGCGAAAAGGGCATCTACGGCGAGTTCCTGCCCAACGCGCAGGGCGAAGACGTCGTCGCCGGGATTCGCACGCCGCGCCAGATAAGCCTGGCCGCCGGACGCAAATGGGCCGAGCGCAACGGCATCAGCGAGCAGGAGCGCGCCAAGCAGCACCCGACTTTGGAGGAGACCTTCCCCGAGGTCTATCGCGAATTGCTCAAGATCTCCGCGCGGCTGGAAAAGCATTTCCGTGACATGCAGGACATGGAGTTCACCATCGAACGCGGGCGCCTGTTCATGCTTCAGACCCGCACCGGCAAGCGCACCGCCGCGGCCGCGGTAAAGATCGCGGTGGATATGGTGCAGGAGCGATTGCTCGACAAGCGCCAGGCGCTGATGCGGGTCGATCCCGTGCAGCTCGAACAATTGCTGCATCCGCAGCTCGACCCGAACGCGAAGAAGCAGGTCATCGCGCGTGGGCTGCCGGCCTCGCCCGGCGCGGTTACCGGCGAGGCTGTATTCTCAGCCGATGAAGCGGTAACCGTGGCGAGCGCCGGACGTCCGGTAATCCTGGTGCGCCTGGAAACCTCGCCCGAGGATATCCACGGCATGCAGGTCGCCGAGGGCATCCTGACCGCGCGCGGCGGCATGACCAGCCACGCGGCGGTGGTCGCCCGCGGCATGGGCAAGTGCTGCGTGGCCGGATGCGGCGAATTGAACGTCGATTACGTCAACGGCTCGCTTTCCGCCAACGGCGTGGTGATTCGTCGCGGCGAATACCTGACGCTCGACGGCACCACCGGTGAAGTAATCGCCGGGCGGGTGGCGACGGTGGCGGCGACGATGTCCCCGGCGTTCGCGAAATTCATGAGCTGGGCCGACGCTGAACGGCGCCTGGGCGTGCGCGCCAACGCTGACACTCCGCACGACGCCAAGGTCGCGCGCGATTTCGGCGCCGAAGGCATCGGGCTGTGCCGCACCGAACACATGTTCTTCGAGGCCAAGCGGATTGAGGCGGTGCGCGAGATGATTCTGGCCGAGAACGCCGAGCAGCGCGCCCGCGCGCTCGACAAGATCGTGCCGATGCAGCGCGAGGATTTCGTCGGCATCCTCAAGGCGATGGCGGGATTGCCGGTGACGATCCGGCTGCTCGATCCGCCGCTGCACGAATTCCTGCCCAAGGAGGAGCACGAGATTCGCGAGCTCGCGCCCAAGATCGGCACCACCTACGAGCATCTGAAGCAGGTGTGCGAGAACCTGTTCGAGTTCAATCCGATGCTCGGCCATCGCGGCTGCCGCCTCGGCATCTCGTATCCGGAGATTTACAAGGCGCAGGCGCGCGCGATCCTCGAGGCCGCGGCCGATCTGCGCAAGCAGGGCGTCAAAGCGATGCCGGAAATAATGTTGCCGCTAATCGGCGACCGCAAGGAGTTCGACATCCTCGCAGCCGAGATCCGCGAGGTCGGACGCACGGTGCTCAGCGACAAGGGCGTGCGCCTCGAATACACCGTCGGCACGATGGTTGAAGTGCCGCGTGCCTGTATGGTTGCCGATCAGATCGCCGCGTCGGCGCAATTCTTTTCATTCGGCACCAACGATCTCACGCAGATGACCTACGGCCTCTCGCGCGACGACTCGGCCAAGTTCCTCAACGCTTACGTCGAGCGCGGAATATACAAAAAAGATCCCTTCCAGGAGCTCGATCCCGACGGCGTCGGCGGCCTGATGAAAATCGCGATCGGGCTGGGGCGCAAGGCCAACAAGACGATCAAAATCGGCATCTGCGGCGAGCATGGCGGCGATCCCGCGAGCGTCAAACTCTGCCATCGGCTGGGCCTGGATTACGTTTCCTGCTCGCCATTCCGGGTTCCGGTGGCGCGTCTGGCCGCGGCCCAGGCCGCGATCGAAGGAGCGCAGAAAAAGCGCGAATTCAAGGACGTGTAGTGCGCTGAGTCGTAATAACGATTTACGATTCGCGTCCGCGGAAAACGGAATGTTGTCCGCGATGTTCCGCGTCCTTTGCAGACCGTCATCCTGGAGCGCAGCGAAGGATCTCGCCCGGTCCTCCGGCGTCTGGCCGGGTGCGGGGCCAACGCGCGCAGGAGCGCGCGAGATCCTTCGACACGGCTCGCGTTGCTCGCCGGCTCAGGATGACAAGTAGAGACTCGGCGATCCTTAGCCGAAGTAATCTTCGATCCGGATGCCGGGGACTTCGATCGTCTGCACCTGGTTGTTGCGCAGGATCTTGAAGCGGACGCGCTCGCCCGGCCGATGCGACCAGACCGCGTCGTAGAACGCGCGCCGCTCGGTGACGTCGTGGCCGTCCACCGCGAGCACCATATCGCCCTGCTTGAGGCCGGCCTTATCGCTGGGGCCGCCGGGCATCACGCCCGCGATAATCACATGCTCGCGCAACGTGTATGACAGCAGGCCGAGCCACGCGCGCGGCGGCGCGCTGACGCGTTTGCCGAAGCGGGTCAGCTCGTCGCGAACCGCGCTGAAGTACTCGCTGGGTATCGCGAGGATCGAGCGCCCGATATCGGTCATGTTGAGATAGGTGATCGCGACCAGCCTGCCCTTGTTGTCGCACAACGGGCCGCCGCCCACGCCGAAGTTCACCGCCGACGCCATCACGCATCGGTCAAGCACGAACTCCCATAGCGCGTCGAACGGTCCGAGGTAGGTGATAATCCCGGAGTCAGCACGCCGGCTCTCATCGCCGACGCTGGCGACCGTGAAAACGTCCTGCCCCAGCGCGCAGGTTTCGGATGAAACGCATTCGAGATAGGGAAGATTGCTGGCCTCGATTTTGAGCAGCGCCAGACCCGACCGAAAATCCTGCGCGGCGATTCTGGCCTGATACTGCTCGCCGGTGGTCAGCGTCGCGATCACGCTCTGGGCGCCCATGACCACATAGTTGACGGTCAGGATCAGGCCGTCGGCGCTTACCAGGATACCGCTGCCGCGCCGGTCGCTGCCCAGGCCAACCGACGTTGAAGGATGGCTTTCAGGCACGCTGGCGTGGATTCCCACAACGGTAGCGGAGACCCGATCCAGCAGATAGACAGACGCATTCACACGCTTTCCCCGATGGTTAAACTAGACAGGCCACCAGCCTCTTTCAAGGGAATTCGCGCCCGCTCCTTGCAGCGCCAGAAAAACAAAAAAGGGCAGCTTCGATAAAAGCCGCCCTTTTTCAAAACGATTATCGAGCTACTTGGTCGTCGTCGCGCCCGAGGCGGGAATCTTTTCTCCAGAGCGCATCGCCAGCAACTGCAAAGCCGAGCCGAGGTCAAGCTCGTTGTACTGACGATTAGCGTAAAGCTCGTTCAAACGTTTGACCAAATCGTCCGAACTTATATCCGAGACCGCGAGCTCCCGCGACAGTTGATGGATAATCTTCTTCGCGCCCTTCCAGCGGAACAGGTCGGCTGCGACCTGCAGGTTGTCGAGCTTGCCGATGCTCACCTGCATCGCGTCAGAGTAGCCATTCACGTAGCCGTCTTTGGCCGAACCGTCGAGCTTGTTCCAGAACAGCCCATTGTGATCCAAACCGGGAGCGGCGAACGAAAACGCACAACTGAGCAGGAACCCCAACACCAAGCCTGAAATGAACTTGTTCATCGCGCCGTGACGCCCTCCTGGCGCCCGTGAATTAAAGTATAGCTTTAGCAGAATCGCCGACAATTATCAAAAGGGTGGTAGCCGCCAAGGATGGCCATCCGATGGAGTACCGCGAAGCGACGGCTCATAGCAGCAAAACGGCATCTAGGACGCGTGCTGGCCAGGCATCGGCTTCAATGAAGCCTCGACTGCGGCGTTGACGCGGCTGTGCTTGCGTCCGTAGGCGAAATAAATAATCAGCCCGACGACGAGCCAGCTAAAGAAGCGAATCCAGGTCAGCCATGGCAGCCGCGACATCAGGTAGGTGCAGCAGATCGCGCCCACGATCGGAACCAGCGGGACCATCGGCGTGGTGAAGGGCCGGCGGACGTCGGGTTCGGCCACGCGCAGAATCCAGACCCCGAGGCACACCAGCACGAAGGCGAACAGCGTGCCGATATTCGCCAGCTCGGCGATCTCCTCAATCGGCAGCAGCGAAGACGCGATCGCGACCGCGATTCCGGTCAGGACGGTCGGGATGTACGGCGTCCTGAAGCGGGGATGGACGCGCGAGAAGGCGGTCGGCAGTAATCCGTCACGCGACATCGCAAAGAAGATTCGCGATTGGCCGAGCAGCAGCACCAGCAACACCGACGTCAGGCCAGCGACGGCGCCGACCGAGATCAGTCCCGAGATCGCGTTGAGCCCGCGCTGGGTGAAAGCCGACGCCAGCGGCGCGTTCACGTCGATCATCCGATACGGCACCATCCCGGTCAGCACCGCCGCCACCAGGATATAGAGCAGCGTGCAGATGAACAGCGAGCCCAGGATACCCAGCGGCAGATCGCGCTTGGGGTTCACCACTTCTTCCGCCGCGGTCGATACCGCGTCGAAGCCGATATAGGCGAAGAAGATTACCGCCGCGCTCTTCATCGTCCCGCTCCATCCGAACGGCGCGAACGGCGACCAATTCGCGGGCTTGACGAAGAACGCGCCGACGACGATCACGACCGCCACCACACCCAGCTTGATCGCGACGATCGCGGAGTTGAGCCGCGCGCTCTCGGAAATCCCGATATAAAGCACGGTCGAAATCAACAGCACGATTACCATCGCGGGCAGATTGATAATCGCGCCGGGGGCGGAGCGCGGCGCATGCGTCAGCGCAACCGGCAGATGGAGTCCGAGCCCTTCGAGCACCACGCGGAAGTATCCCGACCATCCCGCGGCGACCGCCGCCGCGCCCACCGCGTACTCGAGCACCAGGTCCCATCCGATTATCCACGCCACCAGCTCGCCCATCGTGGCGTACGAGTACGAGTACGCGCTGCCCGCGATCGGAATCATCGCGGCGAACTCGGCGTAGCACAGCGCTGCCATCGCGCAGGCGAAGCCCGAGGCGACAAACGACAAGATCAGCGATGGTCCGGCGTATTGCGCGCCCACTCCGGTGAGGACAAAAATCCCGGCGCCGATAATCGCGCCGATTCCCAGCGCGGTGAGATCCAACGCGCCCAGGGCGCGCTTGAGGCCGCCTACCGCGTCGTTGGCGTCCGCCATCAGCATCCCGGCCGGCTTGCGCCGCAGGATTTGCTCGCGCAACGCCCGCCGCCCGCTTCCCCCGCTCTCGATACTCGCCATCAAGGACCTTCCACGCTGACGCTCAATCCGGCGAGTTCAACATTTGTGCCGCCCCCGGTCAATCGGGACGTAGGGCAAACGCGGTTCGAGCAAGCGGCTGTCAGGCTATTGTGACAGCGCGCGCGGCGTTTATACGGGCGCGATATGAAGTCTTAAAGCGCGTTGGAAAGTCTGGATGCCGAGACATATTGGAATCAGGGTGTATTTCGAGCCGTCTGAACCGCTAAAATCTGGCCCTTGATTTGATTCGCGCATCCAATCCGTGCGATGGTCGCAGGCTGGCCGAAACGGGCTGGACTCAAATAGGGGAGAATCAAAACATGAAAACTTTAGGGGGAGGGGTTGCGACTATTGCTCTATCCGCTGCCCTCGCGTGCGCGTCATGCGCGACGATGCTCAAGGGGACCACTGATCAGATTATGGTCAGTTCTGATCCCACCGGGGCTGACGTAAGCATCAACGGCCAACCCAGCGGGAAGACCCCCTTTGTAACGACTGTTCCCTCGTCGCAGAATCTCGATATTCGCCTAGCCAAGCCCGGATACCAAGATCAGACCGTGACCAGCGATGCGACCTTCCGATGGGGTTATGAGATATGGAGCTTCGTGGCCTGGGTGATTCCACTCGGAGTTGACTTGGCGGATGGCGCGGCGTGGGGACACCAGCAAACCATGGTCGCTGCGCATCTTGACCCCGTCGGCGGGCCCGCCGCTTTGACTGCGCCCCCAGCAGCACCGCCGGTTGCCGCTAATCCTGCCGCCCCAGCCAACCGATAAACGCCGATCAACACGGAATCAGTCCATTACCGGCGCGCGGATGAGCGCTAAGAATTACCAGGCGGTGTAGCCGCCGTCCACGCTGAGGATGGCGCCGGTCACGTAGCTCGAAGCTGGACTCGCCAGAAAAATCACCGCGCCGCGAATCTCCTCCGGCTTGCCGAGCCGGCCCATCGGCGTGAACAGCTCCATCCGCTCCTTGTTGCTCGACTTGGTCAATCCCAATTCGGTCGCCTCGGTCGGAATCCATCCCGGCGCGATCGCGTTGACGTTGATTCCGTAGGTGGCCCATTCCACCGCGAGCTGGCGCGTGATGTTGGCGAGACCGGCCTTGGCCGCCGCGTAAGCGACCATCCGGTAAACTCCGCTTGCGACCATCGACTGAATCGAGCCCATGTTGATAATGCGCCCGGGTTTCCTGGCCTCGATCAAACGGCTGCCGACTCGCTGCGAGAGCATCATCGGCGCGGTTAAATTAACCGCGATCGTGCTGTCCCACGCCTCGCGCGTCATCTTCTCGGCGCGCCCGGTGGGTGAGATGCCGGCGTTATTGACCAGGATGTCGACTTCACCCAGTTCGGCGGCCGCGGTGGCGACGACGCGATCCAAATCGGCGTCGACGCTCACATCGGCCGAGATCGGCAACGCCCTGACTCCGAGCTTGCGCAAATCAACGGCGAGCCCTTCCAGCCGATCGGCACGCCGCGCGACCAGCACGACGTCGGCGCCGCCGATCGCGAGCGCCCGCGCGCATTCCACTCCCAGGCCCGACGAGGCGCCGGTTACCAGACCGACGTGGCCGCGCAACGAAAACAAAGACTCCAAAGAATCCATAGATTGAACTCCGCTCAGCGATTCAAAGCCTCGGCCGCGGCCTCGGCGGCGGTGGCCACCGCGCGGTCGATATCCTCGCGCGTGACTCCGTAATGAGTGACGGCGCGAAAGCTCGCCGGCCCGCGCGATCCGATCAGCACGGCGCGCTCCTTTAGCTCGGCGGCGAAGGCGCGCGCCGCTTCCGCTTCGCCGTTTTCGATCTCGAAAAACACCATGTTACTACGCCTGGGTTCCGGCTTTACGCCGAGTCCCGCGATCAGGGCAAGCCCTTGCGCCAGCGCGCGCGCATTTTGATGGTCCTCCGCGAGGCGGTCGATCATCGTCTCCAGCGCGACGATTCCCGCGGCGGCGATAATCCCGGCCTGGCGCATCCCGCCGCCCAGCATCTTGCGCACCCGCCGCGCCTGATCGATAAATTCGCGGCTTCCGCACAGCAACGATCCGACCGGACACGCGAGCCCCTTCGACAGGCATAACGAAACGCTGTCCGCGCTCGCGGCGATCCGCGGCGCCGTGGTTTCGAGCGCCAGCGCGGCGTTGAAGATGCGCGCGCCGTCGAGATGAACCGGCAATCCGCGCGCCGCCGCAAGCCGCCGAACCTCCGCCATATGAGACAGCGGCACCGCGACGCCGCCGCATCGATTGTGCGTGTTCTCCAGCGCGACCACGGCCGGCATCGCGAAATGAGGATCGAGCGGCGTTTGCAGATGTTCCGCCAGCTCGTCGAGGTCGAGCCCGCCGTCGGCGGTGTTGCGAATCGGCGTCAGCACCACGCCGCCCAGCGCCGAGGCGCCGCCGGCTTCGTAAACGTAGCTGTGCGCATCCGCGCCGACGATCGCTTTCATCCCGCGCGGGCAATGGACCAGTAGCGCGATCAGATTCGCCATCGTGCCACTGGGCACGAGAATCGCGGCTTCCTTGCCCAGCATCGCCGCCGCCATCGCTTCGAGCTGGTTGACGGTGGGGTCCTCGCCGTAGACGTCGTCGCCCAGCGCGGCGCGCGCGATCGCCTCGCGCATCGCGGACGTCGGGATGGTGACGGTATCGCTACGGAGGTCGATCACGACTTGCTTACCTCGGCGCGCAAGGTGATTTCAGAGCCCCGCTTATCGAAGGGCAGCGGGAAAAAAATCAACGGCGTGGTACGATCAACCCCTTACGGGAAGATCGCCTTGACGATCTCGTCGATCGCGCGCTTGCTGTCGGCCTCGTCGGTGAGCGACCAGGTGACGGCGACGGTAGCAGCGCGGCGCGGCGTTATCCCCTGCCGGATCAGCTCGCCGGCATAGATCAGCAGGCGGGTCGAAACGCCCTCTTCGAGTCCCGACGCCTTGAGGTTGCGAACCTTCTCGCCGAGCATCGCCAACTGCGCCGCGGTCTCGCGATCGACGCCGGCCTCGTGCGCGATAATCTCCACTTCCTTGTCCGCCGGCGGGTAGTTGAACTCGATCGTAATGAAGCGCTGGCGCGTCGAGTGCTTGAGGTTCTTCTGGATGCTCTGGTAGCCGGGGTTGTAGGAGATGACCAGCAGGAATCCGGCGTGCGCTTCGAGGATTTCGCCAAGCTTCTCGATCGGCAGGATACGGCGATGGTCGGACAGCGGATGGATGAGCACGGTGGTGTCTTTGCGCGCCTCGACCACCTCGTCGAGGTAGCAGATCGCGCCGCGGCGCACCGCCTGGGTCAGCGGGCCGTCGACCCACACCGTCTCGTCGCCCTGAATCAGGAAGCGGCCGACCAGATCGCTGCCGGTGAGGTCCTCATGGCAGGCGACGGTGATCAGCTCGTTGGGACCCTCGGGCAGGGCCGAAAGCTCGTGAGCCATGTGCTCGACGAAGCGCGTCTTGCCGCATCCGGTCGGCCCCTTGAGCAGCACCGGCAATCTCGCCTTATAGGCGGCCGAGAAGATTTCCACCTCGTCGCCGATTGGCAGGTAATAAGGATTTTCGGCGGGGTTCAGGCGGCGCACTTCGGGCGCCGCACCCTGCCCCTGCATCCTGGTGTCGAATCTTTTTAGATCAACCGCCATTGCTCACCGTCCTAAAAGCTCCATCGCGGATTGTAAGAGACCATAGCGCGTCGATTCAAGCCGCGCTCGCTTCGGGACGCGCCCGCCCAAGCCGCATGCACGGGGCCCCCCGTGGAAGCCGGGATTCCTCGCTACGCTCGGAATGACAGGGAGAAACCCATCGTTTTGTCATTCCGGGCGTAGTCCGCGAAGCGAGGAATCCCGGATACCGCCGGGACTTACGCAAAACCTCTCGCTGGAAGCTCAGCCGCCTCGATGAATGTAGCTCGAACTGCCGCCAGCGTCTTTGACTTCGTAGCCGCGCGCGACCAGCTCCTTGCGAAGCTCGTCGGAGCGCGCGAAATTCTTCTCGCGCCGCGCCTGGTCGCGCTGCGCGATCAATTCAGCAATCTCGGGCGGAAACTTCGCCTCGCGAGTCTCGGAGCGCACGCGCTCGAGGCCAATCCCCATCACGATGTCGAAAGCCTTGAGCGTGTTCCAGATACGATGGTCGTTGCGCCGATACGCTTCGGCCACCAAATCGAGCGCGACCGCGAGCGCCTGCGGCGTATTCAGATCGTTGTTGAGCGCTTCGTTGAACCGTTCTTTGAAAGCCTCGGCCCAGTCGCTGTCTCGAGCACTGTCGGCGTCGTCGTCGCGGATATTGCGCGCGAACTCATGGAAGTAATCCAGATTGCGCTGAGCGCCGCGCACCGCCTCGGCGCTGAAAGCCAGCTCGGAGCGGTATTTCGCGCCCAGGCAGAACAGCCTAAACGCGAGCGCGGGGATACCGGCGGCGGTCAAATCCTTCAGCACCGGAAACTTGCCGGCGCTCTTGCTGATCTTCGTCCCCTCCATCCCGACCAGAAACGCGTTGTGCACGAAGTAGCGCACGAACGGCTTGCCGGTCGCGCTCTCCGACTGCGCGATCTCGTTCTCATGATGGATCGGCACGTGGTCGAGGCCGCCCGAATGAATATCGATCGTCTCGCCCAGATACTTCATCGCCATCGCCGAGCACTCGATATGCCATCCCGGATAGCCGCGTCCCCACGGACTATCCCATTGCATCGCGTGCGCGGGCTGATTCAGCATCCACAAGGCGAAATCGTGCGGGCTCTTCTTATCGGGCGAATGTTCGAGGCGCTGGCCGGCGTGCTGCTCGTCGAGGCTCTGGCGTGACAGGCGTCCGACCCGGTTAGGGCCGCGATAATTCTCGACGTCGAAATAGACACCGCTCGGCGCGACGTAGGCGAATCCGCGCGCCAGGATACGCTCGATGAGAGCGATCATGTCGGGAACGTGCTCGGTTGCGCGGCTGAAGCTGTCGGGCGGCACGGTCGGAAACTCGATATTGAGCAGCCGCAGATCCGCCTTGAACAGCTCGGTGTAGAAATCCGCGACCTCCTTCGGGGTGCGGCCTTCGGCACGAGCGGTTTTCTCGATCTTGTCTTCGCCTGCGTCCTCGTCCGAGGTCATGTGCCCGACGTCGGTGATATTCATCACGTGGCGGACGGTGTAGCCGTTGAATCTGAGCGCGCGCTTGAGCGTATCGGTGAACAGATAGCTGCGCATGTTGCCGAGATGCTGCGGCAAATACACGGTCGGGCCGCACGAGTAGTACGTAACCACTCCTGGCGTCAGCGACTTGAATTCCTCAACCGTGCGACTGAGGGTGTTGTAGATGTAGAAAGGTTTCACCGAGCGATTGACAGCTTACAGTGTGAACACAGTTTCAAACAAGGAAGCCTCGGCGCGAGACGAAGGGTCATTCGCCGCGAAGCTCCGGCGATTGGAGGCTCTCGCGGGCGCATTTGTAACGCGACGCGGCAACCCGCTTGTACTGGCGGTCGGCAATCCACGGGAATCCCGGCACGTACCATAGGTAGGCCAAATAGCCCTGGAGACCGCGCTGATGGCGCAGGATTTCGTTGATTGCTCTTGCGCCGCTATAGACGTTTCCGGCGTCGTCCACCACGTGCAACTCTTCCATCAGACGATCGAGGCTAAGCGCAGGGAAGCGCGCGGCGGCTTCAGGATCATGCAGATCGAGCAGTTCAAGCGAATCGGAGTTGTCGAACCTGCGCAGTTCGTCCGCCGCGCTCCGGCACATCGCACAGGCGCCGTCGAACAACACCGCGATTTTGCCCGGCGATGCTTTTCCGGTCTGCAGCGAAAACTCGAATGATGCGATTTGGCTCAAGTTATCGCCAATCCGCGGAATTGTCGGCTCACACGCCCAGAGCGATGAGCTACGCGCAATCGAGCGCAACGTATCGCTCAACGATGAACAGCGCGCGGGCCGCTCTGATGCGCTTTGCTGAGCTCGTGCGTATGAATGTACCACTCGTAGCCGTCAACCAGCGCGCCCCATCCCGCCTCGACGCTGTTAACCGACTTCGATACCGTCGTCCACGCGCGATGGCCGTCGGAGAACTTCTTTATTGAGAGCACCTCCGCCTCGGTCGATTCGCCGCTGGCGTGGCTATAGGTTTCGGTCGCGCGCACCCGCTCGAGGAACGGAAAGTACTTGAGCAGGGCTTTGCGCAGGGCCTGATCGAGAGCATGGACGACACCGACTCCGCGCGCGGCCTCGGTGTCCTCGATGTCCCCGATTCGAATAACGACGGTGGCGTCGATTGTCATCTTGCCTTCGAAAGAATCGTCGATAACCCGGCGGCGCACGATCTCAAAGGGGGCAACGTATCCGGCGGAACGCCGTAATTCCGCAAGCTCTCGCGAAGCCTGCGGAACCTCGGCTTCCTCAAACAGGGACTTGCGAAGTTCGTTCATGATCGAATTATGGGCGGGCGAAAGGCCCCATTCAAGCTACGAGTTTACATCTGTGTCGGGCGACCATTTTTCGTTACATCGCGAGGCCGCCGTCGACCTGGATCACGGCGCCCGTCATGTAGGCGGCCGCGTCGGATAAGAGGAACGCCGCCACCGGCGCAACGTCCCCGACCTGGCCGAAGCGTCCCAGCGGAATCATGTTGAGCGCCATCGTGCGATTCTCCTCAGGCAGCGTCGCGGTCATGTCGGTTTCGATGAAGCCCAGGGCGAGCGCGTTGACGCGCACGCCGTGGCGGCCAACCTCCTTGGCCATCGCCTTGGTCATCCCGATAAGCCCGGCCTTGGCGGCGGAATAGTTGACCTGCCCGGCGGTCCCGACCACGCCGCTGATCGAGGTCAGGTTCAGAATCGCGCCGCCCTTCGCCTTCATCATCATGAAGACCGCGGCGCGCGCGAAGTTGAACGCGCCGGTCAGATTGGTCTTGATGACTTCCGACCAATCCTCCTCGCTCATCATCATCAGCAGCTTGTCGCGCGTGAGCCCGGCGTTGTTGACCAGGCCGTCGATGCGGCCGAATTCGGCCTTGGTCCGCGTCACCATCTCGCGCACGCCCTTGTAATCGCCGACGTCGAGCCGGCACGCGATAGTCTTGACGCCGAGCGCGCGCATTTCCTCTTCGAGCTGGAGCGCCTTGTCCTCGCTCTTCACGTAATTGAACGCGACGTTGCCGCCGCGCCGCGCCAATTCGAGCGCGATCGCGCGCCCGATACCGCGGCTGGCACCGGTGACGATGAATCCTTTGCCCTCAAAGTCCTTCACTCAAATCTCCTGTATACCCGCCGCGACTGACGAGCGCCGGCTGCGGCGCGCCAAGATATTCGCGCAACCACGCGTATCGCGCAACCAATCGTCGGACGCCAGGGCGGACGCAAGCCGCGCCAGCCGCGCCTCGCTCCGACGCTGGAGCGGGCGGCGTATGCGATGATAACCTTGAACGCCGGTGCAACCGTTACTCGAAGTACAGGGTCTTCGCACTTCGTTTTTCAGCGAGGAGGGCGAGCTACGGGCGGTCGACGGCGTGAGCTTCGCGATCGAACCCGGCAAGCTGATGGGCCTGGTGGGCGAGTCAGGCTCGGGCAAGACCGTCACCGCGCTTTCGATCATGCGTCTGCTGCCGGAGAGCGCGCGGATGGTCGGCGGCGCGATAATGTTCGAGGGCCAGGACCTGCGCAAGCTGGCCGAGCCGGATATGCGGCGGGTGCGCGGTGCAAAGATCGCGATGATTTTTCAGGAGCCGATGACCTCGCTGAATCCGGTATTCACGATCGGCAGCCAGATCGGCGAAGCGATCCGGCTCCATCAGGGGAAATCGCGCAAAGAGGCCCGCGAACGAGCGATCGAGATGCTGCGGATAGTGAAGATCGCCGACCCCGAACGCCGGATCGACGACTACCCCCATCAGCTCTCGGGCGGGATGCGCCAGCGGGTGATGATCGCGATGGCGCTGTCGTGCAATCCGCGCCTGCTAATCGCCGACGAGCCGACCACGGCACTCGACGTCACGATTCAGGCCCAGATCCTGGACCTGATCAAAGAGCTTCAGCAGCGTCTGGGGCTGGCGGTGATCCTGGTGACGCATGATCTCGGCGTGGTCGCCGAATACGCCGACGACGTGACGATTCTCTACGCGGCGCGCGTGATGGAGCAGGCGAGCGCGTCCGAGCTGTTCCGCAATCCGCTCAATCCGTATACGCGATGCCTGCTGCAATCGATTCCGGGCGCAGGCGGAATAAAGCGCACGCGCCTGCAGACGATCCCCGGCACCATCCCGAGTGCGCGGCGACCGCCGAGCGGATGCCGGTTCCATCCGCGATGCCCGATGGTGATCGATCAATGTTCGCACGTCGATCCTCCGCTCGAGCAGAAGGCGCCTAATCACTATGCGGCGTGTATCCGTGTCTAGCCCGGGACTTCCACAGGCTGGCGGCCTATCCGCCGCGCGCGACGGAGCGCTGGTACGAACCGAGCAGTTATCCAAGGAATTTCCGGTCGGCGGCAGCGGTCTGTTCGCGCGCAAGCATCTCACGGTCAAGGCGGTCGATCACGTGAGCCTGGAAATCCTTGCGGGCGAGACGCTCGGGCTGGTGGGCGAATCGGGGTCGGGCAAATCGACTTTGGGGCGGCTCCTGCTGCGGTTGATCGAACCGACGTCGGGCAGGGTTTTTTTCGACGGACAGGACCTTTCGACGCTGAGCCGCGGCGCGTTGCGCCAGTTGCGCCGCCTGATGCAGGTGGTTTTCCAGGACCCGTACGCGTCGCTGAATCCGCGCATGAAGGTGGCCTCGATCGTGGGCGAGGGCCTGGAGATTCACAAGCTCGCCCGCGGCAAGGAAAAGCAGGACCGAATCGCCGAACTGCTGCGGCTGGTCGGCCTCGACCCGGACGCGATGGGGCGTTATCCGCACGAGTTTTCGGGAGGGCAGCGCCAGCGGATCGGAATCGCGCGGGCGCTGGCGGTGAATCCGCGATTCCTGGTGCTCGACGAACCGGTCTCGGCGCTCGACGTTTCCATCCAGGCGCAGATCATCAATCTGCTCCAGGATTTGCAGGAACGGCTTCAGCTTACCTACCTGTTTATCGCGCACGACCTGCGCGTGGTCGAACATATCAGCAATCGGGTGGCGATCATGTACCTGGGCAAGATCGTCGAGCTCGCTGAGGCCGAGGAGCTTTACCTCAATCCGCGCCATCCGTACACCCGTGCGCTGCTTTCCGCGATTCCGATGATCGACGCCTCAGGCAAGCCCGAGCGTATCCGGCTGCCCGGCGAGGTGCCGAGTCCGGTCAATCCGCCCCCCGGATGCAGCTTCCATCCGCGCTGTTCATATGCGAAAGATGTCTGTCGGACCACGGAACCGCGCCTGGAGGTCGGAGGCGGAGGCCATGCTGTCGCGTGCCACGTCTTTCCCGCCCCCTAGCGCCGGGTGGCATCGATGGATTTTAAGGATCACAACAAAAAGCAGAATAGCGATTTGCGCGGCGAGCATTCGCTAACAGACCCCGAACTGCCGTTGCCCTCCGCCGAGGTTCCGCGCGCGCCCGGACAGGCGTGGATCGAGGAGCGCACCCGTATCGCGGTCGGCCGCAATATCACGGTCTCAGGGCGGCTGGTGTTTCAGGAGCCGGTGCGAATCGAGGGATGCTTTCGCGGCGAGGTGAGCTCGGTCGACCTGGTCGTAATCGCAAGCGGAGCCCTGGTTGAGGGCAATGTGCGGGCGCCGCGACTCCTTATATTAGGCGAGTTGCGCGGCAACGTGTCGGGAGCGGCGCGACTGGTGCTGGGCCCGTCGGCACGCGTCCACGGCCGGATCGAAACGCGCCATCTCACGGTTTGCGAGGGCGCGTTCCTGAACGGCGATATCCGGATGCCTCAGGACGCGGTCGCGGCCTCGGCCTAAGACGCCAAATCCTTCAGGATACGGTTTCGAGCCGGGCGGCCTTGCCCGAAAGCTCACGCAGGTAGTAGAGCCGCGCTCGCCGCACTTTGCCGTGACTCAGCACCTGGATTGTTTCGAGCCGCGAAGAGTGCAACGGGAAGGTGCGTTCGACGCCGACTCCATAGGAAGTCTTTCGCACCGTGAAGGTGGCACGGCTGGAGCCGCCATTAATCCTGATTACGGTTCCTTCGAACGCCTGGAGGCGTTCTTTCTCGCCTTCGACCACCCTGACGCTCAGACGCACGGTGTCGCCCGCACGTAGTTGCGGCAGATCCTTGCGCAAGGCGCGTTCTTCAAGCAGTTTGATCACACTATTCATGGGCCAGACCTCGAACGAACCATCGAAGCTATCTGAATGCGCCCCCTGAGACAACGGGTCTCCGTCCGATATCTTCCAGTATGCCGTCTGGCCCGCGATAGCTTAGCGGCCACGCAGGCGGTCGAGGATAATCGCGGCGGCGGCGCGCACCGAAAGATGGTTATAGTCGCCCGCGCCCTCGATAGCGCTGAGCACCAGGTCGGCGCGGTCGCGAATCGCCGGCGCCATCCCGAAGCCGGTCCCGAACATCAGCAGTATCGGCGGACCGTCCGATGCGGTCCGCTCGCGCAGCCGCTCGCAGCTCTCGCCGCCATGCGCCTGGGCCGAGGTGTAGACCAGAAGCGGGCGGCGCCCCGTGATACGTTCGATTTCAGCGATCGCCTCGTCGAGATTCTCGACGATCCTGACCAGTTCCAGCGCCTCGCGGCGGCGGGAATCGAACAGGCGATCGGGTTGCTCGAACCAATGGTCGCGCACGCGGGCCGCGAAATCGCGCAGCTCGCCGACCGGATGCGCGACATAGAACGCGCGGACGCCGAAGGTGCGGGCCGAGCGCGCGATATCGTGGATATCGAGGCTGGTGATAGCGGTCGTGACGATCCGGCCGCGCCGGTCGAGGCAGGGATGATGGATCAGGATGAGGAAGAGATCGGCCACGCTAACCAGTTCCTAAGCGGTCGTTTTCAAGAGCCGCAGCTGAGCTTGTTCTCGCCGGCTTCACCGCTTCCGGGATTCCTCGCTGCGCTCGGAATGACAGAGAAAAAGCTTGTTGTTGTCATTCCGAGCGCAGCGAGGAATCCCGGATCTGTGCCCGCAAGAGATCATCTGGGAGACCGAGGGCTTAGTTGGATTCGCCATCTTTCGCGCCCCTATCACGGTTTGCGGCGAATCAACAGATCGGGGCGGCGCGACGCGGTGCGCTCGCGCGCCTGATTATCGCGCCAGGCGCGGATCTTCTGATGGTCGCCGCTGAGCAATATCTCCGGCACCTTCATGCCGCGGAAATCCTCGGGTCGGGTGTACTGCGGATATTCGAGCGTCCCGTGCGCGAAGGATTCCTCATCGAGCGATTGCGGATTGCCCAGCACGCCGGGGATTAGCCGCGACACCGCTTCGATTATCACCATCGCCGCCAGCTCGCCGCCGCTCAGCACGTAGTCTCCGATCGACAGCTCCTGATCAACCATCGTGCGCACCCGCTCGTCGACGCCCTCGTAGCGGCCCGCAATCAGGACCAGGCCCGGCTCGCGGCCGGCCAGATCGCGCACGATCGATTGATTCAGCATCTCGCCCTGCGGGGTGAGCAAGACACGCCATAAACCCGGCCGCTCGCTCGCCACGCTGTCGAGCGCGGAGGCGATCGGCTCCGGCCGCATCACCATCCCGCTCCCGCCGCCGTAGGGAGTGTCGTCGACCTGCCGATAGTTGCCGAGTCCGTGCTCGCGCAGCGGATGGACGCGGACGTTGATCAGCCCCTGCCGCACGGCGCGTCCCAACAAGCCGCCCGCGAGCGTCGACTCGAACATCTCGGGAAACAGGGTGATTACGTGAAACTCCATCGCGATGCGCCGGGCGAAACTCTATCCGGATTCAGTCTAGCAGACCGGGTATCGGCTCGATCGTCACGCGGCGGGCGTCGAAATCGACCGACTTCACCACGTCATCGATAACCGGAATCATAAACTCGGCGCCGTCCGCTGCTACCACCCAAATGTCGTGAGCGCCGCTGAAGAAGGTATCCTTAATATGGCCGATGACGCGGCCGTCCGTGGTCACGACCTCACATCCGGCGGCTTGAAAATAATAGAACTCGCCCGGCGCCACCGGCGGCAGATCGCTCTGTGCAACGAAT